>NC_007429.1:696306-1044459 GCF_000012125.1 Chlamydia trachomatis A/HAR-13 | reverse complement strand
AACAAACCAACCCAAAACTAAAATAAAAACTTATTTTAATTTTAAAAATCAAAATTAAAAAAATCGATAATAAATATAAGATCTCTTAAAAGATTATTTAATTTTTTAAAAACTATCTAATTTGATAATTCTGATTTTTCTAATTTCACAATCCAAAAATCTTCCTTAACTCTTCATCTTGAAAGACATGAAACAGAGCCCTTGAGGAAAAAGTCTGTAAATTATTACTTTTTTTTGACATAACCTCTTCTTTTAGACTCTTAGGGGGAATCCCATGCGACCTGATCATATGAACTTCTGTTGTCTATGTGCTGCTATTTTGTCATCCACAGCGGTCCTCTTTGGCCAGGATCCCTTAGGTGAAACCGCCCTCCTCACTAAAAATCCTAATCATGTCGTCTGTACATTTTTTGAGGACTGTACCATGGAGAGCCTCTTTCCTGCTCTTTGTGCTCATGCATCACAAGATGATCCTTTGTATGTACTTGGAAATTCCTACTGTTGGTTCGTATCTAAACTCCATATCACGGACCCCAAAGAGGCTCTTTTTAAAGAAAAAGGAGATCTTTCCATTCAAAATTTTCGCTTCCTTTCCTTCACAGATTGCTCTTCCAAGGAAAGCTCTCCTTCTATTATTCATCAAAAGAATGGTCAGTTATCCTTGCGCAATAATGGTAGCATGAGTTTCTGTCGAAATCATGCTGAAGGCTCTGGAGGAGCCATCTCTGCGGATGCCTTTTCTCTACAGCACAACTATCTTTTCACAGCTTTTGAAGAGAATTCTTCTAAAGGAAATGGCGGAGCCATTCAGGCTCAAACCTTCTCTTTATCTAGAAATGTGTCGCCTATTTCTTTCGCCCGTAATCGTGCGGATTTAAATGGCGGCGCTATTTGCTGTAGTAATCTTATTTGTTCAGGGAATGTAAACCCTCTCTTTTTCACTGGAAACTCCGCCACGAATGGAGGCGCTATTTGTTGTATCAGCGATCTAAACACCTCAGAAAAAGACTCTCTCTCTCTTGCTTGTAACCAAGAAACGCTATTTGCAAGCAATTCTGCTAAAGAAAAAGGCGGGGCTATTTATGCCAAGCACATGGTATTGCGTTATAACGGTCCTGTTTCCTTCATTAACAACAGCGCTAAAATAGGTGGAGCTATCGCCATCCAGTCCGGAGGGAGTCTCTCTATCCTTGCAGGTGAAGGATCTGTTCTGTTCCAGAATAACTCCCAACGCACCTCCGACCAAGGTCTAGTAAGAAACGCCATCTACTTAGAGAAAGATGCGATTCTTTCTTCCTTAGAAGCTCGCAACGGAGATATTCTTTTCTTTGATCCTATTGTACAAGAAAGTAGCAGCAAAGAATCGCCTCTTCCCTCCTCTTTGCAAGCCAGCGTGACTTCTCCCACCCCAGCCACCGCATCTCCTTTAGTTATTCAGACAAGTGCAAACCGTTCAGTGATTTTCTCGAGCGAACGTCTTTCTGAAGAAGAAAAAACTCCTGATAACCTCACTTCCCAACTACAGCAGCCTATCGAACTGAAATCCGGACGCTTAGTTTTAAAAGATCGCGCTGTCCTTTCCGCGCCTTCTCTCTCTCAGGATCCTCAAGCTCTCCTCATTATGGAAGCGGGAACTTCTTTAAAAACTTCCTCTGATTTGAAGTTAGCTACGCTAAGTATTCCCCTTCATTCCTTAGATACTGAAAAAAGCGTAACTATCCACGCCCCTAACCTTTCTATCCAAAAGATCTTCCTCTCTAATTCTGGAGATGAGAATTTTTATGAAAATGTAGAGCTTCTCAGTAAAGAGCAAAACAATATTCCTCTCCTTACTCTCTCTAAAGAGCAATCTCATTTACATCTTCCTGATGGGAACCTCTCTTCTCACTTTGGATATCAAGGAGATTGGACTTTTTCTTGGAAAGATTCTGATGAAGGGCATTCTCTGATTGCTAATTGGACGCCTAAAAACTATGTGCCTCATCCAGAACGTCAATCTACACTCGTTGCGAACACTCTTTGGAACACCTATTCCGATATGCAAGCTGTGCAGTCGATGATTAATACAACAGCGCACGGAGGAGCCTATCTATTTGGAACGTGGGGATCTGCTGTTTCTAATTTATTCTATGCTCACGACAGCTTTGGGAAACCTATCGATAATTGGCATCATAGAAGCCTTGGCTACCTATTCGGTATCAGTACTCACAGTTTAGATGACCATTCTTTCTGCTTGGCTGCAGGACAATTACTCGGGAAATCGTCCGATTCCTTTATTACGTCTACAGAAACGACCTCCTATATAGCTACTGTACAAGCGCAACTCGCTACCTCTCTAATGAAAATCTCTGCACAGGCATGCTACAATGAAAGTATCCATGAGCTAAAAACAAAATATCGCTCCTTCTCTAAAGAAGGATTCGGATCCTGGCATAGCGTTGCAGTATCCGGAGAAGTGTGCGCATTGATTCCTATTGTATCCAATGGTTCCGGACTGTTCAGCTCCTTCTCTATTTTCTCTAAACTGCAAGGATTTTCAGGAACACAGGACGGTTTTGAGGAGAGTTCGGGAGAGATTCGGTCCTTTTCTGCCAGCTCTTTCAGAAATATTTCACTTCCTATAGGAATAACATTTGAAAAAAAATCCCAAAAAACACGAAACTACTATTACTTTCTAGGAGCCTACATCCAAGACCTAAAACGTGATGTGGAATCGGGACCTGTAGTGTTACTCAAAAATGCCGTCTCCTGGGATGCTCCTATGGCGAACTTGGCTTCGCGAGCCTACATGTTCAGGCTTACGAATCAAAGAGCTCTGCATAGACTTCAGACGCTGTTAAATGTGTCTTACGTACTGCGCGGGCAAAGCCATAGTTACTCCCTGGATCTGGGGGCCACTCACAGGTTCTAGTTCCCTTGCCTAGCATTGCGTTTTAGAGCTTGAGAAAAGTCTTAGGGATCTCTCTCTAAGACTTTTCATTTTTTTTCTCACGTCGCGTATCACATTTAAGTTCTCCGACAGAAGTGTTTCAGAGCCGGGAAAATCTCCGTCCCAAAGTCCAACATCAAACCAGCTAACCTAACTTGAGCACTCTCTAAAGAGGCATCTAGTTGCGCTCTATCTCCAGGAGATAAAGTCTCTCCTTCCAAGATCGCTTCCCAACGTACTCCTGAACTATATACCGCATAACCTACAACTAACAAACCATAAGTAGGAATATTCGACTGCATCCAGAGCGAGAGCGCAGTAATCGATCCTGATACCGGCTTTTCTTTTGGACAACAGCAACACAGTAATTTTTTTAATTGTTGCCAGCATCCTGTTTGATGACATCTTCTTTGTTTTCGATTATAAATCTTAGCGTTCTCTGTGTGCTTGGCTACGGTTAAGCATGTTTGCACAACCTGTGATATCGCTTCTAAAAGAGGCGAGGTCTCTTCCAAAGACACGCTCTCCATGCTGGTATGAGTAGTACAGCAACTGCGTAAAGGACAAACCATGATTCACCTCGATTCCGTTAAAAAACAAAATGGGTTTAATAAAAACAAGGCTATTTTAGCTGAATTAGGGCGTATTTTTTATTATTAAAAATAAAAATTACCACCCAATTATAGAAACTGTTCTTACAATACGTCTTCTTACGAGCTCACCTAGAACATAATTCTGTCTTTATGTACTCTGCTAAAGACCTGTTCAAAACTAGAAGTGCGTAAAAGAATTTTTTATGAAAAAAAAGCTCATCCTTTTGTTTGAATCAAACAAAAGATCCTGCTCTCTAAAATTCTAGAGAGCCTTCCCTTTTTTCTATACCATCCGCCCTCTCCTATCATCGAAATGCATGAACAACCTCAAATAGGAGAAGGACACAAAGAATTCCTGGGATCAGAACCCACTTCTGAAAAGAAAAATCTTTATTAAAAGATTCTATTCAAGCCCATGGATACAAAATGTGCCGTTTGTCGACGACGAGCATCCAGCGAATAGTTCATATAGGCTCTTCCAAAATGATGAATATACAAAGTATCATGCACTTCTAAGAAGAAGGCATGCCGTGCCAGCGGAGATCCTTGTATAGGTGTCTTCACTCCGTTAGCAATAATTTCCATATTGCAATGTGGAGTGACACGCCAAATGTCTGGTCTATATCCCATATTTAGTGTCAGTTTAGAAGGAGGAGATCTTCGCACATGAGAAACTGCATGAGCTACAATTCCTATTGGAAGCGACATATTATGCCCTGACCCGCGAGCGAAATATCTAGTTAGGGAGCCAGTTTCTCGTGTAGAACTGGACCATCCTCCGGCCATTTCAAAACGCATAAACCCTGTAAGCTCATAATCTCTAGCGAACTGACGAGTAGGAATGCAGTACTCTAAGAAATTATGCTCGGCACCTACAAACGCATAATAGTTATTGTTGTGCCAATGACATTTCGAATGATCGAACTTCTGCGTTTTGTCATTAAAATACTGCGTATGCATTCTGTGCACAGAATAGCCATAAGCCGTCTCCCAATACACAACAGTTTCTGTTCCTTTAATATCTACATAACTTCTTCCGAAACAGGACAACATCGTCATGTTCCCTGCATCCTTGGAGTAATACATTCGGCTTTTTGTTTGACCATATAGTTGTCCAAAAGCCACTCCAAAGATGGACCCATTTTCGTAATGGTAGGCAGCAGTCGCCTGGAATCCTCCGTATCTAGCTAGAAATCCATCCCGATCATCTTGTACATAATTTAGAATATAGTCCCCAAGAGCATGCAAAGATGCTACAAATCCTACATCTCGAGAAACATAATATTCTTTCAAACCATTAGTAAAGGTTCTTAATGCAGATCCCGCTACCCAAAGAGAGTTGGGCACCAATTCCCCCTTTCTCTGAGGATCTAATCGATACTTCCCGTAGTTGGAAGCGGGTCTCCATGTCAGATATAAGGTATTACTTGTATTAGGAGGCACCATACCCTTAGCATCAGGAGCTAAGGGAGGTTTCGTCCAATCTGCAGACCAAGAACCTTGATAGCCATAGTGCGCAGCATCTGCATCATTAATAGTGACAGCTGTTTTTACAACCCCATTACTATTGGTATTATTGACAGAAGATAGGGTAACAAAAGGAATTGTCAGCGATCCCACAAAAAGCGGATTATCATAGACCTCCGCCTCATTCTTCATCACTAGGTCTAAAGTAGGATTATTATTAACGGTTACAGTTGTATCAGCGCCCAGTATGGCAGTCTTATAGTTAGGAGTTAAAAAGGATTCTAAATCAACCCCTAACTTAGATACCGTGCAAGTGTAATTATTTGCAGTACCTGCAACAGCAGACAACGAAGCTCCGGATCCTAAAGTCACTCGTCCAGAGGTAGCTGTAATGGTCCCAGTAGTTAAGGTAGCTCCTTCCGTCACAACCAACTCCCCTCCTAACACAGTCAGAGCTCCTGGGAAGTTAGAAGTAGAGTTAAGAACTTGAAGTTTTTCTGAAGGAGTCAATGACTCGGCGGTAAAAATCACAGATCCATTACCGGACTGATTAATCGTGACAGCACCAGGCATAGAAGAAGAAGATGGTGATGGTGTCGATGCACCCGCTGCTGAATTATTTTGTACTACAGGATCATAAAAGATCAGCTTCGATAGTCCGGAAGCATTTAAAGAAACAGTCGTTCCATCACTTAAGATTCTTGCTGCGCTGCGCTCTCCAGGACGATCACTCGTCATATTCCCAGAAAAAACAATATCCCCATCAGAAGCGCTTAAAGTAAGATTCCCAGTTGAACCAGAGCTTGCTTCACTCACGCAGATGGCGCCTCCTTCTGCAGCTCGGTTTCTTTCAAACAGAATCGATCCTCCATTCGTGCTTATATCGATAGTAGGAGCATAAATAGCTCCACCGCCTTTTTCTGCTGTATTGTTACTAAAGACAACCGAATCATCTGCTACAAGAGAGAATTTTTTCGTTAAGATTCCTCCACCTCTGCCTTTTGCAAAGTTGTAATCAAAAACAATAGAACCCTTGTTCCCCTCAAATGTTACTGTATCTTCTGGAGAGCAAATAGCTCCTCCACCGCCTCCTGTCTCCGTATTACTCTGATCCTGACTAGTAGCAGCAAGAATCCCTAAATCATCGTATGCTGTGTTCCCTCGGAAGAATATGCCTCCTTCATTGTCTTTGAAAAGCACAGTTCCTTTGTAGACTACTCCGCCTCCACAGGAGGCTACGTTATCTGTGAAAGAAACTTTCCCTTTACAGTTTTTAACTGTAAAACTTGGTGTTGTAGCAGACCCGCTACCCCCACTACCAGCATTATTATTACTATTACCTCGAAAAACTGTTCCAAAATTCCCGGCATTATTATCGAACATGACCTCTTTTTTAATACCGGAGATCTCTAAACTGGTCTCTATAGAAAAAATAGATCCCTGGCGAGCATCACTGACTGTGGGAGATGAAGAGCTTGAAGCGGTAGGGGATGGATCTGGAGCAGGCGGAGTTGATGATGAGGTTGGCACAGTAGATAAAGGAGAATACCCCACAGAGTTATCCCGGAAAATCACTTCGCCTGCTCCGGAAATACTCACGGTTTTCCCTGAGATCATTCCCTTTTCTCCGCAAGAAACATTTTTCGAAAACATCAAACTCGAAAAATCTTTCAGAGTAAGTGTCTCTCCTGCTGAAATGAAGGCATAATTTTGAAGAACTGGCCCTTGAGAATGTGTAAATGATAATGTATGGTTTTGTCCGGTAATCGTTAAATTGTCGCCATTAGCTGAGATAATTGAGCCGTTCTCTGCCCCTGCATAGACATTGACAAAAGCGCAGTCTCCATTCAAGTAAACATCGTCCCCCTTAAAAGGAGTGGTTACATTAGGTGTTAACACTTGAGGAGAGCTCGCGAATCCATACGAATAGGAACACAAACAAGCTAAAAAACAAAATGATGTAGATCTCAAAGAAAAAGGCATCGCTAACACTTAACTATCTAACCAATATTTTTAGAACCGGACTTTACTTCCTGCACTCAAACCATAACCTCGAGAAGTATCTCGATACTCATATCTTCCATGGCCATATACTTCTATATTGCTTGTTAGAGAAGCATACATAGACCCTCTAACTATGACTCCATGTCTTGCCAAATGAAAGGCATCTGTTGTCCATGTCTCTTGATGGGATAGGAGTGTTGTCTGAGTCCCAGAGATGGTGCGATAAGCATCACAGATATAAGCCCCCATAAAGCTATATTTATTAGGGTGTGTACTAGAACATCGATCAAATTTTACTCCAACAGGAACTGATAGATTCATGAGATGTCCACTCCTAAATGCCCGAGCTTGATCGCCTTCCTCTGTAAAAGATTCATGATCGGCATAAGAAAACTCAGCTTGCACGAAAGGACGCAACTCATTCAAATAGAGCTTAGATGGAGTAATCACAATCGGTAATCCCACTCCAATCTCTCCAACCAGACAGTTATTATCCCAACGAACATCGCTCTCCTCTGCAAATGTATATGAGGTTTTCATATGCTGATTCCCAAACCCGTAGCTAGCACGAATAAACGCATCTCCAAACACATAAGATCCACATAAAGCCTGTTTGGTAGATAGATAAACGGATCCTATGCAAGCATGATGATTGGAACGACACACTACATAATCTTTAGATCTACCAAATACTTCAGTAAATGCTAGACCAAACATCGATGATCCAAAGTAGGAGTTTGCTCCTAAGGAATAACCCCCACTAATATACCGATATCCCTGACCTAAAGCATCGCGGTCATGATAGAAGAAATTCGAAACTCCAGAAACCCATAATCCTCGACAATAAGAGCGCCCATCCACACTTGCTTGAATTGCTGAATGCGCAGATCGTATATCTAAAATGGATCCCCATAAACTATTTGGAACCAAAGAAGCTACTCGCTCAGGCCCAGGATTATACCCAGTTTTAGTCCATGTAGCTTTCAGAGTATAAGGACCATTATTTGCTGTATTAGGATCCCACGCAAGCTTCCAGCTTCCTTGATAGCCATACTTAGGCATCTCATTCCCTAGAGTCAAATCTGATGGGGCATTAGCTGGGGGCTGAGTCCCTAACTGTAATTTCAGGACATCGATTTTTTGATTAGAACCTAGCCAATCATACCTATCATAAGCTGTATCATCCAAATCCTCAAAAAAGATAGGCCCACTAATTGTAACAGAACCAGCAGTTGTGCTACCAATGACTGCAGGATGAGAATCTTGCGCTGGAGGATTGGTAGGAGGATTCGTAACTGCATTGTTTGCTAACAAAGAAGAAAGAGACAAATGCAGATTGGAAAGCGTGATCAACTGATTAGCGGCAGGAGGCTGTTGTGGTGGTTGTGGAGTTACAAAATCCAATGTACTCCCAGCTTCCATATACAGACTCCCACCTGTCTGACTTAGAGAATTCACTGATAATTTTGCCTTTTCACGAAGAACAATCCTTCCTTGCTCTATCGTAACATTTTGGTACAAAGTACTGTTTCCATTAGCAAAAACAATATCCCCTGTGTATCCTTCACCATCGTTAATTTTTAGAGGTTCGGAAGACTGCGCTGGCTGGTTATTTCCGTTTGCCATCTCGATGGGATCATTAAAGAGAATCTGATGCCCTGCTTTAGCTCTTAATGTCGTTATTTTCCCTCCCGATCCCATCGAAATGGCTTGTGAGGACACAGTTACGCCATTAACATCGGCAGCATTCTCTTTGGCTGTTCTTTTAAGATTCCCATCGAAAATCATATCTCCATAATCAGCAGATAAACTGAGCTCTCCAGATTCTCCTAAATAAATCGCTCCACCATCATTAGCGATATTCCCTAAGAATTGTACAGGGCCACAGTTAGCAACCGAGAGCTTTTTGGCATAAATAGCTCCCCCTTTCCCAGCAGCTACATTGCTACTAAAGAAAACTACTCCCTCTCCATCAAAGGAAACTGATCCAGAGTTATTGGATCCTGCTGCTTGCGCACCATTCTTACAGAAGATAGCTCCTCCATCTCCGTAATTATCACTCGTATTAGAAGCCTGTCCATTTGTTGGTTGCTCAGCAGCAATGTAAACAGGAGAAGCAACATTGTTGAGAAACAAGGTTTTTCCATTATTCAGGAAAGCAACGTTCCCGTAGGAGTAAATCCCTCCTCCTACTCGGGCTACGTTCCCATCAAACTCTACCGCAGTATTTCTGGAAAAACTTACTACTGGATCTTCTGTTGAAGTAGATGATGACACTCCCTGCTGCCCATCCTGAACAGCAGCAATCCCTCCCCCTCTTACTCCTGCAACATTCGCTACAAAGGCAATAGGAGCCTCGTTAGCCATAGCAGAGAAACTGGTGACTACTTGACAAGCTCCCCCATCAGCTTGAGCAGTATTTTCTTGGAAGACACAAAGCTTGCTAATTCCTTGAACCGTTAAGCTCTTAGCATCTATAGCTCCCCCATCTCCAGAGACTAAATTACTATAGAATGAGAACTTCTCATTATTGAGTAACAAAAGATCTGTTTTAGAATAAATAGTACCATTAGACGGTGTAGATGTTGTCGTCGGAGTCTGGCTACCATTATTAGTCGTTGCAGCAGGCAGTACGGCAAGTAATGAGTTGCAATTGGAAAAAGATAATTCTTTAAAACCCTCAATAGTAAATAACCCGCTATTAGCGCTGTCACTTAGTGCAGCTCCATTTGTAGAAGTCCGTATGTTCTCGAAAGTCAACGAGTGTCCTCTCCCTAAAACAGTAAAACTCCCTAATAAGTTCCCAAAACAACTTAAAGGCAAAGCTGCAATAGAATTGTCAAGATTTTTTAACGTTAACTCTCCTGCAGAAAAAACAGTAGTCCCACTCGGATCTCCTATAACAGTATAGGGAAATGATACAGTTAACGTCTCCCCATCGTAAATTCCTTGAGGAACCATGATTTCTGCTGCATACCCCCCCCCATTTAAAGAGCAGCAAGAATAAGCTAGAATCATTGAAAGAAAGAACTTATGGAAAGACGTTTGCATCACACAAAAGCTGAAAGATAAAGTTAATTACTCTGCTTCATAAAAAATTAATGATTTAACATCAATAAATGTCCTTATCTTCGGCGCATTCGATCCTTCTCTCTTTACAAAATCCAATAATTACACTATTTGTAGGCTAAAAATAACATCCCCCTTTTAACCTGCAATGATTAAAAGAACTTCTCTATCCTTTGTTTGCCTCAGTTTTTTTTATCTTTCAACTATATCTAACTCGCAAGCCAATGAAACAGATACACTACAGTTCCGTCGATTTACTTTTTCGGATAGAGATATTGAGTTCGTCCTAGATCCCTTCTCTTTAATTACTGCTCAAAATATCACCTTGTCAAATATAACCTCATGGGGCGAAGGAGCCTGCACCATTTCAGGTAATACGCAAACCCAAATCTTCTCTAATTCTATTAACACTACCTCTGCTGCTGGGGGGGCTTTTGATATGGTTACTACCTCATTCACGGCCTCTGATAATGCTAATCTACTCTTCTACAACAACTACTGCACACATAATAAAGGAGGAGGAGCTATTCGTTCCGGAGGACCTATTCGATTCTTAAATAATCAAGACGTGCTTTTTTATAATAACACATCGGCAGGAGCTAAATATGTTGGAACAGGAGATCACGACGAAAAAAATAGGGGCGGTGCGCTTTATGCAACTACTATCACTTTGACAGGGAATCGAACTCTTACCTTTATTAACAATATGTCTGGAGACTGCGGTGGAGCCATCTCTGCTGACACTCAAATATCAATAACTGATACCGTTAAAGGAATTTTATTTGAAAACAATCACACGCTTAATCATATACCGGACACGCAAGCTGAAAATATGGCACGAGGAGGAGCAATCTGTAGTAGAAGAGACTTGTGCTCAATCAGCAATAATTCTGGTCCCATAGTTTTTAACTATAACCAAGGCGGGAAAGGTGGAGCTATTAGCGCTACCCGATGTGTTATTGACAATAACAAAGAAAGAATCATCTTTTCAAACAATAGTTCCCTGGGATCGAGACAATCTTCTCCTAAAAGTGACGGAGGAGCCATTCAAACGACACAAGGATTTACTTTACGAAATAATAAAGGCTCTATCTACTTCGACAACAACACTGCTACACACGCCGGGGGAGCCATTGACTGTGGTTACATTGACATCCGAGATAACGGACCCGTCTATTTTCTAAATAACTCTGCTGCCTGGGGAGCAGCCTTGAATTTATCGAAATCTAGCGCTACTGCAAATTATATCCATACAGGGACGGGAGATATTATTTTTAATAATAATGTCATCTTTACATTTGATGCGAACTTACTGGGAGTACGAAAACTTTTCCACATTAATAACAACATAGTCACTCCTTATACACTATCTCTTGGCGCTAAAAAGGACACTCGCATCTATTTTTATGATCTGTTCCAATGGGAACGTGTTAAAGAAAATGGTAACAATAATCCACCGTCCCCTAATAGCAGAAATACTATTACCATTAACCCAGAAAAAGAGTTTTCTGGAGCTGTTGTGTTCTCCTACAATCAAATGTCTAGCGACGTACGAACTCTGATGGGCAAAGAACGTAATTACATTAAAGAAGCCCCAACTACTTTAAAATTCGGAACTCTAGCTATAGAAGACGGCGCTGAATTGGAAATCTGGAATATTCCTTTTACCCAAGAATCCACCAGTCTTCTTGCTTTGGGAAGCGATGCAACTCTCACTGTAGGGAAAAACGGGAAACTCACTATCACAAATCTTGGAGTCATTTTACCTGCTATTCTTAAAGAGAACTATATCCCGCCGTGCATTCGTGTTAATCCACAAGATATGACGCAAAATACAAATGCCAATCAACCTCCGCCAAGCACGAAAGACGTATCTACCCAAATGATTTTCTTCGATGGCGACCTCGCTCTAGTAGACGAAAATTATGAATCTGTCTACGACAGCATGGATCTCTCTCGAGGGAAAGCGGAACAACCAATTCTATCCATAGAAACCACCAATGATGGGCAATTAGGCTCCAATTGGCAAACTTCTCTCAATACTTCCCTACTCTCTCCACCACACTACGGATACCAAGGCCTATGGACTCCTACTTGGTTAACAACAACCTATACAGTAACCCTCAGTAATAATTCTTCTAACCCGACATCTGCTACCTCCATCGCTGAGCAGAAAAAAACTAGTGAAACTTTTACTCCTAGTAACACAACTACAGCTAGTATCCCTAATATTAAAGCTTCCGCAGGATCAGGCTCTGGATCGGCTTCCAATTCAGGAGAAGTTACGATTACCAAACATACCCTTGTTGTAAACTGGGCACCAGTCGGCTACATAGTAGATCCTATTCGTAGAGGAGATCTGATAGCCAATAGCTTAGTACATTCAGGAAGAAATATGACCATGAGCTTACGCTCATTACTCCCAGATAACTCCTGGTTTGCTTTGCAAGGAGCTGCAACAACATTATTTACAAAACAACAAAAACGTTTGAGTTATCATGGCTACTCTTCTGCATCGAAAGGGTATACCGTCTCTTCTCAAGCATCAGGAGCTCATGGTCATAAGTTTCTTCTTTCCTTCTCCCAGTCATCTGATAAGATGAAAGAAAAAGAAACCAATAACCGCATTTCTTCTCGTTACTATCTCTCTGCTTTATGTTTCGAACATCCTATGTTTGACCGCATCGCTCTTATCGGAGCGGCAGCTTGCAATTATGGAACACATAAAATGCGAAGTTTCTACGGAACTAAAAAATCTTCTAAAGGGAAATTTCACTCCACAACCTTAGGAGCTTCTCTTCGCTGTGAACTACGCGATAGTATGCCTTTACGATCAATAATGCTCACCCCATTTGCTCAGGCTTTATTCTCTCGAACAGAACCAGCTTCTATCCGAGAAAGCGGTGATCTAGCTAGATTATTTACATTAGAGCAAGCCCATACTGCCGTTGTCTCTCCAATAGGAATTAAAGGAACTTATTCTTCTGATACATGGCCAACACTCTCTTGGGAAATGGAACTAGCTTACCAACCCACCCTCTACTGGAAACGTCCTCTACTCAACACACTATTAATCCAAAATAACGGTTCTTGGGTCACCACAAATACCCCATTAGCTAAACATTCCTTTTATGGGAGAGGTTCTCACTCCCTCAAATTTTCTCATCTGAAACTATTTGCTAACTATCAAGCAGAAGTGGCTACTTCCACTGTCTCACACTACATCAATGCAGGAGGAGCTCTGGTCTTTTAATTATGAAAAAAGCGTTTTTCTTTTTCCTTATCGGAAACTCCCTATCAGGACTAGCTAGAGAGGTTCCTTCTAGAATCTTTCTTACGCCCAACTCAGTTCCAGATCCTACGAAAGAGTCGCTATCAAATAAAATTAGTTTGACAGGAGACACTCACAATCTCACTAACTGCTATCTCAATAACCTACGCTACATACTGGCTATTCTACAAAAAACTCCCAATGAAGGAGCTGCTGTCACAATAACAGATTACCTAAGCTTTTTTGATACACAAAAAGAAGGTATTTATTTTGCAAAAAATCTCACCCCTGAAAGTGGTGGTGCGATTGGTTATGCGAGTCCCAATTCTCCTACCGTGGAGATTCGTGATACAATAGGTCCTGTAATCTTTGAAAATAATACTTGTTGCAGACCATTTATATGGAGTAATCCTTATGCAGCTGCTAATAAAATAAGAGAAGGCGGAGCCATTCATGCTCAAAATCTTTACATAAATCATAATCATGATGTGGTCGGATTTATGAAGAACTTTTCTTATGTCCAAGGAGGAGCCATTAGTACCGCTAATACCTTTGTTGTGAGCGAGAATCAGTCTTGTTTTCTCTTTATGGACAACATCTGTATTCAAACTAATACAGGAGGAAAAGGTGGCGCTATCTATGCTGGAACGAGCAATTCTTTTGAGAGTAATAACTGCGATCTCTTCTTCATCAATAACGCCTGTTGTGCAGGAGGAGCGATCTTCTCCCCTATCTGTTCTCTAACAGGAAATCGTGGTAACATCGTTTTCTATAACAATCGCTGCTTTAAAAATGTAGAAACAGCTTCTTCAGAAGCTTCTGATGGAGGAGCAATTAAAGTAACTACTCGCCTAGATGTTACAGGCAATCGTGGTAGGATCTTTTTTAGTGACAATATCACAAAAAATTGTGGCGGAGCTATTTACGCTCCTGTAGTTACCCTAGTGGATAATGGCCCTACCTACTTTATAAACAATATCGCCAATAATAAGGGGGGCGCTATCTATATAGACGGAACCAGCAACTCCAAAATTTCTGCCGACCGCCATGCTATTATTTTTAATGAAAATATTGTGACCAATGTTACTTCTAATAATGGAATCAGTACTAATCCTCCTAGGAGAAATGCAATAACAGTGACTAGCTCCTCTGGCGAAATTATATTAGGAGCTGGGAAGGGCCAAAATCTAATTTTCTACGATCCTATTGAAGTGAACGCAGGAGTCTCTGTATTCTTCAATAAGGAAGCTGATCAAACAGGATCTGTAGTGTTCTCGGGAGCTACTGTTAATTCCGCGGATTTTCATCAACGGAATTTACAAACAAAAACACCAGCAACACTGACTCTTAATCATGGTTTTCTATGTATTGAAGATCATGCTCAGCTTGCAGTGAATCGATTCACACAAACGAAAGGAGTCGTTGCTCTTGGAAATGGTGCTGTTCTAAGTTGCTATAAAAATAATTCTACGAATGCCTCTGTAACACTTAAGCATATAGGATTGAATCTTCCTTCTATTCTGAAAAGTGGTGCTGAGATTCCCTTATTGTGGGTAGAGCCTACCGCAACTACTAGCAATAGGACAACAACATACTCAGCAGATACTGCAGCTGGCTTTTCATTAAGAGATGTAAAACTCTCACTCATTGATGACTATGGAGACTCTCCTTATGAATCCACAGATCTGACCCATGCTGTGTCATCACAACCTATACTAGCTATTTCTGAAGCTAGTGATAGCCAGCTACAATCAGAAAGTATGGATTTCTCTGGACTCAATGTCCCCCACTATGGATGGCAAGGACTTTGGACTTGGGGCTGGGCAAAAACTCAAGATCCAGAACCAGCAAACTCCTCAGCAATTACAGATCCACAAAAAACCAATAGATTCCATAGAACCTTATTACTGACTTGGCTTCCTGCTGGGTATGTTCCTAGCCCGAAACACAGAAGTCCCCTCATAGCGAATACCTTATGGGGGAATATGCTGCTTGCAACAGAAAGCTTAAAAAATAGTGCAGAGCTGACACCTAGTGATCATCCTTTCTGGGGAATTACAGGAGGAGGACTAGGCATGATGGTTTACCAAGATCCTCGAGAAAATCATCCTGGATTCCATATGCGCTCTTCCGGATACTCTGCGGGGATGATAGCAGGGCAAACACATACCTTCTCATTGAAATTCAGTCAGACCTACACCAAACTCAATGAGCGTTACGCGAAAAACAACGTATCTTCTAAAAATTACTCATGCCAAGGAGAAATGCTCTTCTCATTGCAAGAAGGTTTCTTGCTGGCTAAATTAGTTGGTCTTTACAGCTATGGAGATCATAACTGTCACCATTTCTATACCCAAGGAGAAAATCTAACATCTCAAGGGACGTTCCGTAGTCAAACGATGGGAGGTGCTGTTTTTTTTGATCTCCCTATGAAACCCTTTGGATCAACGCATATACTGACAGCTCCCTTTTTAGGTGCTCTTGGTATTTATTCTAGCCTGTCTCACTTTACTGAGGTGGGAGCCTATCCGCGAAGCTTTTCTACAAAGACTCCTTTGATCAATGTCCTAGTCCCTATTGGAGTTAAAGGTAGCTTTATGAATGCTACCCAAAGACCTCAAGCCTGGACTGTAGAATTGGCATACCAACCCGTTCTGTATAGACAAGAACTAGGGATCGCGACCCAGCTCCTAGCCAGTAAAGGTATTTGGTTTGGTAGTGGAAGCCCCTCATCGCGTCATGCCATGTCCTATAAAATCTCACAGCAAACACAACCTTTGAGTTGGTTAACTCTCCATTTCCAGTATCATGGATTCTACTCCTCTTCAACCTTCTGTAATTATCTCAATGGGGAAATTGCTCTGCGATTCTAGAGTAATAGAGGGGGCTCCGGCCCCTTTATCCTCTTCCCGTCTATTTTAGATTTTAAAGAACAAACTATAATTTCATGGGATTTCGCTAGAGGGAAGTCTTAATTTCCCCAAGGCAAAAAAGAGTATATCTCCTAAAATATATGCTTTCTTTAACAAGTTAATTAAGCAAATAGCCCTATGTTATCTCCCACCAACTCAATTTCAAAGACGGTACCTGCTCCTCCTCAGGATTCGTCGAAACCAGTTCTTATCTCTGAAGAACCTCAAAACCAACTTTTACAAAAAGTAGCTCGTACAGCTTTAGCTGTTCTTCTTGTTGTTGTTACTTTAGGATTGATTCTCCTCTTTTACTCCTTTTCTGATCTACAATCCTTCCCTTGGTGCTGCCAAACACGCCCTTCTACTAAGGAGCACCCTACCATCTCTATTCCAGAACCTCTTCCGTCTCCTCCTCTTGCCGTACCGCGTCCTAGTACTCCCCCCCCTCCCGTCATATCACGTCCTAGCACGCCTCCCGCACCAACCCCTGCTATATCACCTCCTAGTACTCCTTCTGCTCCAAAGCCCTCTACACCTCCTCCTCTTCCTCCCAAGGCTCCCAAACCAGTTAAAACGCAAGAAGACCTCCTTCCCTTTGTTCCGGAGCAAGTGTTTGTAGAGATGTATGAAGATATGGCTCGACGACAGATCATCGAAGCGTTGGTTCCTGCTTGGGATTCTGACATTATTTTCAAGTGTCTATGCTATTTCCACACCCTTTACCAAGGTCTCATTCCTCTGGAGACCTTCCCCCCAGCTACCATATTCAACTTTAAACAGAAAATCATCTCGATTTTAGAAGACAAAAAAGCTGTTTTACGAGGGGAGCCTATCAAAGGCTCTCTGCCTATCTGCTGTTCGGAAGAGAATTACCGCCGCCATTTACAAGGAACAACCCTCCTCCCTGTGTTTATGTGGTATCACCCTACTCCAAAAACACTCTCGGATACCATGCAGACTATGAAACAGCTAGCTATAAAAGGATCTGTAGGAGCGAGTCACTGGCTACTTGTTATTGTCGATATTCAAGCTCGTCGGTTGGTCTATTTTGATAGTTTATACAACTATGTGATGTCTCCAGAAGATATGAAAAAAGATCTTCAATCCTTTGCTCAACAACTAGACCAGGTGTATCCTGCCTGTGACAGCCAGAAATTCTCTGTAAAGATTGCAGCAAAGGAGGTAATCCAAAAAGGCTCCGGATCCAGCTGCGGCGCTTGGTGCTGTCAATTTTTACACTGGTATTTGAGAGATCCCTTTACAGACGCTTTGAATGATCTCCCCGTTGATTCTGTAGAACGCCATGAAAACCTAGCCTCATTTGTCCGGGCTTGCGAAGCGGCTGTTCAGGATCTCCCAGAGCTTTTTTGGCCTGAAGCAAAAGCTCTTTTCTAATCTAAAAATCTTTTTAAATAAGAGGCCATCGAGAGATGGCCGCTCTTATTTCTTACTATTTTTCATCTGCTCTTTTTATAAGCAGCAGGGATATTGTTTTTTGAAATTAATAAAAATTTTTATAAAACGTTTGTTTTTGATTAATTTTAACTGGAAAATCCCATTTTTCAGATATAATTATTTGTCCGTTTAATAAATTAACAATTTATTATGGAACCAATTCATAATCCTCCCCCACAAACATGTTCGTATTCTAGACCTTCAACTACCTATACATCTTTCAAAGATGCTTCTTGCGGTACTAAAGTTACTAGAATCATCATAGCGCTATTCCTCATAGTGATCTCTTGCGGACTTATTCTCTGCGCATATACATTCCGTGACCTTTTAGATGCGGATTACTCAGCACAAGAGGGACCACAGCAAGCAACTAAGCTTTTACAACAACTAGATAAGGTCTTAACCGGTCCTCCTCTTCCTATCTGGGATAACGAACATTTGTTCCAATTCTCGTGCTTAATGCAGAACAAACACAGGCGGGTTCTCCCTATAGACATCTGTAATCCGCTTACCAAATTCAATTTCTTAGAATATATTTGTAACTGCCTCATGACGAAACAATCCGTTAACGTCAACGAAACCGACATGTGCGAGCTTTTCTGTCCTCCGACTTGCACACCAGAAAACTATCGACGACTTCTGTGCACCTCTAGTGTATTCCCATTCGTTATGTGGCATGATCCTTCTGCTGATACGCAAGAAGCTATGCTTACGAAAATGGATCAGACTATGAGCTCTGGCCGAGTAGGAAATAGTCACTGGGTACTGGTTATCGTAGATATCGAGCATCGATGTGTCACATTCTTCGACAGTTTTTACAACTATATAGCCTCTCCACAACAAATGCGGGAACAATTAGAAGGACTTGCCGCCTCCCTTGGAGCTATCTATCCCAAAGAAGGTGGAGCAGACTCCGATCAAGAAGAATTACTTTCTCCTTTCCAGGTACGCATCGGATCGACAGTAAAAGTCCAATCTCCTGGAGAATTCACCTGTGGAGCTTGGTGCTGTCAATTCTTGGCGTGGTACCTAGAAAATCCTGACTTTGATCTTGAAGAGAAAGTACCTACAAACCCATCTGAGAGAAGAGCTCTACTCGCTGATTTTATCTCTACAACGGAACAAGCTATGTCTAGATACTCATCTTTGAGCTGGCCAACTACGGATTAGAGAACAAATCTTACTGTAGCGTTACAGAGAAAATCAGAGTAGCTGAAGGAGGCAACTCAATATCTAAGCCCCAGCAGTCGGGACCACTTTCATCATCCGCTTCGATCAGTCCTGCAGCCTCTCTCTCTTGTCTCGCGATTTCAGGTGTAAGGATTTCAGGCTCTCGAAAACCTTTCCCCGATCCCCCGAATCTTGTGTCATCTGTATTCATCAGCAAATCACAAGATTCTAGGGGGAGTATGGGAAGTAAGTAATGAGGAAAGTATCCTACCCCAAAATGATGCACGCAAAGCAAAGCTTTCTTAGCATCCGCGTCTGCAAAGCGGAGATAAGCAACAACGCCATTACGCACATCACTAAAATCAACCCAACGGAAAGAGGAGGGAAGATGGTCCGCTTGCCACAGTTGCGGGCTCTGCACATATAAAGCATTTAGCTCTTGCGAACACAAATGCACACCTTGATGATAAGAAATATCTAATAATTCCCAGTCTAGCTCACGACCGGGGGACCACTCTCTCCCCTGACCGAACTCTCCCCCCATGAAAAGCAATTTCTTTCCTGGTTGACAGATCTGATAACCTAATAATAAACGCAACTGAGCAAACTGTCTCCAAGCATCTCCAGGCATCTTACCGATTAAACTGCGTTTCCCATGAACAACCTCATCATGGGAAAAAGGCAGTAAAAACCTCTCACTAAAAGCATACCATTGTGGGAAAGTGAGATCGCTCTGGTGATAAGGACGATATGGGAAATCCTTCTCGAAATAATGCAGTGTATCATGCATCCATCCCATATTCCATTTGTAATCAAACCCTAATCCCCCTTCTTCGACAGATACAGTAATCTTAGGGAAGGTTGTCGACTCCTCTGCGAAAGTCAAAACACCTGGATATTTCTCATGAATCACAGTGTTGAATTGCTGAAGAAACCGAATCGCATCAAGGTTCTCTCTTCCACCATAACGATTTGGAACCCATTCTCCAGCATATCTTCCATAATCTAAATAGAGCATAGATGAGACAGCATCCACACGAATACCATCTACATGCATTTTATCGATCCAAAAGAGCACACTTCCTAAAAGAAAATTGCACACTTCCGGTTTAGCATAATCAAAAGTGTAGGTGTGCCAGTGAGGATGCAACGGACTCGGATTCCGTGTATATTCATACAGAGGAGTGCCATCAAAACCACTCATTGCAAATGAATCTATAGGGAAGTGTCCTGGAACCCAATCTAAAATCACCCCGATACCATGCTGATGCATGGTATCTATAAAATACTGTAAATCTTCAAAAGAGCCATAACGACTTGTAGGAGCATAATATCCCGTTGTTTGATATCCCCAAGATTCATTCAAAGGATGCTCGGTTACGGGAAGCAACTCTACATGCGTATAATGCATCTGCTTGCAATAGAGAGCTAGCTGATCTGCTAGCTCTCTATAATTCAAAGGTTGTCCTTCCTGCCATCGCCAAGACCCTACATGAACTTCATAGATATTCATAGGGCCTTCAGTCTTTTTAATGCGCTCTTCTAACCACTCGCTATCGGTCCATTCATAAGAATCATCGATAACAACGGAAACGCTCCGAGGAGGAGGACCAAAAAACTTCCCATAAGGATCCGATTTAATGAGAACCTGCCCAGATTCTGTGACCATTTCCCATTTGTAACAAGCTCCTGCTGTAAGGCCAGGAACAAACAGCTCCCAAACTCCTTGATCTGAAACCTTATGAAGAGGATTAACGAGCCCATGCCACCCATTAAAATCTCCAATAACAGAAACACGTTGAGCATGAGGGGCCCAAACAATAAATCTTACTCCAGGTACTCCATCAATTTCACAAGGGATAGCACCCATGCGTTCATAGATACGCTGATGAGTCCCTTCATGGAATAAAAAAGAATCGATTTCCCCCCAAAGTAAAGGGAAGGCATAAGGATCATGAGCCAATAAACCATTTTGATGATAGACTCGATAATCTTGGGGAGAAATTCCTTTCATTACAGGAAGAGAAAAAATCCCTGAATGGTGCGACTCTGCCTGTTGAATCTTACCTCGCAACTCAACAAAAACGGTCTCTGCCCCAGGGCGGAAAAGAACTATCCGATCTTGATTCAAACTTTCAGAAACAATTCCCAAAAGATCTTGTGGACTGCTCTGTTTACCAGAAACGAGAAGTTCCACGTGTTGAGTATTTAAGAAAAAAGGATCCACAATATTTTCTGCATTTATTTACAAAAACGGTCCCATAGATACGTGGTTCCGGCTTTTATCTCCACTTTTTCTAAAAGATTTTTTATTTTACAAGAGATAATTCTACCTTGTTCTTCGACACGGAAACGAGACGAATGCACACCTGGACTAATGATCGCAAGCTCCCTAGAAACGTGAGCTTTTAAAATCACTCTTCGAATGGTTTTCTTAGACCATTCGAAAGAAATCTCCCCAATATTCTCAAGATACAGGCCAATCCACCGACCGCAAGGGAATTCTGGAGGAAGCGCAGGCAGTAAGGTAACAACCCCATCACTCTCTTGAATAAAAATCCTCCGCATACTGAGAGCTGCAGCTCTCAGTAATGAAAAAGGAACAGCCTCATTCCCTGGTCTGGGATCTTCCGATACTATGCCTTGATACTCTTCATCATACAAACGTGGGAGCAATGTTTTAGATAACCCTGCATAAACGAATCTCTCTAATAAAGAAAACACTCTTTCTTTATTAGGTTCTGCAATAGCTGCATCTAATGTATCCAATAGAAGCGCAACCTCGGTCTTCTCCATGGATAGGTTAGGCTGATTTTGTAACAACGCTCCATGACGGAATAGGAAAGGAAGGATCTCTTTAAGATCTTTTCTTCTTCTAATTTTTTCTAGATCGGCGTGTTTATGCACTCCAAAAGAAACATATTCTCCAGAATAAAAAGAAGCGGATGGCAAATCCGCTATAGAACGCGTATAACACCCGTTTGGAGAAAGATAATACTTATACTGCTCAGTCATTACAGCGACTCCTCCGCGATTCAAATTCTGAAATACTGCGAAACGCTGCAGGGGACCTTGAATAGGAACTCTACCTTCATTTACCAGCTCATGCGAAGAAGAAAAAATTCTCCAAAGAGATGGAAATACTTGCGCATACAAAGTCGAACCGGGAATAGGGATTTTAGCTCCGGGTTCCATTATGTAAGGTTTGAAACTTTGTGCTATCTTGATCATAAAACTCCCAGCGCCTTTGTACTATCCTCTCCAGACCTTATATTTAATCATCTTTCTTTCAGTAGGATGGAGAGCTATTCCATGGTACCTTTTAGAAACGTTATTATCAACATAGCGACCTCCTACACTCGTAATTAAAAGAAATCTTATTTTGTCAGGAGGAAATACGCTTTCTTCTATTCTAAAAATGTTTATCCCTATAAAAAATTGCTCGTGCTTTTATCTTGCAAATATTCCTAATAAACAAAATGACTCCCTCTGCCCTCTTTCACAAACGACTGATAGAACAATTTACGATCTTTCTCTCCGTGGATCACGGAATCTCCCCTCTTTCCGTACAAGCTTATTGCCAAGATGTTCTCTTATTTTTACAACGCGCCTCTATTGAGGCTACCGATAGAATCAACCAAGAGAGTGTCTTCCTATTTGTAGAAAAATGCCATAAAGCTAAAGAATCTGAAACGACTTTAGCTCGCAGACTGATCGCCCTAAAAGTCTTTTTCCATTTCCTAAAAGATGCGAAAATGCTCGATCAACAGCCCTTTATAGAACATCCGAAAATCTGGAAGAGACTCCCTTCTATCCTTTCCACAGAAGAAGTGAATTCTTTATTAGATCAACCTTTGAATATCCCTAATTTAGACACTCATATAGCAAGCAGAGACGCCGCTATTCTGTATACATTCTATGCAACAGGAATTCGTGTATCCGAACTATGTGATCTTTGTATCGGGGACATCAGTGATGATTTTATTCGCGTTACTGGTAAAGGAAGAAAGACTCGGCTCGTGCCCATCAGCATCAAAGCCAAACAAGCTATTGACGCTTACTTAAGCTCTTTCAGAGATGAATTACAAAAAAAAAATCCCTCTGAAGAACATGTATTTTTGTCTATCAGAGGGAAAAAACTCGATCGTTCCTGTGTATGGAAACGCATTACTTTTTATGCAAAATTAGTCACTACCAAACGCATTTCGCCGCATTCTCTGCGGCATGCGTTTGCAACGCACCTACTCAATAACCACGCGGATCTTCGTATTATTCAAGAAATGCTTGGGCATTCTCGCATTTCTTCCACGGAAATCTATACACACGTAGCCTCAGAGAGCCTAATCGAAAAATTCCACACCTACCATCCTAGAGATATCTAAGATCTGCGACGAGGTTTTTTCTTCTTTTTCTCTGGAACAGGTTTCTTACAAGGGCACTCGCGCTTCTCTTGAAAACTCTCTGGTGTATCCTCGTCTACACCTGTATTGGGATAATAATAGTCATACCGGTAGGGATAGTAAAAACTATAAGGAATCCGCTCCCCTTCCTGTTCTTCAAATTCTACTCCTGCAACAAGAACGCTTTCCGAAGGTTGAACTAGAGATCCCGAATACACCGCATCAGCCCCAAAAACAGCAGAACTCAACGAAAGCATCCCCAAAAGGATTGACAGCTGTTTCATTCACTTTCCCCCACCTTTTCTCCGATGCCGCAGAAAAAACCACAGACTCGGGTTATCCAAATAAACACACTAGGTATCTGAACAAGAAGATTTTTAGAAGGAAAGCTATGCCCAGGATAGGACTTGAACCTACATGCCGCGAAGCACTGGATCCTAAATCCAGCGTGTCTACCAATTTCACCACCTGGGCATAGATGGCTGATAGAGGAAGCCATGGTATCTCTATCCGCTTATTTTCGCAATAGGTTAATCGTCTTCTGCGCTCTTTTCTTCTATATGTGCAAAAGATGTTAGGTTCTTTCGCACACCTTTCTCTTTTGATCAGAAAAAAAATACAATATTCCCTCTCCATTGTATCAATATTTCCGCTTTTTCTTCCTGACCATACTACCTGTCCCTCCACAAATGCCAATGATGTACTCCCTAACCTCCTATTAATATATTGAACCTTAGACAGTAACAATGCTGCCGAGCTCTATAATCCAACTTGCATGAAAAATACTTTTTAGATAAGTTCCCTCCTTTCTAAAAGGCCTGGATACATTAACTTCTGTAACTATGGATACTCCCACACCCCTTTCCTCCGTACCGACAAACGCTTCTCTTAAGAGAGAACCAGGGAGCTCCTCTCAATTTTCTTCTGCAGAAAAAGGGGTTCTAAAAACAAGCGTAGGAGACGTTGTTCTGTCTCAATCTATTGAAGACGGTGGTAATGAGACTCAGATCTCTCTGGTAGGTGTTGTGAATATTAATATGGCTCAAGAAGAACTCCCCACTCTTGTTAGCCCTCGAACCTTCATTTTCCTTCCTCCCGAGACTGTCGAGCTGGAAATTCAGATTGCAGAAATGTTCCAAGCTCTAGAAGAGACCCCTTCTTCTGATAGTCGATCCCTCCAACAGAAGGAAACCTCTGCTCAGACACCTCCAGCACCTTCTGGGAAAGTTTCCATATTTTCTTTACAGGCGCAGGGATCCTCACAGACTCGCTCCTTACCTTCTTCTCAGGAGTCCCTATCTCCCCAACAACCAGCTCGTGCTATACAGGGACTGAATACTCCCTTCTCTCCAGCAGCGCGCTGCACAATAAGAGCCGTTCCTTTGTCTATCGTGCCTCACCGTAGAGCAAATCCAACATCTTCTCAAAGTGTTTCTCATCATAGCTCTCGTACTTACCAGACAGGCCATTCAACAGGAACGGCTCAACTTTCTTCCCAGGAATGGGAATTTTCTTCTCAAACAGTTAAAACCTGCTCAACAGGAAGAGAAAAAAGAGACGGTCAACAAGAAAGACATTCTGATCAAGAACAGAATAGTGATCATTCTTACCAAGAGGAAGATCTCTCGGATGATATGCAAGTGTCTTCTTCTAAAAGATCCTCTCATCCGGAAGATGAAAATACTGAGGAAGTATTTTCTGTCTCTCACTTTGCTTATCATGCGGCCCCTCATCCTTCGTCCAATTTAGATCAGGAGTCGAATCAGAGTACTTTCCAAAAAAGACCGCCCTCCCCTATGTCCTTGTTTTCTTCCCAGAATGCTACGGAAGAAGCTCCTAAAGAAGCTCGTGTCGAAAACGTTTTCTTACGATTCATGCGACTCATGGCTAGAATTTTAGGCCAAGCAGAAGCCGAGGCACACGAGTTGTATCTCCGCGTCAAAGAACGCACAGATAATGTCGATGCGCTGACGTTACTCCTGTCAAAAATTAACAATGAAAAAGGAGCCATTGACTGGAATCAAGATGAGGAAATGCGCGCTCTCGTAGATCAAGCTAAAAAACTAGGCGTCCCAATTGGAGACTCCTACGACTGGTCTGAGGAAGGAAAAAAGCTTCTGAAAGAAAATATCCAAATGCGCAAAGAAAATATGGAGAAAATCACTCAGCTAGAACGCACTGATATGCAACGCCATCTCCAAGAAGTGTCTCAATGCCACCAAGCAAGATCCAATGTCTTGAAACTTTTAAAAGAACTTATGGACACCTTTATCTACAACATGCGTCCCTAATGCGTCATTTAGCCTATCTACTCGATAAAATTGCTCGCTCTTACCATCATATGTGTCCGCTTCCCGATAATATGGAAGCGTACTTTGAGAATTATATCCCCAATAAGGATATCCCTCTGGACACCTATCAAAAGATTTTCAAATTGTCCTCAGAAGATCTTGAACAAGTCTACAAGGAAGGATACAACGCCTATTTACAAGGAGACTATGAGGAAAGTTCTACCGCTTTTTACTGGTTGATTTTCTTTAACCCATTTGTGTCTAAATTTTGGTTTTCATTAGGAGCTTCGCTCCATATGCTCCAAAAATATCAACAAGCTCTTCATGCTTATGGTGTAGCTGCTTTGCTGAGAGAAAAAGACCCTTATCCTCATTACTATGCCTACATCTGCTACACCCTGCTCAATAATCCTGAAGAAGCTGAAAAAGCTCTTGATCTTGCTTGGCAAAAAGTAAAAACAAGCTCTGCCTATAGCTCTTTAAAAGAAGAAATTTTGGCGATCAAATCGTACGCCTAAAATAGATCACAAAGGACTCTTTTATTATGTCATCCTGGTTTGCTCAAGCGACAGACGTCGCTCTCTCTCAAACTCTCGATCTACCAGATGCTTCTCTGGCCATCCAGACAGAAAAATTCCCTTATTCTTACTCTATATCTAAGGAGAGCGCTCCTTCTTGCATACAAAAGATCTTTGCGCATCTTGCTTCTCAAAAAGAATCCGCCCCGCTTTCTTTCTCTAGACTACAGCCGACTACACCTAAAGAGCGCATCTTATTCTTTGGAAGCTCTCCCTCTTCCCAACTCTCCTCTACTGTACGCACTACAACATCTTCTCCTTGGAACCTTTTTTCAAACAGCCAGACTCGAAACTCCACGCGTAAACTATCAGAGAAACTACACTTTTCATCAGAGCTTAGTGCTAGAGACAGCACAAAACCCTCTTCTTCGGAGCCTATTAAACCTTCAGAGAACCTTCTTCACACTCCTGAACACCACAAGGAGTTATTTAGCTCTCTCAAAAAGGACAATCTGTCTCCTATCATGGAAGAAATAGATAGCTTCTCCGCTGAAACTGAGTCTCTAGAGGAAAGGTTAGTGACACAAAAAAAAGAAGAAACCGTTGCACAAGAACAAAAACATCCTCTACTTAGAACCTCCACCCCTCCTTCCAAAGCATCAGGAGAAAGTCAAGACTCGTCCGAGCACTCTTCGAAAGAAGACCCTCATTCTCAGCAACCTTCTCACAAAATACAAAGAAGAAAGGAACGAGCCAAAAGAGTTGTTCCTATCATCATACCACCTACTGTAGGGATCTTCTCTTTAAGCTACCTTCTCACTAAACAAGGTATCCTTGCAGATTTTTCTGCCTATTCTGCCTACAAAGACAATCTAGAAACGACTCAGCAAGAATTAACCATGTTGCACCAAGAACGAATCGAACAGGTGCAGAAAATTGTTGATAAGTCTAAAACCACGCGATTTTGGGATTCTCTAGCGAGCATCGTCGCTACAATCATCCCTTGGATAGAAATGGGGGTCGCTGTAACCATCATAGCGCTTGGAGGTGGCATCCTTTCCTGGTGTTCCCTTTTCGCAGCTTTAATCATGATAGTCATATCCCTTTTAGAAGCTTTTGATGGTTGGAGAGCTATTGCAAAACATCTTCCCGGGAATGATCTAGAAAAAAAAATGCGTTATCTAGGTTATGTCAAACTGGCCTTAACTGTTTTTAGCTGTCTGCTATCCCTTTCTGCCCTTTATGTTGTTAAATTGGGAATGAGTCCTCTGTTGGAAGGCGTTGTAAAATCTATTGCACCAGCATTATCCGGAATGCTTGGCTTGACACAAGGTGTTGCCCTCTATTTACAATCAAGCAGTCAAAAAATTCGTGCATGCTGTACTCAAATCGATGCACGCATCGAATTAATAAATTGGGAACGCGATGAATATTTTTTACGTGCTGAACAACTCCTTGACTCTATGCAAACCTCTTTTGAACAACTCACAGAAACTTTACAATTACAACGAGAAATTGACCAAACGTTTACAGACGCCTTACGATAGCGATCCTTCCCATGACGATAACAGTACCCCAAGAGACACTACCTTCATTACAAACAATAGCAACAGGAGAGCAGGTAGAGACTTCTTGTGAAGAAGCCTCTGCCCTCTCCAATGAAATACAGCTGCTTGAACCAGGTCAAGCAGCAATCCTTCGGAGCCTTTCCGATCTCTGTTTATCTGTTATTGAGCAGACAGAAAAAACTCTTCCTCATTCGAAACATTCTCCTTCTTTCCGAGAAAGCTGTCCTTTGAAATATCTGTCTCAACAAACTTCTGCTTCTTCTCGAACACAAGAATCTGCCACAGCAGAACAGCAGTCTTTAACACCCACCCCTACACCTCAAAAGACTCCGACCCAGACTCTACATAATAAGCCTTCTACCCCGATATCTCATAAATCTTTCGTACAAGGACGCGTACAGATATCTCCCCAACATTCCACTCCTTTACGAAATATACCTGTTATCATTTCGTTACCCAACACGCAACAGGCTCTTACCGATCGGGAACCTATTCAAAACTCAAATTGTAACCCTACACTCTCTGTTACTATCTTCAACAAAGAAAGCTCTTCTTCCTCGAAGAAAGATTCCGCTGCTTCAAGAGAGCAATCTTCTTCCCATTCTTCCTCATTGCAAAAGAATCTCTCTTCACCTCGTGCAGCACTTCTTAGCCCAATGGCTCTATTTGAAACAACAGCCCAAAAAGAAACTCTCGCGAGAGAAGGACTCTTACACGAACGAGAAGACCTATCTCAAGAAGGAGATCGTGACCATCATCAATCGGATCAACAACAAGAAGAAAAAGAAGATCTTGCCATCTCTGCAAGCTTTCTTTCTCATAGTAAAAAACGACGCGAGCACCACTTTGATCCTGAGTATTTACCAGAGGAAATTCGTGAGTTTGCTCTTTCTGAAGCCCAGCTCAGTCAATTGCTTCACATACGCCTGAATCATCTAGATATTCTGCGTATCTGCGCGGAAATCATGAAACTGATGCTCAATGGCCGTGAACAGGATCTTCTTGAACGCCGATCCACCCGAACACACTTCATGCAGGAAGCGAAGAAAATCGCGGACTCCTTTGCAAAACAGGCTCGAATTACAAAATGGCTTGGCATTGCTACAGCTACCCTGGGTATTTTCGGAGGTATCTCCCCTATCATTGGGGAAGTAGGTGGAGAAGGACTTCTCAATGTCATTCGAAAAGCAACAGGTGGTTGGCAACAAGCCTCATCAAAAACATTTTTTGAGGGGATGGGGAAAGTGTGTTCTTCTCTGTCTGAACTAGCTAAAGTCTCCTCAACAGTCTATGATCTCCGTGCCAATGCAGTACGAACAATCGCTGAGAGTTATAAAGAACTGTTTCGCTTAGAACACGACGAAATGCTTCGATCGATAGAAGAGCTTAAAGATCATTGGCGAAACATGGATAGCTTCTTGCTACAGATCTTACAAACGCAACATGATGCAGTCCGCAGCCTCTACCAATAGCTAAGTGAGAAAAATTCCGTCAGATGAGATAAACTCATCTGACTTCTCTAATTATAATTCCTTAGGCAACTGAAATACTGTATCTTCTTCTACAAAAAGATCCATTTCTATAGACAAATCAGGAATCAGCTCTTGTAATTTCATTAAACAAGCTTGCACAACATCTTCTGGAGTAGAAGCCCCAGCGGTTATGCCGATATTTCCTGAATATTGTAAAATTTCTTCTGTGACTTCATCAGGATGATTGACAAGTCTAGCAGTAACTCCTCGTCTCTCTGCCACTTCTCTCAAACGATTTGAGTTGGAGCTTTGAGAGTCCCCTATTACATACACAAAGTCGACCTGAGGAAGGATATTTCGTAAAGCTCCTTGTCGGTTCTGTGTAGCATAGCAGATAGAAGAACTGGGTAATGTAAAGATTCGAGGATAACGAGCCTTCAAAGCCGCAACAATATCAGCAGCATCATCCATACTCAATGTCGTTTGCGTTACATAAAACAAAGGATCTTGAGCACTAAAAGGCAGCGCTTCAACTTCAGCGATATTTTCTACCACAGTGATTTGATCGGGGGCTTCTCCGCGTATCCCAATAATCTCAACGTGCTTTCTTTTGCCTATAAGGATGATGTGATACCCTTTTTTAGCGTACATTTTGACTGCAGAATGCACTTTCGTAACCAGTCCACATGTCGCATCAATAGCAATCAATCCTCTTTCCGCAGCTTCTTCTCTTACGGAAGGGGGAACTCCGTGTGCGGAAAAAATCACTCGACTATTACGAGGAACTTCTTGCAAATCTTCAATAAAAATAGCCCCTTTCTCCCGTAATTTATCTACGACATGCCGATTATGTACAATCTCATGCTTTACATAAATAGGTCTCCCCCACTTCTCCAGGGCTACTTCAACCGTCTGTATCGCACGAATAACTCCCGCACAGAAGCCTCTAGGCGAACAGAGTATAATTTTACGCATGCATCACCTTTCCATTTATTAATGTTTAAATACAACAAGGGCTTTGGGACCATAAATCCGCAAAGCCCCCTCTTACTATGAACGAAAACGCCAGTTAAAAACTACCATCTTCCGCAAGAATAATGGTACCGTCGTTATTGATCAGCTGACAAACCAATTTTTTGACCTTATCAAGATACTCGGAATAGCCTTTATAGCGAATATCATTCGCTGTAAAAGGCAGATCGATATGCGGTTCGACTCCGATGTTCTCAATGAAGGCACCATGCTCTCTAACAGCTAATGATCCTGTTAAAGAACAAGTTTTTATTCCAGTTCTATTTGGGAACTGCACATTAAAGACAAATCCTCCAGCTCCAGCTGTTCGAGTACCAACAATAAGAGCTCGATCATTGTCTTTCAAAACTACAGGGAAGAAGTCAGCACAAGAAAAGTCTTGCTCATTGATCAAAACACAAATCGGTTTAGAGTATTGAACTCGAGGATGTGGATGAATCTTCTCAAAACCAAAAAGAGGAATAGGCGTTGATAACTCGATATCCCCTTTACTCCAACAATTCAATACTTGACGTCCAAAGCTTTTTAAATACTCGGCAACCTGTAGATCCACAGTATATCCTTCCATGTTGTCTCCCAGAGCAAGGCGAGATTCCACGTTTGTGTCTACGTTTTCCAACAGGGTTAACCAATCTAAAGCATCAACCACTTCATCCTGAGTCAGAATCATTCTATGTTTAGGAAGTTCTAAAGGACGGTCTGTCAACATGGAAAGCAGTGCATAAAGATAAAGGACACTACCACCTGGGTTGTTCGTTTGGTCGATAATCAAAGCTTCTGTATTAGAAGAAAATACTTGAATAATCTTAGCAAATTCTTCCCAAGGAGGCGGTCCTGAAGGATCAAAATCTTCCATGTCCTGCCAACTATATGTAGGAATTCTTAGAAATCCTACTTTATGGCTCTTACCATCCCCATCAGTCACCGAAGAAATATAAGCGCGGAAAAGACCCTCCGACTCCCATATAACAGGCCCAATGACAGGGAGAAACCCATCGGTACTCCCAATATTGTACCCGCTTTTCAAACCACTCGTTGCATAATGATTGCGAAGCTCTGCCCAAAAATGCGGAACCATTGGAGAGTAGAATAGCGAACTAGACCGATGAAACGCATCATCTTTCTTAGGGAAAAAGCTTCTCATCGATTTCTGTAACTGTGGAGCCCTGATAGAAGGAGCTATGGTAGCCAAATCTCCTACACCTTCAGGAACATAACGCCATTTCACACGAACTTCTCTCGTAGTACCAAAAGGACGACGAATCTTTAAAGTAGTGCGCCCAGAAGGTACTTTGTGCCCTAAAGAGGCCATGCGAGAAAATAGTGTTCTTAAAGCAGCCGACTCTTCAGCTGCAGTCCCTTTGTGATTGCTTCCATATAGAGTAGCGAGTACATCTTGGACAGGCGCCCCATCCACCTCTAGCAACTCATCTCCAACACGGATCTCTGAAGAAAAAGTCATGATATCTACAAAGTAGAAACGGCCGTCACTACTTTTTTGTACGGTATAAGGAAGGTAAGCACTTTCTATCGCAAAGAAAGTTACTCCAGCGTGAAAGTCATTTAATCCTCCGATAAAATCAGCAAGGACCTGCTGGCAAAAACTTGTTGATGGATTTTCTTGTGTACGAAGCTTCTGCTGTGCAGAAACGGAGCTTTGAACAAGATCCCATCCTAAGTATTGCTCTTTCCATGTTTTAGGAGCATATTTAACCTGTAATAAATGCTCTAAAAAACTCAAATCTTGAAGAGCATTCTTGCAAACCAAGCTTTCTCCTTGTACAGGAGAATGTATGGCAGAAGAAAAGGTAAGCAGTAATAGCCAAATCCTATTCATTTTCATAATCGATGTTCTCCAAAAACCCATTTTTCCATTCAAAAAGGGGCCTAGAATAGGCAGAGAACCCTTTTATTAAAAGAATTTTTAAAGAGACTCTGCCATACTTTTCGACTACCTCAGACGAACAAACTCACACAATTTTCCATTAGAAAATAGACTGCTAGACCTCCAAAATAACTGGCTAAAGCAATCCAAGAAGCGTGTTTGACATACCAGCTGAAACTCACTTTTTCCATTCCCATGTAGGCAACACCTGCAGCGGATCCAATGATGAGAATACTTCCCCCTGTGCCTGCTGTATAGGCAATGAGTTTCCAAAGAGGATCGTTCATAGGTAAGTCATACATACCTATTGTTGCAGCGACTAATGGCACATTATCTAAAACGCTAGAGACTAAACCTAAAAGAACAGCAAGCGTGTTACGAGAAAATAGCGCATCCATACTCACAGATAAATCCCGTAATACATGAGAGTAGGTTAGCGCATTAACAGCCAACAGAATCCCTATAAAGAATGTAACAGAAGAAATATCGATACGCGTTAAAATATGCGGCATACGCAAATGATTACGCCCCTCACCATGAGGAGAGTGAATCCAATCACTCACCAACCAAACTAAACCCAGTCCCAATAAAGCCCCCATAAAAGGAGGAACTCCTAATACAGCTTTCCACATAGGAACCATGAGCAAAGAACCAAAGCCAACACAGGCAATCAGGTTACTCTTAGGGAGCGCCGGTTCTCTATCCAAATCCTCTGACAATCCTGAACAACGACGTTTTTTTAGTAATAATTGCCCACAGATTCCTGCGATCACTACACAGACAACACTAGGAAGAAATAGCGTAGTAATAATACCCGACGTAGAAATCTTATCGTTAATCCAAAGCATAGTCGTAGTCACATCCCCTAAAGGAGTCCAAGCTCCTCCTGCGTTTACTCCAATCACGCATAGAGCTCCTAGTAGCAGCCGATCCTCTCGAGCTTTCACCAGACGCTTTAGAATAGAAATAATAATAATAATGGATGTCAGGTTATCTAAGGCTGCGGAAAGGAAAAAAGAAAGGGTAAGTAATACCCAAAGCAGCACGCTTCTGGATTCAACATTACAACAACGCACTACAATAGAAAATCCTCTATGAGCATCGATGAGTTCCACAATTGCCATCGCAGCAAATAAGAAGAAAATGACTTGTGCCATGTCTGCAATTTCTTCGACCATCATGACGTGATCAATGTGCGGTATATGGGAAAAACAAACTAACCACATCAAGCCTCCCATAGCAAGAGATACGGCAGACTTGTTTACTCGAACAATATGTTCAAAAACGATCGCGAGATATCCGAACAGAAATAACAAACATAACTGGAACTTTAACATAAAGACCTCGACAAGCACCTTACTCTGAGGACTTTATTCAGAACACCAAGAGCCCGCAGAAGCTTAGGCAAAAATAATTACGAGAAAACACAAGACTTTGCGTATATACGCTGATGTACAGACAGTTAGAATCCAACCTTATACACAGATCCTGGACTCATCTCCGAGTTCTTAGTATAGGAAACCCTTCAAAAGAAGGCGCTATCCAAAAGACAAGCTTACAAAGACCTAGATCATCTTACACAAAAACAGTTTTCAACTCTACAGTGAAAACCCTCCGATCCTTTCAACTCGTCCGCAAAACTGTTGCACAGAAAACTCTTTTTCATCGAAAGTGTTCTCACTTTTGTTGGTACCAAGAGACTCGGGGAGTGCAATTATATCACCCCCCTCCTCTCAAGGATAACAACAGCCTGTGTTTAGTCATCCCACTCGCTGACTAGACAAACCGATCGCGAATTGGTGATGAAAAACGCTAACACTACTTTACAAATAGACTAAGCTTGCGTTTCTATTCGCGATAAAAATAGAAGGGCTGTCCTACCAAGAGAGTTTCTCACCTCTCTTCTCGTTGGATAAATTCCTTTCTATTATAAAAAGAAAACCATCTTTTTCGAACCAGCAGAGGCTTTGGTGAAAGTTTCCCTATCCTTCAAACATCTTGTCCCTAAATTAGTTACCTGCTTAAAAGAAGGGTATTCTTTTAATACGCTCAAAAAAGACTTTACCGCAGGGATCACTGCAGGGATTCTAGCCTTCCCTTTAGCTATTGCTATTGCGATCGGGATTGGAGTGTCTCCTTTACAAGGACTATTGGCCTCAATTATTGGAGGCTTTTTAGCCTCTGCCTTAGGAGGCAGTCGTGTATTAATCTCTGGCCCTACCAGTTCCTTTATCTCCATCCTTTACTGTATCGGTGTCAAATATGGCGAAGACGGACTGTTTACTATCACATTGATGGCTGGGATCTTCCTCATTATCTTTGGTCTTGCCGGACTAGGCACTTTTATTAAATATATGCCGTATCCTGTGGTGACCGGACTAACTACGGGAATTGCGGTCATCATTTTTTCTTCCCAAATCCGAGATTTTCTTGGGCTTCAAATGGGAGATGGAGTTCCTTTAGACTTCATCGGCAAATGGGCAGCCTATTGGGATTACCTATGGACCTGGGATAGCAAGACCTTTGCTGTGGGTTTATTTACCCTGCTTCTAATGATCTACTTTCGCAATTACAAACCTCGTTATCCCGGCGTAATGATTTCTATTATCATTGCATCGACTCTAGTATGGATTCTTAAAATAGACATCCCTACCATCGGTAGCCGTTATGGTACCTTACCAAGCTCTTTACCTGGTCCAGTTTTCCCACACATAAGCATTACTAAAATGCTTCAACTTATGCCAGATGCTTTAACTATTTCCGTTCTTTCTGGAATAGAAACCTTATTAGCAGCTGTCGTTGCAGATGGAATGACTGGGTGGAGACATCAATCCAACTGCCAATTAATTGGCCAAGGAATTGCTAACATTGGAACCTCTTTATTTGCTGGCATGCCTGTTACAGGCTCGCTTTCAAGAACAACGGCTAGCATCAAGTGCGGCGCTAGTACTCCTATAGCAGGAATAATCCATACCATCTGTCTTTCCTTTATCCTACTACTCCTAGCTCCCTTAACTATTAAAATCCCTCTAACATGTCTAGCAGCTGTTTTAATTTTAATTGCTTGGAATATGAGTGAAATTCACCATTTCATTCATCTATTCACAGCTCCTAAAAAAGACGTTCTTGTCCTGCTAACCGTGTTCATTCTTACAGTAATGACTACGATTACTTCTGCAGTACAAGTAGGAATGATGCTTGCAGCCTTTCTATTCATGAAACAAATGAGCGATCTATCTGATGTTATCTCCACAGCAAAATATTTTGATGAATCCGAACAACCTCAAAATGACTTGCTATTTAGCAAAAATGAAGTACCACCTTTTACGGAAATTTATGAAATCAACGGACCGTTTTTCTTTGGCATCGCAGATCGTTTGAAAAACTTATTAAATGAAATAGAAAAGCCGCCTAAAATATTTATCCTTTGCATGACTCGAGTGCCTACAATAGATGCATCTGCCATGCACGCTCTAGAAGAGTTCTTCTTGGAATGCGACCGACAAGGAACATTGCTTCTCTTAGCTGGCGTGAAAAAAACTCCTCTCAGTGATTTGAGAAGGTACCATGTAGATGAATTGATCGGAGTAGACCATATCTTCCCAAACATTAAAGGTGCGTTATTGTTTGCAAAAGCCCTTATTAAGTTAGAGAGTAAGTCTTCTCAATAGATGTCTTGCTAAACAAGTCTCTGATCCTCCCCCGCCCCGTGTTGAATTACTTGGGGCGGGCGACATGCTTGTTCTCGTATCTATTCGTGTCCTCTATTTCCTACCATCAATCCTGGAATCACATGCTCATCAAACTCTTTTTCAGACAAAAAGCCTAAAGAGACGCATGCTTCTTTAAGACTCAAATTTTCATGAAAAGCTTTCAAAGCGATCTTTGAACATTTATCGTACCCCAAAACGGGAGCTAATGCCGTTACTAACATCAAAGATCTTTCTACATTTTGCTGTAGTTGCCCCTTATTTACCTTGAGTCCGCAAACAAAATAATCGGCAAAAGATCTCATAGCACCAGCTAATAAGTTCACTGACTGTAGAAAATCATAGATAATGACAGGTTTCATGACATTCAGTTCGAAGTTCCCTTTTGTTCCAGAAAAAATAATGGACTGGTTGTTCCCGATTACTTGAGAACAAACCATCTGTAAAGCTTCGCTTTGCGTCGGGTTAATTTTCCCAGGCATGATCGAAGATCCTGGCTCGTTCTCCGGAAAGAAAATTTCCCCTAATCCACAACGAGGTCCTGACCCCAAAAAACTTAGATCTGTAGCAATTTTAACCAAAGCACAAGCTAACACAGTCAATGATCCGTGAGCTTGCACCAAAGCATCATGATTCGATAACGCAGCAAAGTAGTTCGAAGCTGGAACAAAGGGCTCTCCTGTCTCCCTTCTCAAATACTGAATCACCTTCTCTACAAATCCTTCAGGAACATTTAACCCTGTTCCAATAGCAGTCCCTCCAATAGCCAACTCATAGAGGTGAGTTAAAGAAAATCCTATCCGCTCTAAACAATTATGCAACTGACAACTATACCCAGAAAACTCTTGCCCAAGAGTCATTGGAACTGCATCCATCAAATGCGTTCTTCCAATTTTTATATCTCGAGCAAACTCTAAAGCTTTAGCATCAATAACTTTTTTTAAATGTTCCAATGCCGGAATTAAAGATCCTTTTATACTTTGTACCGCAGCTATATGCATTGCCGTTGGGAAAACATCATTTGAGGACTGGGATTTATTCACGTGATCATTGGGATGCACGGGATGTTTACTTCCAAGCTCTCCCCCATGACGCTGAATTGCTAAATTAGCAATCACCTCATTGACATTCATATTGCTTTGAGTGCCGCTTCCTGTCTGCCAAACCTTTAAAGGGAAGTGTTCATCAAATTCTCCGGAGAGAATTTCATCTGTAGCAGCAACAATCATATCCCTGCGTTTAGTATCTAAGCACCCCAAGTCTCCGTTCGCCTTAGCAGCACATTTTTTAATTTTTACTAATGCATGGATAATCTCAAGAGGCATGGATTCTTTACCATAAGAGAAAAACTCTTGCGAACGTCCCGTCTGAGCTCCAAATAGTTTGTCTTCGGGAACCAACACAATTCCTAAGCTATCATTCTCTTGCCGCATATGCTCTCTTCCCCTATGATTCTTCCTTCATGAAGTCGTTTTTTCTATTTTTATGAAAAAATTTATTAGCTATTTACTCATCATCCTTCCCTTGATTGGACTCTGGGAGTTTTGTGCTCAAAACTATCCGAGTTTTGGCTTTATATGCCCTCCTCCATCGAAGGTACTTACGACAGGGATCCATTCTTTCCCGGTACTATTCCAGCATTCTTGCTATACAGCCCAAGGCATTTTAGGAGGATTCTTTTTAGCATTACTACTTGCTATCCTCTTTTCTGCTACCATGCTTCTATTTCCTGCTACTCAAGGCTTGTTGCACCCCTTGTGTGTTCTGGTGCAATGCCTTCCTATGTTCACTCTAACCCCTTTAATCGTTCTTTGGTTTGGTTGGGGGACAAGAGCAGTAATCATCCCAACAGCTCTTAGCATCTTTTTCCCTTTAGCTCTGACCATTCATCAGGGAATTAAAAATTCTCCTGAGGAACTCTTAGAACAATTTACGCTTTACCAAGCAACTACTTGGCAGAAACTCTTTAAATTAAGAATTCCTAACGGTCTGCCACATATTTTCTCTGGGCTTAAAATTGCTATGAGTGCCGCAGGATTTGCGACCATTGCTGGAGAATGGGTTGCAACACAATCTGGTCTAGGTATTCTTATTCTGGAAAGCCGCAGAAACTATGACATGGCAATGGCTCTAGCGGGTTTATTTGTCCTAACCATGCTGACTCTAAGTCTGTTTTATAGCGTTTTACTTCTTGAGCGCAGCACCTTTTTTTTCTTTAGAATGGAAAAAACTTCCAAAAGATCTTTTGGGAAAAAATGGGTCTTTGCTCTAATTCCAATTACTGTATTGCCCTGTCTTTTCTACTTAAAAGACGATCCAAAATTAGCCGCTCCCGTCCCTACTAAATCCTTTACTCTACTCTTGGATTGGACTCCGAATCCTAATCACATTCCCCTCTATGTAGGTGTAGAAAAAGGATTTTTTGTAGATGAAGGGATTTCCTTAACCTTACAAAAAAATACGGATACTTGTTCTTCTATTCCTCATCTGCTTCTTGAGAAAGTAGATTACACGCTTTACCACAGCTTAGGGGTATTGAAAACTGCAGTTCGAGGAGCTCCTGTTCAAGTAGCAGGCAGACTTATCGACAGCTCCTTGCAAGGTCTGATCTATAGAAAAAATGAAGGCATTGAAAAACTTGAAGATCTTAACGGACGCGTACTAGGCTTTTGCCTCAATGACTCCAAGAACCTGCCTAATCTGCTAGAGGCTTTACGCAAGCATCATGTGGTTCCTTCAGAAATCAAAAACGTCAGCGCAGATATGATTTCTCCTATGCTCACTTATCAAGTTGATTTCTTGTATGGAGGTTTTTACAATGTTGAGGGCGTCACTATCGCCTTAAAGGGAACCCCTACCGGTTGTTTTCTTTCTGACACTTATGGATCCCCTACAGGCCCGCAGCTCCTTATTTGCGGGAAAAAAGGGTCTCCAGCGATGACACCTCAAACACTCCAAAGCTTGCAAAAAGCTTTATCTCGCAGTCTGGATTTCTGTCGTGAATATCCCCAAGAGGCTTTCGCTATCTACGTAGAAGCAACTAAAGACTCTCCTAAAGTGTTATCCGATGAGCGGGCTCAATGGGAAGTTACCCTTCCTTTGTTGGCCAAAACTCAGGAACCTTTATCACGAGAATTGCTAGAATCTCTACTCGTAACATTGTCTACAACTTGCCCTGATCTGCGAACTTCCATCGATACTTTTTCTATTGAAACCTTGATTAGTGATGTATCTGAGACAATAGCTTCTTCCTAACTCAACCTCTTTGTTTCAACACTACGAGTTCGTTAGTCAAAAAAAATGTTACTCTTTCTCGTTGATTATTAGGTTTCACTAAATCTCAATTTGAACTACACTTCTGTGTGACGATTTCGGGGATCCCTCAGTTACAAAGGACTGAAAGATCCCTTCTTTCAAGATATAACCACCAACCTCTTTACAAACGTCTCATGGACTGGTCATTTTTTTTGCTGTCTCAAAGCTGTATTTTATTTTTAGCAGCAGACTCTACGACTAATGTCGAGGTTCTTAGTACAATCCTAGGTAATTTATCTAAAAGAAGCAAAGCGCTGCTTCTCTTGAGGGAAAGTCTTTTTGCTCTTCTCGGGTCTTTTGTTCTTTATCCTCTATTATCAGGGCTACTTTACTCTTTGCAAACACCAGCATGCGCAGCTACTGTTGTCGGAGGGTGTGGGGTTATGTTCACAGGAATGCGGGCTATTCTTCGGAATACTCAAGCATCCCTTTGGAGTAAAATTCCTTCGTTATCCCAGTCACCTAAAGTAGCTCCCATAGCCCTTCCTCTCATGATCGGGCCTTCATGGCTATGTGCCTGCGCCCCCTTAGCTATGCAGCAACTTCCTTTTTCCATTGTTTGCACGTTGCTGTGTCTATCCTGGCTGATGATGACAATAACCACAATTGTTCTTCAAACAACGAATAAGGCTGGCTCGCAAACGATCATCGCAACACAAACCATCCTAGGTCTAGCTGTCGTGATTGTAGGCGCTCAACTTCTGGTATCTGGCCTACAACAAACTTTCCTATAAGAAAGCTCGTGTAATTTATGCTACATTCACTATTTCGTCTTACTTTACTTTTTTATGCTCTTTTCAATGCTTTGGGCTCTCTTCCCGTTTTTATTGCATTATTAAAAAATTTCTCTTTCAAAAAACAGCAACGTATCATTTTACGAGAATCTATTTTCGCACTGCTCTTGCTGCTACTATTCGTTACTTTTGGTCGAGGCTTTTTCCGCTTACTAGGGATCATTTTACCTGCCTTTCAATTTACAGGAAGCCTACTGCTTGGCTCCATAGCCATTGATATGATGAAGGCACTTCCTCCCCAAACAGAAACTTTAGAGAGAGATAAAGACGAACCCATTTTCTTCCCCTTAGCTTTTCCTGTGATCACAGGCCCAGCAATGATTACATCGACTTTAGGCCATATGGAGGAAGGTATTTTCCCAAAAGAGATCGTTCTGGGAGCTATTGTGCTTGCTTGGCTATTCTCTCTGATCACGCTTCTCCTTTCTAGCTCTATCAATCGCTTATTTGGCCAAATGGGACTGTTAGCTTTGGAACGATTATTTGGTATTAGTTTGGCTTTGATGGCAGGTAATCTTATGTTAAAAGCTCTTTCTACGGCTTTCAATATAGGGTATTGTGTTACACCTTAAAGCTTTTCTCTATGTCAAGAGATAGGGAAATCAGAAATCACTCTTTGGGTTCCTTTTATGAAAAGAAACGATCCTTGCTGGTGCGGCAGTAACAAAAAATGGAAACACTGCCATTACCCAACTAAACCAGAACGTCCCCTTGATAATTTACGACAACTTTACGCCTCTCGTTATGATATCATTATCAAAACGCCAGAACAGATAGAAAAGATTCGTAAAGCTTGCCAAGTTACAGCTCATATTCTCGATGCTTTATGCGAAGCTGCTAAGGAAGGGGTAACTACAAACGAACTAGATCTTCTCTCTCGAGAGTTACATAAACGCCATAATGCCATTCCAGCTCCTCTTAATTATGGCCATCCGCCTTTTCCAAAAACAATCTGTACATCACTAAATGAAGTCATTTGCCACGGCATCCCCAATGATATCCCGTTACAAAATGGGGACATTATGAACATTGATGTTTCCTGCATTGTCGATGGATTCTATGGAGATTGCAGCCGAATGGTGATGATTGGAGAAGTCTCTGAGATCAAAAGAAAAGTCTGTGAAGCTTCTCTAGAAGCTCTTAATGCTGCTATCTCTATTCTCGAACCTAACCTTCCTCTGTATGAAATTGGCGAAGTGATTGAAAATTGTGCAGCTAAATATGGCTTCTCTGTTGTTGACCAGTTTGTTGGACACGGAGTGGGAGTCAAGTTTCATGAAAATCCTTTTGTGGCACACCATAGAAACTCTTGTAAAATCCCTCTAGCACCTGGAATGATCTTCACTATCGAGCCTATGATCAATGTCGGAAAGAAAGAAGGGTTTATTGACCCAATAAACCATTGGGAGGCACGAACATGTGACCACCAGCCTAGTGCACAATGGGAACATGCTATTCTGATTACCGATTCTGGTTGTGAAGTACTAACTCTTCTAGATAAGTAACTTCTTCTTCTAGTGCCTCAATTTGTAGCAAAAGATTTTGAATAATAGAAAAACTATCCGTTGTAGACAAATTCGAGGCTTCTTCTTCTTTAGCTCGCTTCAAAACTAAAAGTTGCTCTTGAGCTAAGAAGCGTTCGCGTCTAGCTTTTTTCAGAAAGGAATCCTTAACAGTGAACTGCTCCCTTAATTGCAGGTACTTACCCTTATAAGCCGCTCTGTCATCACTGACCGAAGAACTCAAAAGCTTTTCCGCTGCAATCTCTTGTTTCAAAGATGCGATCTCCTCATCCTTTTGGAAGATCTCTTTCTCTAGAATTTCCCTAAGCCGAGTAGACTCTAATAAATCTGCTAAGGCCTTATCCAAGCACTCCTCAGCATAGCGCTTCCCGCTATTTTCCTCTTCACAGAGCTTCTCTAAATGAGCGATCTTATGTTCAGCATCCTGAACCCGCTGCTGATAACCAGAATCCTTTTCAGAATTACCCTGAAAGACTTTCCAAGGGAAAATGACATTCTCTTCATCTCCAGCAACTACACGCACATACTCTTGATGGAGAGTCATGTAATCTTTTAACCAGCTATCCCTCTGATCAATAAGAATCTGTAAATCTTCACTTGCATGCGTATATTTCCTGGAAACCTCTTGGAGTTGCTCATGCGAAACAGAAAGCTCTTGTTCTAAAGAAGTTATCTTACTCTGGGCAAGAAGCTCCTTTTCTTTTCGTTCTTGCACTTCGCGGTTATAGGAGTCTTGAAGGGAATTGTGCGATGCCGTCAGCTCTGATAAAGATACAGCCTTCTCCTTAATATGTCCTTCAACCAAAGACACACTCAGCAGAAGAATCCCATAAGAAATAATAAAAGAGACAGTTAACAATCCTCCCCAAAAAACAGACACAGGGAAATTGTTACAAAGAGCCACCCCGAAAAATATAGCCCCTACAACAGAGAGCCCATAGCCCCAACTACGGAAGAAGGAAACTAGAGCAACGAAAACGCCTACAATACTTAAAACAGCTACTAAAGAAACGGAAGAGATTGAAGATACACACCCAATCTCCCCCAACAATAACACTATAGGTAATGAAAAGAGCCCTACTTCAAGATTCTGTAGAGGCCTTAGGAAGAAGGACTTCACAGCTTTTCCTTTCCCTCTCACAGTTCCGAATCCCATTAGAACCCTCTTTTTTGTTTAGGGCTGCTCCAAAGAAGCTAACGCTTTGGTTAACAAAAAGCTAACCAATTCTCGATCCCCTTCATACACCATCTCGACATTCATTTTCCCTTCAGCCGAGGGTTGCCCACAAGTTAGCACTACATAAGCACTAATATCATCACCATTTAAAAAATCCAATCGCTCGCAGTCTTGAGTTTCTGCCACACAGCCCCCTCATTGGAAAACAGGTTTCATTTAAACATTTCTCGCAGCCTTCTGCGAAAAACCTTAAACACTTGATTAATAATATGTAACCTTCCTCCGCTAATTCCTTCCAAAATCCTTTTTAGGGAAGAATCGCGGGCTGTCCAAATATCCGATTTGAACAGAAGAAAAGCCTACACCCCTCTCTCAAGGCTGTTAGCACTTAAAAGAAAGAGGCTTAAATAAGCGGCTTATTTTTAAAACAAATTATTATTTTTATTAAAGAGAGAAATTGCTGGTAAAATAAAAAATAAAAAAACCAAAAAAATTTTTTAGAATATGTCAGCAGCAACCTCACAGGTAGGAGACACACAATACGTCTCCTCGCTACCTCCTTTAGAGCCTTTGGGAACGCCTCCAATAGCAGAACTCTTGTTCAGCATTTACTCTCTTCTTTTAGAAGCTGTAGAAATACGTCAAGAGACGATTCTCACGCAATCTAAGCAGCTAAACGACAATACTAATATCCAACAGCAATTAAACCAAGAAACGAATCAAATCAAATACGCTGTCGTTGGCTCTGGAGCTAAAGAAGACGAAATCACACGAGTACAAAACCAGAACCAAAACTATTCTGCACAACGCTCAAATATCCAAGACCAATTAGTAACTGCCCGACAAAATGGACAGATTATCCTCTCTCACGCATCTACAAACATCAACATTATGCAGCAAATCGCTCAACAGAACTCCTCCTTCATCAAAACATTGAACTCCGTGGGAAGCACAGTTAACCAATTAAATAAACCCCTGTCTTAACCCAAGAAACTAATTCGAGGCAGAATTATGTGGCATAAAGAACCAATGCATGCTGTATTACAGCTACCTGAAACACCTCTGGTTACAGGAACAACAAACTCTGCAACGGCTGATGAGATTATAACACGATTTGCTAAGGATTCTAACCCTCTCATCGTTACTGTTTACTACATTTACCAGTCTGTTCTCGTCGCGCAAAATAACTTGTCTCTAGTTGCAGAGCAATTGCAAGCTAATGCTGCCGCGCAAACATTCCTGAACAATGAAGAAGCGCTATACCAATACACTACCATTCCAAAAAACCAAGTAAACTCTCAAAACTCCTCTTATTTACAAAACGTACAATCGGTTAACCAAGCAGTCGGAGCATCTAGACAAGCGATTCAAAACCAAATATCTGGTCTTGGAAATGCTTCTCAAGTGATTTCCAGTAATTTGAACACGAATAATAATATTATTCAACAGTCCCTACAAGTCGGTCAGGCGCTCATTCAAACGTTCTCACAAATCGTTAGCTTGATCGCGAATATCTAAAAAAGAGGGTATCCAATGAGTAGTGCAATCATCCCCACTCTTCCTGAAAAAAATACTGTCATACCAGACTCTACTCTAATAGAGCCTGCATCCATAGAGATTAACAAAAAGTCTGCTATGTATTTCTGCATTACAGTCATGCTGAAACTCTCCGTCGCAACGACAGATTACAGCCATGCTATTATGGCTGTCTTACAAGAAAATACGCTGGAACAACAAAGAAAAACCAAAGAACTAATCAACATCTCCTTGTTATATGTTCCTGACCTAATCAAAAAAAATGGCTCTGACGACGAATACACGAATCACAGCACTATTCAGGCTTTTCAAACATCGAACCAACAGATTACAGCAAATAGAGAACTTATCCAACAGGAACTGTCCGCAGCTCAACAACGTGCTCAAGCTAACCAAAAATCGGTGAACGCCACATCCACAGAATCTATGAAAATTCTTCAAGCAGTTTCCGCGCTCCTTACCTCTCTCATCGATCTAACGATTAAAGCAAACCTTACAACGTCTCCTTCGGACTAATATCTTGGGGTGCACAGGTTTTCCTATGCACCCAAATAACAAACTTTGCGAGACAAAAGGAAGGTTGACAGCCAAAAACAGAGCCTAGATAATAGAGCCAATCATCAACACTTTTGTAAAAAGGCCTCTCCTTCATGAGAGTTATCTTCCCCGATAAGTACAAACAAACTCCCTTTTTGGGGAAAGCCCTAAAACAGCTTCCCCTTCTAGTACTAGTAACTTCTTGCTCCGCTCCTTTCATCGCATTTTTCTTACAATATTTTTTTCAAGTGCGTGGGCCTATAGAATGGCTCGCTCTCTCTGTAAAAGGAATTCATCAACATTATTTTTGGCAATGGCTCACCTATCCTCTCGTAACAGCAGATACCTTAAAGCTGGGGGATCTTCGCAGCCTTGAGATCACGCAACGCCTACTCATGCGGAATGTTTTGGATTTCATCCTCTTTTATAAAGCAACAGATGTAATTATTCAGAAACTCGGAACAGGTAGCTTTGTGTTTTTACTCACTACCCAAGTCAGTATTGCAGGTATCAGCATTTGGGCCTTTCTATGGTTAATTGGAAGCACCCAAGCTTTCTTCGGACCAGAAAGTTTAATCTGCGCTCTTTTGATTGTCCGCGTTTTCCTAGATCCAGAAAAAAGACTGACACTCCCTCTTTTCCCTATCTCTTTATCTAGAAAATGGAGCTTTGTTCTACTCCTCCATTTCTACTTCCTAATTCTGATTCTGTCCGGCGCCTATGCAATCCTACTTGGTTCGGTACTGTCTATGACTTTGGCAATATGTTTTTGCTATAAAGAAAATATTCCTAATCCCTACAGAGGCTCGTATCGCTAGAAGACTCCACGCAAAAGGAGTCTTCTAGATCAGAAAAAAAAGAATATAATGCGGCTCGAGTCTCTCCTATTCCATTCAAAACTCCTTCTTCAAATCTAAAAGAAGGGTTCTCCTCAAGTTCATCATAATCCATAGGCTGTAAAAGATCCTCTTTCGTCAATCCAGGAACAATCGTCGTCCCTAGCGACATTAATCGTCTTTCCTACTCCGTATATAAATGATCAAGTAGCGCGGGAATTTCTTCCTTCATCCTTAGCCTTTCTCTTCTCTAAAAAAAAGTTTTTCATTAACTGCTCAGACTCTTGGTAACAAACACCAGAACAACACTCTACTTGATGGAAAGGATGTTTTTCTAAAAAAACATTTAACCAACTCCCTCCAGCTCCTAAACGCAAATCAGGAGCCCCCCAAACAATTCTAGGAATACGTGCTAACTGAATCGCTCCAGCACACATGAGACAGGGCTCTAAAGTACAGTAGAGGATCGTGTCTTTCAATCTCCAATTCTCTAGATATTCTGCTGCTGCACTAATACAAATCATTTCAGCATGTGCTGTCGAATCTTTTAATTGCTCAACACTATTATGTCCTCTAGCGATGATCTTATCTCCATGAACGATGATACAACCAACAGGGACTTCATCTTGTTCATATGCCTTCCTAGCCTCATCTAGAGCCTTCTTCATGAAAAATAAATCTTTTTCTATATACATAAAATTAGCTATAACCCGATAAAAAAGGTTTTCTTGAATTAAGAATTAGTTTGATTTTTTCTAAATCAAAAACCCCTCATAACATACTACAAAGTACCTAATCGACATCTTATATTTCTCTGCACAGAGAAAAAAAACTTCTTACTCTAGCAAAAGATGTACATTAACAAACCTCTTAGGTATAATTGGTCATTACGGCATTTTTTGTATTTAAGGAGACATCGAATGTCTTTGGATAAGGGCACTAAAGAAGAAATTACTAAAAAATTTCAACTTCATGAAAAAGACACAGGTTCGGCAGATGTGCAGATTGCTATTCTGACTGAGCACATAACGGAACTCAAGGAGCACCTTAAAAGATCTCCTAAAGATCAAAATTCTCGTCTAGCTTTGCTAAAATTAGTAGGGCAGAGAAGAAAGCTCCTAGAGTACTTAAATTCTACTGATACTGAAAGATATAAAAATTTAATTGCTCGCCTCAATTTGAGAAAATAGTACCCCATTTCGTTTTTAGGACAACTCCATGGCTTTTGAGACTTTTTCTGTTGCGTTAGACAAAGATAAAACATTAATTTTCGAGACAGGGAAAATAGCTCGCCAGGCCAGTGGGGCTATTCTCGTTAAAATGAACGAGACTTGGGTTTTTTCTTCAGCGTGTGCAGCCTCCTTGTCAGAGGCTGTCGATTTTCTGCCTTTCAGAGTAGACTATCAAGAGAAGTTTTCCTCCGCAGGAAGAACCTCTGGAGGATTTCTAAAACGTGAAGGACGGCCTTCCGAGAGAGAAATTCTTGTTTCTCGGCTAATAGATCGCTCTTTGCGTCCGTCGTTTCCTAATAGACTCATGCAAGATATTCAAGTCTTGTCCTACGTTTGGTCTTACGACGGGAAAACTTTACCTGATCCTCTAGCTATTTGCGGAGCTTCTGCCGCTTTAGCTATCTCAGAGGTTCCTCAAAATTGTATCATTGCGGGTGTACGCGTTGGGCTCGTCGGAGGAAAGTGGGTCATTAACCCAACCAGAGATGAGTTAAGTGCCTCCAAGCTGGATCTCGTCATGGCAGGAACAGCTTCTGCAGTTTTAATGATTGAAGGACATTGCGACTTTTTAACAGAAGAGCAAGTTCTAGAAGCCATTGCTTTTGGGCAAACCTATATAGCTAAAATATGCGATGCTATTGAAGCATGGCAGAAAGCTACCGGCAAACAAAAGAATTTCTCTGCCGTTCTTGATATGCCAGAAGACGTACAAAATGTAGTTTCAGATTTTATTAGAGAAAAATTCGAAAAAGCATTGTCTTTTAGAGATAAAGAAGCTCTAGAGCAAGCCTCGAAAGAATTAGAGGAATCCGTTATTGCTAACTTGGTTCAAGAAGAAAACAGTGATTTTTCTTTGTTGAACGTTAAGGCTGCATTTAAGACAGCAAAATCCAATCAAATGCGAGCTCTTATCCAAGATCTTGGTATTCGTGTAGATGGACGAACCACCACAGAGATTCGCCCCATTTCCATAGAGACTCCTTTTCTTCCAAGAACACACGGAAGTTGCTTATTTACTCGCGGAGAGACGCAAAGCATGGCCGTATGTACGCTTGGAGGCGAAAATATGGCGCAGCGATTCGAAGATCTGAATGGAGATGGAGCCGCTCGCTTCTATCTACAGTATTTCTTCCCTCCTTTCTCCGTAGGAGAAGTTGGCAGAATTGGTTCCCCAGGAAGACGTGAAATTGGACATGGGAAATTAGCTGAGAAAGCTTTAAGTCATGTTCTTCCTGAGACATCACGATTCCCTTATATCATTCGCCTAGAATCTAATATTACTGAGTCTAATGGATCTTCCTCCATGGCATCCGTATGTGGAGGCTGTCTTGCACTCATGGATGCTGGAGTTCCTATCAAAGCTCCCGTGGCAGGTATTGCTATGGGCTTAATCTTAGATCGAGATCAAGCCATCATCTTGTCTGATATTTCCGGTATAGAAGATCATCTAGGAGATATGGACTTTAAAGTAGCCGGAACAGCTAAAGGTATTACAGCTTTCCAAATGGATATCAAGATAGAGGGAATCACTCATAAGATTATGGAGCAAGCTCTAGCGCAAGCTAAACAAGGGCGTAGTCATATCCTTAATCTTATGACACAGGTTCTGGCCTCCCCTAAGGGAACTGTTTCTAAATATGCTCCGCGCATTGAAACTATGCAGATCAATACCTCAAAAATCGCAACGGTCATTGGTCCCGGAGGAAAACAAATCCGTCAAATTATCGAGCGTTCTGGTGCGCAAGTTGACATCAATGATGACGGCGTCATTAACATAGCTGCAAGCACCCAAGAATCGATTAACAAAGCTAAAGAACTTATCGAAGGATTAACTGGAGAAGTTGAAGTCGGTAAAGTTTATAATGGCCGTGTTACATCTATCGCAACATTTGGGGTATTCGTAGAAGTCCTCCCAGGAAAAGAAGGGCTCTGTCATATTTCTGAATTGTCTAAACAAAAAGTAGACAATATCTCTGACTTTGTCAAAGAAGGAGACAAGCTTGCTGTTAAACTCCTTAGCATTAACGAAAAAGGCCAGTTGAAGCTGAGCCATAAGGCAACGCTGGAAGATTAGTCTTCTATAGGCGATTCGTTGAGAAACAAGGCTAAGAAAGGTTTTTCTTAGCCTTTTTTATTGTCTTGTAACTAAGCTTCTCAACACTGAAAATCGCTATTTCCCCTACAAACATCCTTACTTAGAGACATTTAGTTAGACGCTAGCTTTCCTCACACACAAAAAAAAGAGAGCCCTAATAAAAGGGCTCTACCTCCAGAAGGGAAGTTATGTGCTAGTATTAAACTTCAAACTCGTCCCATCTTGCACATTTTCTTGAGGAGGCGGCGGTGGAAGATCTTCAGAAATCTTCTTATACAGCATGCCTTCTTCCTTCATACGAGCCCGTTTCTTATCAGCATCCCAAGAATGGTCCATGATTTCTTTAACATCTTTAGAATCCAAAGTCTCGAATTCTATCAACATCTGTGTCATAAGCTCTAACTCTTCTTTATGACTGTTGATGATGTCCAAAGCTCTTTGATATGCAGCATCCAATAGAGTTTTAAGTTCATTATCAATAGCTTTGGCCGTCTCTTCAGAGTAATTTTTTTCATGGTAGGATCCATATCCTGTAGGAGCCGCTTCGGAACGCTCGTCATAAGCTACAGTTCCTAAATGATCGCTCATTCCCCATTCACAAATCATGCTCCGAACAATCTTTGTTGCCTGAGCAATATCTTGTTGCGCTCCACTAGAAACATCACCGAGGAAAATCTGTTCAGCAGCACGGCCTCCCATAAGAACCGCTAACTGATCATAAAGCTCTTTCTTCCAGTAGCTTAATTTATTTTTTTCTGGAAGGAAATGCGTGGCTCCTAAAGATAAGCCTCTTGGAATAATCGTCACCTTATCTACAGGATCCGAATGCTCAACACAAAGCCCTACAATAGCATGCCCTGACTCGTGGTATGCCGTTGTTTTTTTCTCTTGAGCATCCATCTCTAAACTACGACGTTCTTTACCATACAGAACCTTGTCTCGAGCTTCTGCAACTTCAACTGCTGTCACCGCTGTACGATCTTTTCTAGCAGCCAATAATGCTGCTTCGTTAAGAAGATTTTCCAAATCAGCTCCTGAAGCTCCTGGAGTACTACGCGCAACCGCCATAAGATCTACAGTAGGATCTAGCTTAATGCGTTTGGCGTGGACAGCGAGAATTTCAAAACGACCTTTTATATCAGGAAGATTCACAACAACACGACGATCAAAACGTCCTGGACGCAATAAAGCCTTGTCCAAAACATCCGGCCGGTTGGTAGCAGCCATAAGGATGACTCCTTCGTTAGTACCAAAACCATCCATTTCTACTAACAGCTGGTTTAGAGTCTGCTCTCTCTCGTCATGACCACCTCCAATACCAGCACCACGATGTCTTCCAACTGCGTCGATTTCATCAATGAAGATAATGCAAGGAGCATTACGCTTCGCCTGCTCGAACATATCTCGGATTCTACTTGCTCCAACCCCAACAAACATTTCAACGAAATCAGAACCGGCTATGGAGAAGAAAGGTCGATCAGCCTCACCAGCGACAGCCTTAGCTATCAATGTTTTCCCTGTCCCTGGAGCTCCTATGAGAAGAATTCCTTTAGGGATACGCCCTCCTAAACTAGTAAATTTAGTAGGATTCTTCAAGAAATCTACGATCTCAACGAGTTCTTCTTTGGCTTCCTCTATCCCTGCTACATCCGCAAAAGTTACTTTGTTTTGTCCTTTTGCTAACAAGCGCGCAGGAGATTTTCCGAACGACATAGCAGAACCGTTCATCCCTTTGACCTGACGAGAAAAGATAAAGTAGATAAACAGCAGAACCAAAATAATTGGCATAAAAGTGAATAAATAACCAGAGTAATGAGGCGTTGGCTCTTCACTTCTGAAAGTCTTCTCTAAAACTAAATTACGCGGTTGATCTGGAGCTCTAAATGATAAAGATTTATTTGAAGAGAATGCTGCCCATTCCTGTTTAGCGCCTTTAAACCAACGACTAAACACTTCAGGATCTTGTTTCTCCAAAGCTCGAGAAGAGAGTTCTTGGTTATTGAAATACCAAACAGCTTGGACTAATTCGCCTCTCAACTTATCGAGCTGCACCTGAGTCTCATCACTCTCCCCTAATAATTTGACACATCGGTTGAAATCTTCACGATATAGACGTACAGAGCGTAATTGATGGAAACGAGTCCCTTCTTCAGGAGAAACTAGTGCTAAGGAAATTCTATGCAACGTCTCAAGCACAGTTTTATACAAAGCAACAGCCTGATCCCCTTCTATAACCTGAGTTAAGGAGTTTTCTACTTGCTGATGCAAATCTTTGATTTCTTTTTTTAAGGATTCAGACCCGATACCAAGAGCTGGAGAAAGATATTTCCCAATTAATGCATAGAGATCCGAACCAAAAACTCTAAGACTTTCTGTAGATTTAGGCAAAGAGCGCACCCGATTTTCTAGCGCAGCAAGGTTCACAATTTGAGCATCTACAGGGCCGTAAACCACTAAAGGTTCTAAAACAGAGAGCCCAACATCCGTTCGAGGAGAAATAGTATAGCCTGCTTCAGGGATAGGCATTCCAGAAATAGCTGAAAACCAAGTGATCGCATTACGCACTTCTTTTGATAAAACCGTTAAAGACTTACTCGCCTCTTCCAGCTCAAAGTCGATCTGATGCTTACGTTCAATAAGATCAAGATATTGATACCGAACCTGACCTTCAGCAGGGACCACCTCGCGGAAACGACCACTAAATGACACTAAATTATCGTTCAAGGCAGTCTTGCGACTCTCTTCTGGAATGAGTAATTTCAGGTTAACAAGATGTTCGAGTTGATGACTGAAGCCTACCGAAGCCTTTTTAGCAGAGAAAAAGTTTTGAACTGTGACTACGCCAAAAATCACTCCGAACAAGAGAAAGAAAAAAGCAGTAGGAAAACTTTTTTTGGATTCTGGATTTGTTTTTTTATCTTTAGCCATAAAACTCACTACAATGCTAATCAAACAGGCAGATAATTATTCAATATATCAAAATATTTTATTATTTTGTTTATAAACCTCTAATTATAGAGATAAAAAACAAGAAGTGTTTTTCTTTCAGCAATCTGCTGAACCCACTAGGGCAGCCCCAAAAACACTATCAATATATACTTTCTATGATTACTCCCCTAGCTTTTACCAAAACTGTTCGATTACGAAGCCGTAATCTTGCTGTAGAGCCTGTCATAAGATGATCATAAACCGTTTGTAAAAAACTTTTTGAAGCAACTAGTCTTTCGTTCAGGAAAAACTGTTTGCATACCCATTTAGCTAAAAACGGTGTTTTTAGTAACTCTTGCTCTATAGGTAACAATTTCCCTCTCTCATTATCAACGACTCGTAACAAAAAAGGAGCTGTTTGCTGATCCAAATATTCTCTCAGCTCCGCAGAATCTCCTGCTAATGAAAGCAAAGGGTCCCTTATATTTTTCCCGAAAACATCTTGTAAATAAGGAAATAAGCGCTCTCTCATTCGTGCACGCAAAAATCGCTCATTACAATTTGTGATATCTTGAACATATTGAACTTGGTGACTATCAAGAGCTTCTACAATCTTATGCTTAGGAATGTGTAATAAAGGACGCAATAAGGCAACGTCTCTGTACATCACCTGTGCAGACATTCCTTTAAGATTCCCTAGATGGGCACCTTCGAATACCCGTTTTAGAATCGTTTCTGCTTGGTCATCCGCATGATGACCAAGAAAGACCCCTGAAAAGCACTTTTCTTTGCATAACCGATAGAATAATTCATAACGATAGCGTCGCGCTGCATTCTCTATATCACGAGAATCCATAGGATCTGTAGCTTCCGGACGATCTAAAATAAATGGGATCTGCTCTTGTTCACATAAAGCAGCTAAATCACTTGCTTCCTGATAAGAAGTCTCTCGCCATCCATAATCAACATGCACAGCAGTAAAGAAAATGGCTCGAGACTTAAGCAAGTACATCAAAAACAAAGAATCGCTACCTCCAGACAGAGCTAGCAAGTATTTTTTTTTCTTGTCTAAAGAAGAAAAAAAACCTTCTAATTGCTTATCATTCTCAAATAAACGGGTTATCATAGCATCGTTCTTAACTATCCACAGATTTACACAATTTTTCTATGCGCATAGTTTTGTTAGCTAAAACGTTCAACTGATTTTCTATTACGGAATCACCATGCCTATTCTATGGAAAGTTCTTATTTTCCGTTATTTAAAAACCACAGTTTTCTGTACGCTTAGCCTAATCTGCATTTCTATCATCAGTTCTCTGCAAGAAATTGTCAGTTATATTGCTAAAGATGTTCCTTATGCGACAGTTTTTAAAGTCACTGCCTACCAAATTCCCTATCTCCTTCCCTTTATACTCCCAGCATCTTGCTTTATCTCGGCCTTTACCTTATTTCGTAAACTCTCCGATAATAACCAAATTACCTTTTTAAAAGCTTCTGGAGCTTCTCAAGGAATGATTATCTTCCCTGTTTTGATTGCTTCAGGAGTATTATGTTGCTTCAATTTCTATACATGTTCCGAGTTAGCTTCGATTTGCCGCTTTCAAACAGGGAAAGAAATCGCAAATATCGCTATGACATCCCCGGCACTTTTGTTACAAACCTTGCAGAAAAAAGAAAACGATCGCATATTCATTGCGATAGATCACTGTGGGAAAAGTAAATTTGACAATGTAGTTATTGCTTTAAAACACAATCAAGAGATATCCAATATTGGTTTCATTGAGACGATTATTCCTGATGTGAATAAAGATTCTGTTCAGGCGAAAAATGTCCTAGTCATTTCCAAAATCCCTCTCTTTTCAGAGGCTCGCACATCTAATCCCAATGAGTTCTATCTAGAAACTCTGGATGAATTCCTTATTCCGAAAATTACAGCCACGCTATTCGCTGGGAAATCGTATATGAAAACTCGTACAGACTATTTGCCTTGGAAACAGTTAATCCAAGATGCTCGTTTGCATTTAGCAGAAATACTCCGTAGAATTGCTATCGGCCTATTATGTAGTACTATGACTTTCTCTGGATTAGCCCTAGGAACTTATAAGCCACGTTTCCGTAAGCCCGTGCTAATTTATGCCTTATTCCCTATACTGAATCTCATTTTCCTTATCGTAGGGAAAAATACTATCCATCCAATTTCAGCTGTAATGCTGTTTCTCTTTCCACAGCTCCTCTCATGGCTTATTTTTTCTTGGAGAATATACACTGAAAATCAGGGGCATGCATAGATATGGTTATCTGGAAACGCTATCTTCTTTCTCGCTTTTGGATTTCGCTCTCTTCTTTATTTTTCCTAGCGGTTATATTTTACGCCTCTATTCATCATTCACTACATGCTTTCCGAGAAGGGAAAACAGCGATTTCCAGAGCTCCTCTGCAGCTTTCTCTGCTTTACTATCTCTCTCAAATCTCTCTAAAAGCAGAATTCATTCTCCCTCAACTCGTTGCAATTGCTTCGACAATTACACTATTTTCCATGCAGAGCAAAAGAGAAATTCTATTACTGCAGGCTTCAGGGCTTTCCCTGAAAACTTTGATTCGTCCACTAGTTATATCTAGTTCCCTAATTACTCTTCTTCTGTATGCGAATTTCCAATGGCTCCATCCGATTTGTGAAAAGATTTCAGTAACTAAAGAGCATATGGACAAAGGCACTTTAGAAAAAGCCCAAGAAAAAATCCCTGCACTCTATCTGAAAGACCAAACTGTTCTTATTTTTTCTTCCATTAATCGCAGAGCTGCTACTCTAAATAACGTGTTTTGGATTAAAGGGCCTAAAACGATCTATGCAATCAAAAAACTTGCATTTACTACTCCATCGCTTCCTATCGGGCTTGAAGTGTCTTATTTTTCCGAAGATGAAAATCACGAAGTGTCTTTGACACAGTTCTTTGACATGAAAGAATTCCCTGAATTGGAATTCAGCTATTACGACAACCCTTTCTCCAAGATTTTCATAACAGGAAGAGATTGTAGTTTCTCTGCATTTTTACAAGCCATTCCTTGGCATGCAGCGAAATTTGGGCTATTAACTACAGTGCCTCAAAGGATCCTATCTTTGCTTACCTTATTTTACTATATGCTCATCTCGCCACTATTATGTATCGCAGCTGTGATCCTGTCTGCCCATCTTTGCTTACGTTTTCATCGGCTCCCCAAAATTACTTGGGCATATCTAGTCCCTCTGGGAACTATTAATATTTTCTTTGTTGTTCTGAAAGCTGGAATGGTTCTCGCTAACAATAGCGTCTTACCGGCTCTCCAGGTGATGTTTATTCCTGCAGGCTTTATGCTTTTAATTACCCTTTATGCTTATCGAAAACTTGCTTAAATACCTGAGAATTGCCACCCCTCTAAATCATAGGAAAAGAGCGTTCTCAGGTCTTTTAGATTGTGGCGATTTTTTCTTAAACAATTCAAAAACTTACTCAATAGTTCCACATGTTGAGCAAATACTAGCCGATCTCTGGCTACTAATGTGGGAGCTAACATTCTAGCAACCATTCGCTTCAAACTGTCTTCATCCCAATTTCCTCGATCTTCAAAGAATGCAAAACCGGAAACAAAGACAGATGCATAATCTAACCCATCTTTGGACATAATTACTAACGTATTAGGATCCAATTGCTCAATCAGATTAAAAACAACAAAGTAATAGATTAAATGTAGAAGCAAAACTTTATCATTTTTGAATAAGATTTTTTTCTTTGAGAAGAAAACGTTCTTCAAAGAAGGAACAATACCTTCTAAGAACACTCCCATACGCTCTTTCATTTCTTCTGGAAGAACACAGTATCCTTGGGCTTTAGGTTTGAAAAATTCTTGCTGTACGAGAGAAAAGAAATCCGTAAACGTTTCTAATTCTCCATGCACTTGCTCCAACCCATACAAAAAATCTTCTGGTTCTGGGAATGCACTCATATACACAGAAGAGTAATCTTGCAAAGATTCTTCAATAATGCGACTTCTCGCACGATCTTTTCGCGACAACCGATTCTGAATATTGATTACCAAAATCTTGTCTCCCTGACATGTTTTCGCATCTAGAAAGTGTAAGAACTCTCCATTACAGTTAGCATAAAGGATAGAGCTTTGCGAAACAGGGCTTGGTGTACGAAGTACTTTGATCTCCTTATCTCCTTGTATAAGCTTACCTTCAAGGCATGGGAGAATGCCTAATAAAATAGGATCAAACTCTTTCAAGTATGGGTCAAGCATTCTATCTATAGCTTTGAATAATGGCCCATTAGGATATTTAGAGAACAATCGATGTAACTCATCATAAATTTCAGCAACATACTGTCCTGCAGATAAAGGCTTTTTCCCTTCTTCTGGCTGAAGTTTCGAAGAGATATTTAAGAAAATATAGTTAGCAGCTTCTACAAAATCAATAGTGTGATCATATAATTTAGCGCTCAATGAGGATACTAGTGATTTCGAATGTTTTTCTTGTAAATCAAGAAGATCTTTTTCATTCAAAATCGCTGTAGCTTTTCTTAGAAAATGCAAAAAGTCATTAAAATAACTGAGATTTTCTTTTCTAGGTTGCTGACTCACTGCTGTAGCTTCATAACGAGCTAAAAACAAAGCCATCAATGCGTTATGTACATTCACCGTCAATTCGGCACTCATATTCGTAAGAGCTTTTTGATAAAACAACCGAATTGGCATATCATTCGTGTAAACTAAGGAAGAAGCTAATTTCGTGATCTCATCACTATTCCACACAATTGTTTTCGTTAAGGGATCATTTTCATGCATCGACTCATGGATCTTCCCTTGCTTATAGATAATTTGCGCTAAAGCATCGGTATAAAACCGCTTATTATCTTCATTTGCCATGTAGAATAGTTCATAAGAACGATCCCGTTTTACTTCGACAAGGTTATTAAGAAATTCCTCTTGATCCTGGCAGTTCTCTAAAGAGCCATTTAGTATTTCTTTTGGCTCTACCATCTTATTATTCAGATGTTCACGAGTTACATCATAAGTGTGGTTCAGATGACGATAATCTTGAGACAGAGACCGGTACACCTCTTCTTTATGATCCTCTAGAAAAGAAAAGACATCCTGCACTCCAGCAATCAAAAAGTCTGTCTCTTTAATCACTTTATCTACATCTTTTTGAGAGAGAGCTCCTGCTTGTTTGAAATAGTGATCTATATAATGCACAGCCTCCTTCATTTCTGAGAGAGCCTTGTTATGAGACGATGCCTCAGCGTTCCCACTGGAATAATCGTAAGAAATCTTTTTTAACTGCTCTAAATTCTCTAAAGCTTTTTCAAACTTACGAGTCTTTTCCATGCCTCCCCCGAGAGCTAGTGAAAAATAGTCTTTTTATTATTTCAAGATTGTCTTCTAGTTTATTTTATAAATAAATTAGCTTTCAAATATTTTATTTTATAAAAACTAAATAAAAAGAATTAGAAGCGCTTATTTTGCTTATAACAAAATAACTAAGAACAAAAAAACCCCTTTCAGAGGAAGAGCCTCAACTCTTACCCCAAAAGGTTCTCGTAAAAAGGAATGCGGAAGAAGAGGGATTCGAACCCCCGGACCCTTTCAGGTCTCCTGTTTTCAAGACAGGTGCATTAAACCGCTCTGCCATTCTTCCTTAAGAAAATTGTCGTAAAAACCGCAAATCGTTCTCACTAAACAATCGAATATCGGAAATACCGTACTTGAGCATCGCGAGACGCTCTATACCCATCCCCAAGGCATACCCAGAATACTCTTCTGGATCAATGCTTGCCTTACGCAAGACATTCGGATGAATCATTCCTGCTCCAGCAACTTCCAACCAACCAGAATGCTTACACAAAGAACATCCGGCTCCATGACATTCACAAGAAATGTCTACCTCGATCCCTGGCTCGACAAAAGGGAAATAGCTGTGTCTAAACCGCAACTCCACTTTGCGTCCAAAGAAGATATGGTAAAACCCTGCCAACATCGATGTCAAGTCTGAAAAAGAAATATCTTTATCTACACAGAAAGCCTCTACTTGGTGAAAAATCACATGCGAACGCGCAGAAACGTCTTCATTACGGAAACACTCTCCTGGAGCGACAATTCTAACAGGAGGTTTGTTTCTCGCTAACTCCCGAGACTGCACATTCGACGTGTGCGTACGCAAGACCGTGGTGGGATCCAAATAGAAAGTATCCTGCATCTGTCGAGCAGGATGATCTCCTTCGAAATTAAGAAGAGAAAAATTGTTTTTTTCACTTTCGATATTAGGAGCTTCCCGAACACAAAATCCAAAGCGAACAAAGATATCTACAACATCATCAAGGACTTTCTTGATAACATGCTTACCACCAAGAGCAGCTTCTTCGCTACCAGGTAAACTGATATCTATCTTCTCCTTAAGGAACTCTTCTGCTTCTTCTTTAGCCAAAACGGCCTTGCCTCTCTCGAGTAAAACTTCCTCCACGTATTGCTTACAAGCGTTAATGGAAGCGCCAACAGTCGCTTTCTGCTCTATAGGACACTTCCTCAACTGATCAGCAAAACCGCGAAAGATTCCCTTCTTTCCCAGGTATTTTACTTTCACATCGAAAAGATCTTTAGAAGAATGCGCAAGGCTTACATCACAACTAAACTGCTGTTTAATAGCCTCAAGTTCCTCTTGAATTGTCATAAAACTCTATCCCTGAACAGCTGCTTCCAAAGCGAGTTTAGCTTGAGTAGCTACTACAGCAAACCCTTGAGGGTCATGAATAGCCATCTCAGACAACATTTTTCTATTTAAATGAATACCAGCTTGTTTGAGACCATTGATCAAACGGCTGTAAGACAATCCATGAATTCTGGAAGCCACATTCAAACGAGTGATCCAAAGGCTTCGAAAATCACCTTTACGATCTTTTCGGTGCATGTAATTAAAAGCCATAGCCCGCATAACAGAGGACCGGCTTTGACGAAAGTGTCCCTTTCTATCTCCCCAGAATCCTTTTGCTTGTTTTAAAACGCGTTTACGACGCGATCTAGAAGCTACTGAACCAGTTGCTCTTACCATATCTAAAACCCTCTATCTTTAAACGAGCATCATTCGCTTATACATGCCCACCTGACCTTGATCCACTAAAGGCTGTTTAGACAGGTTGCGTTTCTGTTGCGAAGATCTTTTTGATAATTTGTGTCTTTTCCCCGGACGAGTTCTTTTTAATTGACCAGAACCAGTCAATTTGAAACGCGCCGCAACGGACTTATTGCTTTTCATCTTGGGCATGGACTTTTTCCTATTTTTTCTTAGTTTTTAGTGTTCCCGGAGCAATAACACAGATCAAAGAACGGCCATTCAGTTTAGGCTCTGACTCAACAAAACCTATGTCCTCTAAGCCCTGACACATTCTTTGAATAACCTTATGCCCGTGTTCGGGATAAGCCAACTCTCGCCCCCGAAACATACAAGAAACCTTTACTTTATTTCCTTTCTCAATAAAGGCTCTAGCTTGCTTCGCTTTCGTAAGAAAGTCGTTATCATCGATATTAGGCTTAAGCTTAACCTCTTTGATACGCACTCGGTGCTGTGCTTTCTTACTATCTTTTTCTTTTTTAGTTACGTCGTAACGATACTTCCCATAGTCCATGATTTTGCACACGGGAGACTCTGAGTTTGAAGCAACCTCAACAAGGTCTAAATTAGCTTCCTTGGCTAAATCTAGGGCCTCTTTTATACTCAATATGCCTAGCTGCTCTCCTGCGGAACCTATTACACGTACCCTAGGAGCTCGTATCTGCCTATTTATTCTTAGGTTTAAAGCCACATCTACCCTGCTAAAATTAGTAATCGCTGACGGAGAGCCTAAAAAAAACCACAAGCCACCCTTCTCCAAGAAGAGGGATTTCTCCTTCTGGCCTAAACAATCTTTCGCATTCGCGACGTAATCTAGACGCCTCCGCTCTAGACTGCTACATGGTACCTATAGATGAGGATTATTATCAAGTATTGCGCCTAAAACTTCACTCCTTCTTCCATAAGAAGAAATGTGTAGACCTTTTGAACCTTCATACAAAACATTTTTTTATTTCAAAAAAACTCTCGATCGCCCCTGGTAAGCAGGTCCGCTCTTTCATAAAAATAATGACTCATATATACTCGGGGCCTTCCTTCCATTTTGGCGCCCTAAGAAAGGAGGAAAGGCTGAGCCTTCGTATTACAGGGTGCATAGCGTTGTACTCTTTTTTAGGTGTGATCATGTCAGTAATGGCTTCTGACAAAGCTTGTGCCCCTGTTCGCGCGAGCCGACCTTTCCCAAAGCAAAAATTACGCGAGCTCGTTTTACAGGCGCTATACGCTCTGGAAATAGATCCAGAAGGAGAGGATTCTCTCGTTAGCCTGCTGATGACCGAAGCTTCTGTTTCAAAAAAGAATGCTGCTTATGCCTTGATGTTTTGTCGAGCAATTCGAGCGAACCAGCCTGATCTAGATGCTTTGCTCGATGCGACCATTCGAACCACAACTCTTGCTCGCTTAACGATTATCGAACGCAATATTCTTCGTATGATGCTCTTTGAGCATCAACAAAACCAAGATTGCTGTCCTGTTCCTGTAGCCATTCTAATAGCAGAAACGACTCGCCTTATTAAAAAATTTAGTTATTCGGAAGGAAGTTCTCTTATCCTTGCCGTTTTGGGTTCTATTTTTGACCACCCAGCCCCAGCCTTAGATGCTCCTCTCGAGCCCACTTCTATGTGTGGTTAAATACCTATATTTTTATCTTTAGCATTACCATCTATCACATTAGAATGACAGAGTAAGGGAAGCGACTCCGTCCAAGATATCTTGGGCTTGTGTCGCTTCCCTTGAACAGTCAACTTTTGCATTGTATATCCCATGACCGACTCTTTCCCTTTTTCTGTTCAAGAATCTGTTCCATTAAGCCGCTTTTCCACTTTTCGCATTGGAGGGCCTGCTCGCTACTTTAAGGAATTAACCTCTGTGAGTGAGGCTTTAACCGTCTTTTCCTATCTCCACACCCACCCCTTGCCCTATATTATTATTGGAAAAGGATCCAATTGCCTTTTTGATGATCAAGGATTTGATGGCCTTGTCTTGTATAATAATATCCAAGGACAAGAGTTCCTCTCGGATACACAAATCAAGGTCCTTTCAGGATCTTCCTTTGCTCTGTTAGGGAAGAGGCTTTCTTCTCAAGGATTTTCGGGATTAGAATTTGCCGTAGGAATCCCAGGAACCGTTGGTGGAGCTGTGTTTATGAATGCTGGCACTACTCTAGCTAACACAGCCTCTTCTCTCATCAACGTAGAAATTATTGACCATTCAGGAATTTTACTTTCGATACCTAGGGAAAAGCTTCTTTTTTCCTATCGGACTTCCCCTTTTCAAAAAAAACCAGCTTTTATTGCCTCAGCGACATTTCAGCTAACTAAGGATCCTCAGGCTGCTAAACGAGCTAAAGCTTTAATAGAAGAACGCATTCTAAAACAACCCTACGAATACCCTTCCGCAGGCTGTATCTTCCGGAATCCTGAAGGCTTGTCTGCAGGAGCACTTATTGATCGAGCTGGATTAAAAGGGTTGAAGATAGGAGGCGGGCAGATATCTGAAAAACATGGCAATTTCATTATTAATACCGGAAATGCCTGTACCGCAGACATCCTAGAGCTTATCGAGATCATTCAAAAAACTCTTAAAAAACAAGGTATTTCCTTACATAAAGAAGTCCGTATCATCCCCTTTCGCCTCTAGCCTTGTCGTCTGCGAAAAAGAAATAACCTAGGAGCATTCCTTCTATTTACAGAATAGTGGGTGCATACTTCCCACATACTTGGATCTAGATCCGCAGCCACTTGCTCCACACAACATAACTCTGCGGCTCCTTCTTGATGCCCAGGATAACAAACAACACTGACTATTCCTGAAGGAGCGACTAATTCTAATGCTTTGTAGATACTGGTAACTGTGGACTCGCTACATGTAGTAATCTGCTTATCTCCGCTAGGCAAATATCCTAAATTATAATGAAAGAGCTTAGCTCCCTGCTCTTGAAGATATTCATGTGAACAGAGCTTCATCTCAATAATCGCTCGTTCCTCAGCTAATAACCCGCTTTGAAAGTTAGCGGTTGCTCGATCCAAAGCCTCTTGTTGAATATCGTAAACAACCAAATGACCTTTCCCTCGTAATAACTGAGCCAAGAACAAAGCATCTTTACCATTTCCACAGGTTGCATCAACAATAGTATCTCCTGGCTCAACCACCTGTCGAAAAATAGAATGAGACAGCTTGATTATGTTACTAAAAAGTATATCTATCCCTGTTAACATCATAAGCCTCTTGAAAAAAGATCCCACATCATTTATAAAGGATGCGAGTCACATGGGGTATTAGCTCAGTTGGTTAGAGCGTCACGTTGACATCGTGAAGGTCAGCTGTTCAAGTCAGCTATATCCCAACTCTCTTGATGAATTCCGTACAGAAAATCTCCTGTCCTTTAGATCTCCATAAATTTTCGAACCAGGATCCTCCGTAATTGTCTTTGACATTGATGTAATGAGGGCTTTTTAGACCTGGAGAAAGGTACTTCAACATCACTGTAATCGCATTTACCAGATAGTTATAATCGTCTGTTGCAAGAGTTAATTGCCCACCAACTACTAGAGTACGCATCATGTCTTGAACGAAAAGATCTTGAAATAGCCGATGTTTCCGATGCCGAAACTTAGGCCAAGGATCTGGAAAATTGACTACAATTTTTTGAAACGATGCATCTGATACATAATGGGAAAAAAAGGTTTGAGCTTCTCCACAGACAATAAGCAGATTATTCACGCGATAATTACCCATTTTCGACCAAATCTTACGGACCCGATCAAAACGTTTTTCAACAGCAATCCAATTAACGGAAGCATCTTTTAATGCTTGTTCCACTACCCAATCCCCATTCCCTGAGCATAACTCACAACAAATAGGGCCATTATTAGCAAATAACTCTTGCCAAGTAGGCATTACAAACTCTTCGTATCGAGAATAGTAATTGGGTACATAAAATACATGGTTTGCTATTTGAGGAGAGCGTTCTTCCCAAAAATAGGGAAGTTTCAAATCTTGTGGTTTCACAGGAAAATACTTCGTATGCGAAAGGCTACACCTGCTCCAACCCCAAACCTCACCACTCTAACAGTAGTCATAGGAGAGGTGACTAGCCTTTTCCATTTTAATAAAAGGGCTACAAGATATTATGAGAAAATTAAAAAAAATTCATGGGTAAATACATTTACTTCTAACCTGAAAATCTAAAAATTCTTATCAGGTTACCGTATGACAAAAAAAAGCCTCAACTCTATGGTTGAGGCTTTCTCCTATTTTGATATCAGGACTACCAAGTTAAGCTTGCTGCATGTTGATATTCTATAACCCTTGTTTCAAAGAAGTTTTTCTCTTTATTAAGGTCTATTGTTTCGCTCATCCAAGGGAATGGGTTTTTCGTATGATAAATAGGTTTTAATCCGATTCTTTCCAAACGACGGTCTGCAATATGCTGCACATAATCGATGAACATCGAAGCTCTCAATCCCAAAATCCCTCTAGGGAGACAGTCTTGCGCATACTCAATTTCTAAATCGACAGCTCGCTTAATTAATTCGACAATTTCTTGCTGTAACTCTGGAGTCCAAATCCCCGGGTTCTCTTCTTTTATCCCGTTGATCAAATCAATACCAAAGTTCAAGTGGATTGTCTCATCTCTTAAGATGTATTGATATTGTTCTCCAATACCAATCATCTTATTTTGTCTGTGGAAGGAAAGGATCATCACAAACCCACTATAGAAGAAAATCCCTTCCATAATGATGTAGTATCCTACTAAGTTTTTAACAAACTCCTGTAGACCCTCAACAGAGTCCGTGCGAAAATTAGGATCCAATACCTTGCCAGTGATTTCCATCTGGAAATCATCTTTGGCCTTAATCGCAGCACGCTCGTTATAGGCATTGAAAATTTCTTTCTCGTCTAATCCGAGTGACTCACAAATATACAAAAATGTGTGCGTGTGAACCGCTTCTTCAAAAGCTTGTCTTAAAAGATATTGTCTCGCTTCCGGATTAGTTACATGTTTAAAAATTGCTAGAACAATATTATTCCCAACCAAGCTCTCTGCGGTGCTGAAAAAACCTAAATTCAAAAGAATGACTCGCCGCTCATCTTCAGAAAGACGATCCGACTTCCATAATTCGATGTCTTTCCCCATGGGGATCTCTGTAGGGAGCCAGTTATTTGCGCAGCCATTCAAATAATGTTCCCAAGCCCATTTGTACTTAATAGGAACAAGTTGGTTGACATCGACCTGGTTGCAGTTCACTAGACGCTTACTATTTAGATTAACGCGTTTCTGTTTTCCATCTAAAATATCTGCTTGCATAAGAACCGTTAATTTTATTGTTAATTTATATGATTAATTACTGACATGCTTCACACCCTTCTTCCAAAGAACAGACAGGTGCTTTCTTCGCTCTTTCAACAATAATTCCTGCCGAAGCAGACTTATTCTTCATCCAACGAGGCTGAATTCCTCTCTTATTAATATCTACAAAAGATTTTTCAACGGTCGTTGCTGATGAAGATCTCAGATAATACGTAGTTTTCAAACCTTTTTTCCAAGCCGTTAAATACATATTCGACAGTTTTTTCCCGTCTGGCTGGGCAAGATAAAGGTTGAGGGATTGCCCCATATCAATCCATTTTTGTCTTCGAGACGCGCATTCGATAATCCATTCTGGTTCAATCTCAAAAGCTGTCAAGAAAATATGTTTTAAGTGATCTGGTATACGCTCGATTTCCAATAAAGACCCATCAAAATATTTCAGGTCATCTAACATATCAGCATCCCAGATACCTAATTTCTTCAACTTCTCAATTAAATACACATTTGGAATCGTGAATTCTCCGGACAAATTAGACTTCACAAACAAATGTTTGTACGTTGGCTCAATAGATTGAGTTACTCCTATAATGTTGGAGATCGTCGCTGTCGGAGCTATAGCCATAAGCTGACAATGTCGCATACCATGCTCTTTAACCAAACTACGGATAGGTTCCCAATCTTTTCTTGATGACGTATCCATCTGGAGATTTGCTTCTCCTCGATAGTTCGCTAACAACTGAATCGTATCAATAGGGAGCAAACCTCTATCCCATTTCGATCCTTTATAAGAGCTGTAAGTGCCTCGTTCTTTAGCGAGCAGACAAGAAGCTTGAATCGCATAGTAAGAAATCAACTCTGAACTGTAGTCAGCAAATTCTACAGCTTCTTGCGAAGCATAGCTTATATCTAGCTTATACAAGGCATCTTGGAATCCCATCACCCCTAATCCAATAGCGCGGTGAGCAAAGTTCGCCTCTTTAGCTTCCTTTGTTGGATAAAAGTTAATATCAATCACGTTATCCAACATACGGACTGCTATAGAGATCGTCTCAGAGAGTTTTTCCTCATCTAACCCATCCCCTACGATATGTTGAACTAAGTTAATCGATCCTAAATTACAAACAGCAGTTTCTGTCTCCGAGCAGTTTAACAAAATCTCCGTACACAGATTGGAACAACGCACCACGCCTTTATGATCTTGAGCCGAACGGATGTTGGATGGATCTTTAAAAGTCATCCATGGGTGTCCCGTTTCAAAAAGCATGCTGAGCATTTTTCTCCACAGATCTTCAGCTTCTACCTTCTTGAATAACCGAATCTCTCCGGTATCAACCTTCCGCTCATATTCTTCGTACAAACGCTCAAATTCTTCCCCATAAGCATCGTGTAATCCCGGAACATCATCTGGGCTGAATAGAGTCCATGTCCCTTTTTGCTGTAAACGTTTGAAGAAAAGATCTGGAATCCAGCTAGCTATATTGACATCATGAGCCCGTCGACGCTCATCCCCTGTATTCTTTCTCAATTCAAGGAAATCTTCGTAGTCGAGGTGCCAAACTTCTAAATAGACGCATACAGCTCCCTTGCGTTTACCACCTTGATTCACTGCGACTGCTGTATCATTTGTCACCTTAATAAAAGGAATTACTCCCTGACTTCTTCCATTGGTTCCTTTAATTAAAGCCCCTGTTGCACGAATCGCCGTCCAATCATTACCTATCCCTCCTGCCCACTTAGATAGCATAGCGTTATCAGCAATGACCTTATAGATATTGACCAAATTATCTTGTACAGTGGAAAGATAGCAAGAGCTTAACTGAGAATGCCGCATACCTGAATTGAACAAGGTTGGCGTAGCTGGTGTATATCGGAATGTCGAAAGCAAATTATAAAAAGTAATAGCCCAAGAAGTCTTGTCTTGCTCATTCAATGCCAACCCCATAGCAACGCGCATCCAAAAAATTTGGGGAGTTTCTAAACGGCAACCTTCGTGGTGATTAAAATAACGATCATACAGATTTTGAATACCCATGTAAGAAAACTGTAGATCTCGAGATAGATCCATAGCATCGGCTAACGCGTCTAAATCAAAAAGATGTTTCAGTTCAGCATTCAGACGATAGGTATCCCCTTCTGCGATGTAGCGTTTGAAATGATCGCGATGTGCTTGTTCTAAATCCTCAGCATATTTCGATTTCCCTAACGCTTCCTTATATACAACGTCAATTAAGAGCTCTGCAGCAACAAAGGCATAATCAGGCTCCTTTTCAATATTGGCACGAGCCGCCATAATACAGGCCAGTACTACTTCAGACTCTTTGATACCGGAATAGAAATTTGCGAAAGCCATATCGGTAAGCAGCGCCGCATCTGTCGTTTCTGGAAAACGACTACAAGCGCGCGCTAAATGAGCCAACAACTGCGAATGCGTCATTGTATAGGTAGAACCGTCTTTACTGAGCACCTCAACAGCTTCTTCTGCTATAGTCTTTTCTGTACTCCCGTCCTCTTCTCTGTTATCACGAACACGAGCGCGAGCTTCTCGATAAAGAATATAGTTCTTTGCAACAGCATAATGCCCAACAACCATTAGTTGCTGTTCAACAATATCTTGAATCTTCTCGATATCAATGCGTCTATCCTGTTGAGGACAACATTCTTCTATTTCCGCGACAATGTTTTGCGTCAAAGCATTGATTTCCTCTCGCACAGAACTTGGAGTCATCCCCTCAGTCTTATCGGTAGCTCGGAAAGCTTTTTCCAAAGCGGCGGAAATTTTCATAGGATTAAAGTGTACAACAGTCCCACAACGACGAACAACGGATAGGCTTTGCCAAGATTTTTTCCGATGCGCTTTACGGTCATCGCGATAGACAATATAATCGCGAGCAACATCTTGCAAACCATTCACATATAGTTGGCTTTCAACCATATCTTGGATACGCTCTACAGTAACCACTTGTCCATCTGTAATCTTTTGCACAACTTCTTTAACTACCTGATGCGTTATCGAGCGTATGGAACTTTCCAGATCTTCAGGCAAAGGCATATGATCATCAATTCTGCGAGTGTCTCGAAAAGCTGCTTCTAAAGCCTGAAAAATACGGTTCCGATCGAAAGGAACAAACATTCCATTGCGCTTAACAATTGTGCATTGCTTTTCTTGTAGATCGACCATAACTATCCTTGTAAACATTGAATACGCATTATTCTCTATTTTGAAGCAAAGACGCCTCTAGTCCCCCTATCCGTCAAAAAAACGGTAGAGAGAGCCCTTATCTTATACTTAAAAAATCAGAGCATTATCCTTTGAGTATGCGAGCCCCTAAAAACCCAAGATATTGTGAACGTCTCGGCTCTTGTATACCATATATAGAAGCTAGCAACGTTTCCTGCAATTGAAAAATAGCATAAACTGCGATGAAAAATTTCTTTTCGAGAGCAAACTTTTAAGCATGATGTCCTACATAAAACATCTAGCTTTTTTGTGCTTTTTTTCTTGCAAAAAGAAGCAGCTTACCTCTCTATCATTTCACTTGCTCAGGGAAAACACGCAATAACCATAACTATCTGTGGGTTTTCTGTGTAGTGCCGAAAACATGTTCTGTGTAACATAACCTTAGGCTTCACAAAGAAAGATGTAAAAAATATGCGCTGTTTAGTCCTTTTGGCACTAGAAAGTTCCAAGTCAAAGGAGATGTATATTTGTTTGCATAAATGCAAATTCAAGCCATAAAAAGAAGCTTCTCAACAAAAAAATAAACTAAGCCCCACTGATTTCTGTAATAAATTTCCGCGATTCCTGAGGAAGATATGAATCGAATTGAAATAGACCTTCGTGGTAAGCGCCGAGTTGTGACCCCTAATGCCATTACAGCTTTTGGTCTTTGCTGCGGACTCTTTATTATTTTCAAAAGCGTGTTGAAAACTTCCTCTTCACTAGAGCTCATGCACCGCTTACAGGGGCTCTCTCTACTCCTTATTAGCGCTATGATTGCAGATTTTTCGGATGGAGCTGTCGCACGAATTATGAAAGCGGAAAGTGCTTTCGGTGCTCACTTCGATTCTTTGTCTGACGCTATCACTTTTGGCATAGCGCCTCCTTTAATTGCGATTAAAAGCTTGAATGGAGAATACGGCGGAACCTTTTGTTCCTCTTTCCTCCTGGTGACTTGTATCATCTACTCTCTGTGTGGAGTACTCCGCTTAGTACGCTATAATCTCTTTGCCGCTACGGGAGAAAAAGCAACTACATTTACAGGACTTCCTATTCCTGCCGCTGCAGCATGTGTAGTCTCTTTAGGCGTGCTACTAGCCTCTGATACCTTGAACAGCCTTCCTGAACGAGCTCGGGTTCTTCTCGTCTCTCTCGGCCTATTACTCAGTGGCTGTTTAATGATTTCCACCTGGCGTTTCCCTGGATTAAAACACTTCCATTTTCGCGTTTCCTCATCGCTTTTAGTTCTGGGAATCGGGTTAGTGGCTTGTCTCTTCTTCTCGGGACTAGTGGACCATTTCACACAAGTATTTTTCCTTGTCTCTTGGTTATACGTGCTAGTTGTTGCTCCTGTTTTTTCCTTTATTAATAAAAGATCTTCTTCTTAGTATATGGGTGTCTTCGCTATTTCTTTGCTGTCGCAAACTGTGTGTCTATACTTTACATTCTTTTCATTAGGAATAGCGCTGGGAGTGCTCTTCTCCTTTAAAATTTTCACCAAAAAGCTATCCCGACAACACGAAATCATTCGTGATCTGGAGCATAGCAAGGCTATTCTACAAATGTCTTTAGATACTCGCCGAAGTCAAGAACAACTTATGGAGGAGTTCTCTCATAAACTGACTTCGGTATCCCAGGCGTTTGCTAGAGACATGAAGACAGAATCTCAAGAATTCTTTTCTGAGAAAACTCAAGCCATTACCTCTGTTCTTGCTCCGGTGCATAATACCTTATCTGCTTTCAAACAAGACTTAGAAAATTTTGAAACTAAGCAAGCCGAAGACCGTGGAGCTCTCAAAGAACAACTCTCTCAATTACTCACTGCAGAACAGAAGTTAGAGCGAGAAACACAGGCTCTTACCAATATTTTGAAACATCCTGGATCTCGTGGAAGATGGGGTGAAATTCAACTAGAGAGAATCCTTGAAATTTCCGGCATGTTGAAATACTGTGACTACAGCACGCAAACAGTAGACTCCAGTGAGTCTTCTTCTCGAGCAGACATTGTCATTCGTTTGCCGCAAAATCGCAGTCTAGTTATTGATGCTAAAACTCCATTTTCTGAAGAGTACCTTACGGATAATCACGCGGATCCTACTGACCTAGTAAAAAAAATAAAAGACCATATTAAAACTCTTAAAACCAAAAGCTATTGGGATAAGTTCGAGCAGTCCCCTGAATTTGTCATTCTCTTTCTTCCTGGAGAAAGTTTATTTAATGATGCTATTCGCTGTGCTCCTGAACTAATGGACTATGCAGGACAATCTAATGTGATTCTTTCCAGCCCTGTGACTTTAATGGCTTTATTAAAAACGGTCACACATGTTTGGAAACAAGAAAATTTACAAAATCAGATTCGAGAAATTGGACAACTAGGAAAAGACCTCTATCAAAGAATGCATAAACTGTTTGACCATTTCCATAAGGTAGGCAAACACTTAGGGCAAGCTGTTCATAGCTATAACGACATGTCTTCTAGTCTTTCTGCTAGAGTTCTCCCTATCCTCAGAACTTTTGACAAACTAGAGCTCTCTTCTTCCCACAATAAAATCGAAGCACTCTCTCAGGTAAGCACCCTACCTCATTCTCCGAAGGTTCCTTGTCCCGAAAACGATCTGGCAGAATGCTTATCCCCAGAGGCTTCTTATCTGAAGCCTCCTTCCTCAAACCAATAACTTTTGGTTTTATTTAAAATGCAGCCTCTATTTGGAATGCTTCATTAAGCTCTTTAGCGCTTTTCTGTAGCATTTCTTCTCCAGCAAAAGAAACAAATGAGGCTTCGGAAAGGCATCCTTCAAGACGATTACGTACAACCTCACAAATTTGTGCTTTAGTTGTAGATAACACAGCCTGACGGAAAGCTTGACGAACGAAAGGCACCTTACCGCTCCGCGAACGATAGTAGGATGCAGATCCACGACTTCCTGGAGAAATCGGATCATCTAAATTCTGAATAACACCAAGAATTCCTTCATGCACATCCTCTTCTGAGAAATCTCCCGCAGCCATATCACGAATTCCTTGGAGCAATACCTGATAGGTAGTAGCCACTTCCGGATCTCGGTAGCTATAGCAATAAAAAGCACCTCGCCCTAGGTTTGCACTAGCGCCAGAGCCGTAAGCGCCTCCTTGCTCACGAATTCTAGTATGTAAAATGACATTCCCCAAAACCTCTGCTGCAACAGAAAGAACTGCGGCATCTGGATGATCATAAGCAAGTGAGCCTAGAGGAAATGCCAATACATTGTAAGCTCCTCGAGCGGGGATTACAATGCCTCGAGAATCTTTCACGACATCAAGAACAGGATTTTTCCAGAGCTCTCCACCCTCTAATCTCTCATCTAATAAACCAAAAAATCGCTGATCATGTAGAACTTGATAATTAGCTTTACTACTACTGATGACAAGCTGCCGTCTTCCAACAAAACACTTCTTATAAAGCGTTTGCAACCGATCTATAATTTCCTGTGCTTGAGAGTCAAAATTACTGAGCAGCTCTCGGATATACTTGACATAAGGAAGTCCTGCCATCTGATATGCTAAGCCTCCCGCAATAGATTTATTGCAGCAGGCCAAACTAACCGCATATCCCATTGGGCTATTTCTCACGCTATTTGTTAGAGACTCTGCATGCTGCATTAAAAGCTCTTTGAGTCTCGCAATATCCGAGAAATCTACTGTTGTTAAAGTTTCTCTTATGACTTGGAACAGATACTCTGCTTTGGAGATCAAAGCCTTACCACGGATACTGATCGAGGGTGAGAGTCGATCAGTATCTGTAGCTTGAGAAGAGAACTCATAAAGGACATCCACTCCACCAGTATGCTCTAAAAGAAATTCCAAGTGCTCTTTGTAAGAGCGATTCCCACTTCCCAACTGTAACAGAACAAAAACGAGAAGGCGTAACCATGGCAATTCTTCCGCCGAAAGAGCTGGAAGATCAAAAACGAGTTCCACAAAAATAATATCATTAGTGAAACAGTCATGATGAAGAACTTCACCTTCTGCAAATACTTCTTTCTCTAACACAAACTCTTTCCCTAAGGAAGGAACTTTGTCCAAAGCAAATAGAGGTAACACTTTATTCAAATCTTCTTCTTGCGACTGATATGCTTCTAAACGCTTAGAAACTGCCTCTACTCTCTCTAATTCTTCCTCACTCATTTGCATTTGAATTGTGTGTAGAACATTACGTTCTTCTTTATTCTCTTGGGCAATCAACTGAGAATCTGGGAGAAAGATGACGCGAGCATAATGCGGGTTATCTAAGAAATACTTCCGCACCAATCGTGGTAGATAATCTGGCTTTTGGATATTCTCTCGCAAGTTAGCAAACAAAGTATGGATTCTTAACCCATCCTCCGCTTTCCCTCCATGCTGTCTTAGTAGACCTGCTCGGAAAAACAATGATAATCCATAAGGAATAGAATACCCTGCGATCTCCTTCCTTGCTAATTCTAGCTGATGCACAGCTCCTTCAACTAAATGCATCGGAATTCCCTCTTGAAGGATCTCCTCTAAACTAGCTAAAATTAGACTTTCCAGTTTCTGACTTCCTGAATGAGAACATCCCCTACAAACGATATATACAGGGATCTCATGAAGTTCGCTGTCAATACTCATATCAACTTGCTTACATAATCCAGATTTCAGCAATCGAGATTTCAAAGGAGCTGCATCCGTTCCCATTAAAACTAGATCCAGAACATGTAAAGCAAGAAGATCTTGCTGATCAAAAATTGAACAAGTAAGCCAAGCTAATCCAAAAAGCACCTTATCTTCATCTGCCCCATCGGAAGGATATCTTTCAATCACACGTACAGGTTCTTTGAAACGTTTCTGCAGAGGAAGAGTTACACTTTGCTTCTCTACCTTCCCTACACGTCTCAGCAATTTCTCCTCTAAGAAATCTAAATGACGGCTAGGTTTAATATTCCCATAAAAATAAAAAAGACAACGACTGAGCGTATACTGACTTTCATAAAAAGCGCGGACCGTTTCTAAATTCAGCGAAACAATTGCTTTAGGATCTCCTCCCGAATTTACACCGTAAGTGACCGAAGGGAACAATGCGGCATTCATCGCTTCGCTGAGCCGAGATTCTCCCGACATCAAAGCCCCTTTCATTTCATTGAAGACGATCCCAGTGTAAGAGAGATTTCCTTCCTCTGTCCGTTCATATCTCCAAGCTTCTTGCAAAAAGCTGTTCTCTGTTAACAACGGATGGAAAACGGCATCAATATACACACTGAGTAGATTATAAAAATCTTCTGGTATCTGAGAAGCCGCAGGATAACAAGTGAAATCAGCCCCTGTGAACGCATTCATGAAGGTATTTAAACTACGTCTTGTCATTGAGAAAAAAGGATCCCGAATTGGGTAACTCTCAGACCCACATAAGGCCATATGCTCGAGTACGTGAGCCACTCCACTAGAATCTTGCGGGCAAGTCCGAAAAGAAATATTGAACACATTTTCATCATCATCATTCACGATCATCATGATCGTTGCCCCGGTCGGAGTATGTTCCACTTCAATTAGCTTGCTCTCGATCTCGGGAAGATCCTGACTCAACTTGACTACAAAATTTCTATAGGTATCCCCAGTTTTCATATCCCACTCAATCTTCTATAATAGAGAAGTTGTTTGCTCTCCCCTATTTCGTTTCTACCTAACAATAAGAAAGACAGCCTACATGGTTAGAGCTCTTATATCCACACAAATATTCTTTCTGAAGGCTTCTCTTATTAAAAAAAAGGACTCGATTGAGTCCCCATACTAGACTAGCTTCCTAAAATATAAGGCCAGGACTACTCGTCTGATTTCAAGACGATGAATCGCACCACATCTCCTTGAGAAACCATAAGGAGAACATTCTCTCCTTTCGAGTTTTTCAAAACCTGATTTAACTCTTCAACGGAAGCGACTCGCTGCCTATTCACCGCTAAGATAAGCTGTCCAGGAGCGACGCCTGCAGAAGCTGCAGGCGAGCCTGCCTCCACAGCAACTACCAGAATCCCTCGGGTATCTGCTGCCAATCCGAGTTTCTTACAAATTTCTGGAGTAATGTTCTGAACACGGACTCCCATCTTCTGCAACGCTGAAACGCCATCCTCTGTTGGGATCTGTGTAACCGTCACAGGTATCTCGATTGTTTTCCCTTCACGAACGATTTTTAAAACAACACGAGTCCCTGGCATCATTAGGGAAATGGCATTACGCAACGCACTCAAAGACTCTACTTCTTTTCCATTGTAAGCCACAATGACATCTTCTTGGCGCAGCCCTGCTTTTTCTGCTGGAGAACCTTTAACAACATCCGTCACCAAAGCTCCGTACACTTTTTCCAATTTGTAACAAGTAGCCAATTCAGAATCTATCGGTTGCAAGGTAACTCCCAAAAAGCCTCTTGTTACCTGCCCATCACTAATCAATTGATCAATGACTCGTTTAGCCATCAAGCTAGGAATAGCAAACCCTATTCCAATATATCCCCCGCTACCACTGACAATGGCAGTATTAACCCCGATAACTTGACCATTGATGTTTAACAATGGACCGCCTGAATTCCCAGGATTAATGGCAGCATCTGTTTGAATAAAGTCTTCGAAATCTACAATATGTAGCTGATTTCTTCCTTTAGCACTAATGACCCCGACAGTGACCGTTGCTTGCAGTCCAAAAGGATTTCCAATAGCAATAGCCCAGTCACCTATCTGCAGCTGATCAGAATTCCCAAAAGTCAAAAATGGTAATTTCTCTGCTTGAATTTTGATCACAGCAAGATCTGTTTTTGGATCTAACCCCACGATCTTAGCTGTGTATTTTTGTCCATCGTAGAGAGTAACATGAATTTTTCCTGCATCCTCGACTACATGATGGTTAGTAACAACATAACCATCTTCAGAAACAATGAACCCAGTTCCTCTTACAGCATCACGCTGCTGTGGACGCCGCTGCTCTCTATGCGAAGGCAACCCAAAAAATCGATTAAAAAATTCGTCATTAAAATAATCAAAAGGGTTCTCTTGAAAGCCTCTTTTGTTTCCTAGAGAAGCAATAGCCTGGTTCCCTGTTTTAGGAAAATTTTCTATATATACAACTCCAGGCGTTGCCTTAGCAGCGACCCGAGAAAATCCTCGGGATACTTCTTTGAGCAGATCTTCTTGTGAAACCTCTTGATCTCCTGAGGATACTGCAAGACAAATATCAGCCTTAGAATCTTTCTTTGACGCACTATAGCCTAGCATTGGCGAAGAGAAAACTGATGTCGATAGCAACACACATAATAATCTTTTCATCATCTTTTCCTTGATAAGCGATCTGGGCGTCTAGGCCCCTTTTTTTTTCATTTTATGCACCATAACAAGCAGATATGCAGCATACAAAATCTAATGATGCAAATCAAGGGGACTACTCTGATGATTCTCCAATCTAAAAAACTAACGTGGTTTTAGAACGGATGCAACCGCCTCTCCAATAAGTGCAAGAGATTCTACAACGGTAACCCCTGCCTGTCTCAAAGCCTCTTGTTTGCTAAAAGCATCCCCACTTTTCCCTGAAATAATAGCTCCTGCATGTCCCATACGTTTCCCTTTGGGAGCCGTAGCTCCTGCAATAAATGCAATCACAGGCTTGCTACTATGTTGACGTGTCCAATCTGCAGCTTCCTCTTCAGCGCTTCCACCAATCTCTCCAATCATAAGAACAGCTTCTGTTTGGCTATCCTTTTCAAACTCTTGGAGAGCATCGATAAAAGATGTGCCATTTAAAGGATCCCCTCCGATACCGATACACACACTCTGTCCGATCTTTCTTTGCGTAAGTTGCCAAACAGCCTCATACGTAAGTGTACCTGATCTAGAAACCACTCCTACCTTCCCAGGAAGATGGATATACCCAGGCATGATGCCAATTTTACAAACTCCAGGCTTGATCACTCCAGGACAGTTTGGCCCAATTAAAGAGCTTGCGCTCTTTTCCATAAGAGAAGCTACTTCAAGCATATCCTTGATTGGAATTCCTTCTGTGATACAGACTATCAGCTCAATTCCAGCATCTTCAGCTTCGAAAATGGCTTCTGCAGCAAACGGTGGCGGCACAAAAATCATCGAAGCACGACAACCTGTTGCTTGCTTAGCCTCCAAAACAGAATCAAAAATGGGTAAGTCTAAAAATTGGCTCCCACCCTTTCCTGGAGTAACTCCTCCAACAAAGTTAGATCCGTAAGCGACACATTGTGTAGTGTGAAAAGACCCTGCTTTCCCTGTAATACCCTGTGTAATAATCGGTAAATCCTTGCTTAATAATTCTAACACAGTTTCTCTCCCAGCTAACGACTTAATTGCACAGCGAGTTCAGCCCCCTCGCTCATGGATGTAACGAACTCACAAGGAATTCCTGCGTTAATAATCATGTCCTTTCCTTTATCTACATTCGTCCCTTCTAACCGAATTACAGTAGGGATCGTTTCTTTCTGTCCTTGCATAGCAGAAACAAGTCCAGAAGCGACGACTGCACAATCCATAATCCCCCCAAAAATATGGATAAAGAGCACGCGCACACTTTTATCAGATAAGACTAAAGAGATGGCTTCTTGAATTTGCTTTTCAGAAGCACTTCCTCCTACATCTAAGAAATTGGCAGCAGAACCGCCATATAACTTCAGAATATCTAAGGTGCTCATCGCTAATCCTGCACCATTGACTAAACATCCGATTGTTCCATCTAGAGCAATGTATGAAAGGCCTAACTGCTTAGCTAGTACGTCACGAATATTTTCCTGAGAAGGATCATAGCAGTCTGCTAGCTGAGGATGTCGATAAAGAGCATTGTCATCAATCGTCATTTTGGCATCTAGAATGACAAGAGACCCGTCTTTAGTAAGCACCAATGGATTAATCTCTAATAAAGAAGCATCCTTTTCATAAAAACATTGTAATAACTGGCGAATGATACGATTCCCTTGATCGGCAATAGGTTGATCCCACTCCATGAACTTAGCAATACGGCGTAACTGATACCCATAAATTTTTCCAGAAGAAGGTAGTGTCATTTTAAGCAGCTGATCCGGCTGCTTTTCTGCGACTTCCTCGATATCCACACCTCCTGCTTTAGATAGCATAATGACAGGACAACGATGTTTTCTATCGATGACGATCGCAAGATAATACTCCGAAGCAATCTCTACTAAAGGGGAAATCAATACTTTATTAATAGGAAGAGACAACCCTGCTGTCTGATTACTAGAAAATTGCATATGCAGTAGCTTATCAGCTGCTGCTAATAAGTCTTCCGGAGAGTGCGCAATAACCACCCCTCCATTTTTTCCTCTTCCTCCAGCATGAACCTGTGCTTTCACAACACCAGCTTTCCATTGTTCGGCTTGAATCGCTGTTTCTACTTCAGGTACGGAGGTCGCTACGTGATAGGGGGGAATAGGAAGTTGATAAGCAGTTAAAAGGTCCTTAGCTTGATACTCATGAAGATGCATAAATAACCCTTTAATTTTTCCTCCTTATCTTTTATTATTCTTTTTACTTCAATCAACTTTGATTACTCAGTGTTCAAGTTTTTCGGAAACAAACTCCGCTCTCTTTTTAAAAAAACGCTTTCTTCTGACTTATTAGAATATGCTGAAGTTCTCTTGTATGAGGGAGATTTTGGCCCTAAGCTGACAGAAGCTTTTTGCGAAGAATTACGCCGATGTAAAAATCCTGATGAACGGGCAGTGAAAGAGCTTATTCGCTCTTTCTTATCAAAGATTATTTCTAAGCTCCCCCAACGAGAGCCTCTTTCTGTTCGTCCTTTTTCTACTCTTGTCCTAGGAACGAATGGCTCGGGGAAAACAACCACAGTTGCGAAACTGGCTCACTATTATCTTTCTCAAAACCAAAAGGTTTTAATTGTAGCTACTGATACTTTCCGTTCCGCAGGAATGGACCAGATGCGTTGTTGGGCAGAAACCTTAAACTGTGGGTTTATCTCAGGGAAACCTGGAGGAGATGCTGCTGCGATAGCTTTTGATGGGATTTCTGCAGCAGTCGCTAGGGACTATGATCATGTGATCATAGATACTTCGGGAAGGTTACACACACACACGAATCTTCTTAAAGAACTTCAGAAAATCGCTACCGTTTGCAACAAAGCTTTTCCTGGAGCTCCGCATGAGACACTGATGACGATCGATGCTACTCTGGGAAGCAACACATTGAGTCAGGTGCAACTATTCCATGAAGCCGTACCTATCAATGGACTTATTTTCACAAAAGTGGAAGGTTCTGCCAAAGGAGGCTCTCTCTTCCGTATCGCAGATGAACTCAAAATCCCTACTCGGTTCGTAGGCTATGGAGAAACAATTCATGATTTCGAACCTTTTGCCATAGACCGTTTTCTAGATAAATTACTGGATGTTTGAAACTGAAAATCCCCTCCTTCTTCACCCATAAAAAAGAGGTATTTAGGAACTCTAAATACCTCTTTTTTTTCCTAGAAAATCTATTTTCGATCGACCTTTACCGTCTCTTGTCAGAAGAGGCAAAAATCTGCAACAAATACCAAAATATCATAATTACATTGCAGTACATCTGTAGAGCCATGATCAAAGAAAGCTTATAACTAAGATCTCCATGATCCCCTACGCTACGAGCAACACGACGAATAGACTGAGCATCCACTACTGTCAGACCTACAAAGATAATCAAACCTAAGTAGCAAATTAACAGATATAACAACGGCATAGGCGTGAAGAGAGACACTATTAAAAAGGCTAGAGATATCACTACCAGCCCCACAAGTGCCAACATCAAAATTCTATGAATTTGTGTTAAATCATTCTTAGTGAATGCTCCATACGCTGCTGACAATCCGAAGATTATACCAGCAGACCCAAATGCGGCCCACACTACCCCGCCTCCAAATTGAGCGGCGTATACGGGTACCAATGTTCCAAAGAACATCCCTTCTAGAATAGAGTAGGCCAAAAACAATCCCATTACAGCAGGGACAGAAAGTTTTTGAATCTGGGCTTGGATATAGAAGGACACTCCCAGCGTTGCAAAACACCAAATCCACCACATAGGGAAAAGCGCTCTGTACGCTCCTGTTGCGTATAACCCTAGAGATGTTAGAGCAGTCACAGCTAGCCCTGCCGTCATCCACCCATATACTCTGGAAGAGAAGGTCCCTGGCAAGCGGGAATCCTGCGCATAATCGCGATCATACAATCCCATGGAGATCTCCTAATTTAAAATAGTTTTTACATAACTTCTTTCTAAAACGTATAATACAGGGTTGCAAGATTTAACACAGTATATCCTGTTAGAATTAATAGAACGGTCTTTCCTCCTGGCAATATCCTTTTACCAAAGCAACGCCGTTTCCCATAGCGTCCATTCCATAACATGGCTACTGGGAATAACACGATAATGCAAGCTCCCCCTATCCCCCCAGCATAGCGTAAACAAGACAAAACAATCTCGGGATAAAAAATAGCCCACACTAAAGGAAATACCTGAACTAAAAAGAACAAAGATACCCGTTTCTTACGAGCATCCCATTTAAAAATATCTATATAAAAGTCCTTTAATGCTAACGCAGTCCCTATAAAAGAAGTAACCAAAGCAAAAAATCCAAATAATTCCCCGGCAATATAAAAAGCAGAATTCTTTAAAGATCCTTGAAGAGCTCCTGCAGCAGTCCACCCTAAATCCTTAGCTTTTAGCAAGTCGACTAAGGGAACCGTCCCTAAAACCAAAGCTTCCCAAGCAATATAGAGAATTAAAGGAATCAAACTCCCTATTAGAATAGCACGTTTAACCTCACGAATATTCCCATCCAAGTAGTGATACAAAGAGGGCACCACATTCTGAAATCCAAATGCTAAGAAGAAAATAGGCAAGCTATTAAGAGAGGAAAACCAGGAAGCTCGCAATAGCAGTTCTCCCTGTATACGCGGCACACCCAATACGCAGAGAAGCCCAAAAACAAAGATAAGGCCAAAAACAAACCCCCGATTGCAATAATCAATAACAGAAGTGTTTGCCATCAGCAAAGGTGCAAAAAGGGAGAAAAATAAAAGGGGCATGACATGTCGCATCCAAGGATAGGAGAAAAAGCTCTCTCCGATCACTCGAGAAAGAATATTTCCTCCATCACAAAAATAAGCTACAAGTAAAGAGTAAAATAGAAACAGGTAGACTAAACATAACACCATATCCCTAGAGTTTCTTCAGCCATAGAGCATAAGTTAGCCTGTCTATTTCCCTTACACCAGGTTAATACCTCCAGATAGCCATAACCTGAGGCTAACGAAACCAACCAAGCGAGCACATATAGCACCACGGCAGGGAAAAACCCTTCTACAGCTGTCAAAATAGGAACGGCTAACACACCAGCACCTATTACAGTCCCCGCAACAATTAAAATTCCTCCTACACACTTATTCCGCATACACATCCTCCTCCCCCTGTTTTTTCATGTTGATAGGGGAATCTTTCTCATTACGAAATACGATCCAATCTATACTATATGGAGAAAAACAACTAGCAAACAGTCGCGCTTTCATCATTTCGATCTGTTTACAAAAAGCTCGCATAAAGGAAATCTGAATGCGAGCTTGAGACTTGAAGTGAAGGAATTAATAGCCTAGAAACTTCTGGGCAATCAACACCAGGTTAAGAAGCACTAGCCCTGACATAACCAAGAGAGTCCCTTTCCCGCCAGGAAGAATGCGTTTACCGTAATAACGTTTCTTTCCGTAGCGCCCTTTCCATACCATCAATACGGGGAAAACTCCTAAAACTATCGTCTCACCTAAAGCGCCGGTGCACTCCAAACATTTCAAAACAATGCCTGGATAGAAAACAGCCCACACCAAAGGGAAAACAAAAACTAAGAAAAAGATTTCCACTTTACGCTTTTTCTCATCCCATTGAAAAGCATCTATAAAAAAGTCTTTTAAACCCAAAGAGACGCCAATAAATGAGGAAATCAAAGCAAAAAATCCAAAAAACTCCCCTGCAACATAAAAAGCCGAGCATTTCAAAGCTGTTTGTAATGCTCCAATAGCAGTCCATCCCTCTACTTTCGCTTGTTCTAAGAAAGAAATAGGAACGGCTCCTAACACAATGGCTTCCCAAATGATGTACAGAACCAAAGGAATCGAACTTCCAATAACAATGGCCTTCTTCACATCTTTTACGTTCTTATCCATGTAGTGATACAACGTAGGAACAACGTTTTGAAATCCAAATGCCAAAAATAAAATGGGAAATCCTTTTAAGGTAGCTCCCCAAGCAGATCTTACTAACAAATCCGTTTTCATAAGAGGGAAACCGAAATAGCAAAACATAGCGAATGCGATTCCTAAGCCAAAAACGAAAACCCTGTTACATTGATCGATAATGGATGTTTTCGCCATTAATAATGGGGAAAACAAAGCAAAAAATACTACAGGCATAGCATGTCGAATCCAAGGAGTATCCCAACTGCGACATCCCATGACTCGCATGAGAATATTCCCACCATCACAAAAATAAGCCACCAAGAGGGAATAAAAGAGCAGTAGGTATACCAACCACATAATGATCTTGCTTTTATGGCCTAAAGTATACTCTGCCATAGAGACCATATTTACATTCTTTCTTGAATGTGTCCAGGTCAATACTTCCAAAAAGCAATACCCGGAAGCCACAGCAATGAACCAAGAAACAATATAGAGTAACGTCGTAGGCAGGAATCCCCCTTCTGAGGTAGAAACGGGGACGGCTAATACTCCGGCGCCAATGGTTGTTCCTGCGACAAGCAAGGCTCCGCCCAACATTTTGTTTATCATGAGAATACCTTTTTTAGAGAGTCGCATGGATTTGCGACTTCTCGATTCCATCTAAGATACAGACGCTTATGCTATTCATCAAGAGAGAAAAAACTGTAGATTTTACTCTACAGTAACAGATTTAGCCAAGTTCCGAGGTCTATCTACTTCGGTTCCTCTCTGTAAAGCCATGGTGTAAGCCATGATCTGGCCTGCTATCGTGAATAAGATAGGAGCAGCAAGGTCGTGGCTATCGGGGATATAGATCTGCTCGTCGGAGACAGCAGCGATATCCCGATTGGATTCCGGAGCAAGAGCGATCACATAGGCCTTTCTAGCCTTCACCTCCATGATCGCTCCTATAGTTTTAGTGTATACAGAGCGATCTCCACAATACACAATCACGGGAGTCCCCTCTCTAATAAGAGCAATAGGCCCATGCTTCATTTCTCCTGCAGGGTAAGCATTTGCTTCTACGTAAGCAATTTCTTTTAATTTTAAAGCTGCTTCCATGCAAATTGGATACATAAAACGTCGCCCTAGGAAAATAAAACTCGTCTCCTCAATTTGTCGGCAACGCCAGTCATGAATAGAACTATCTAAGAAAAGTCTTGTCAAATTTGGCAAATCTTTCAGACCTTGTATTGCTTGCGCTAAGTCTTCCTGAGCAATGACTTGGCGATGGTTTGCTAGCCTTAAACCCAAAAGAATCAACAGCAACAGCTGAGCTGTGAATGCCTTTGTAGAAGCGACTCCCACTTCCAATCCCGCCTCAATAAACAGACAATGGTCGACTCGAGAAGCAAGAGCGGACTCTCGTACATTACAAATCCCGAGAACACGTGCTTTGCTCAACTTGCGGAACTCATTAAGAGCGGCTAACGTATCTGCCGTTTCTCCTGACTGACTGATGAGAATAGCTAGCGAATGCTCTGCTATATATGGCTGACGATAACGAAACTCTGAAGCAGTTTCTACATATACCGGAATGGAAGCGATAGATTCAATCACATATTTGGCTAAATAGCCGGCATGATAAGAAGAGCCGCAAGCTACAATATGCAAGCTCTGAATCTCGTCCAAAGAGAACCCTTTTAAAAAAGATTCTGTAAAACCGTTCTCTTCACACGTGAGATGTAAGATACGCTCAAAGACTTCAGGTTGCTCATAGAGCTCTTTGAGCATGTAATAATCAAACCCTTTTTTATCCAAAGAATCTTCTGTATGGTCTATGCAACGCACTTCCTTTTGGATACGCGCTAACTCAAAATTGTACGTCTCGATAGACTTCCCTATACGTAAAACAGCTAGTTCTCCTGAAGCCAAGGTTTGTGTACAGCCAGAATATTTTAAAAAAGCATGGATATCAGAAGAAATAAAAACCTCATCTTCTCCTAATCCTAGGATGAGAGGACTTTCATGAGCAGCACATAATAAAACTTCAGGATGATCTTGGTGCATGAGAGCACAAGCAAAACTCCCCTGTAAGCGTTTGAGAGTCCACGAAAAACTTTGAATTAAATCTCTTGTCTCTTTGTAACGCCTTGCAAAAAGTTGTACGATAACCTCTGTATCGGTATCTGATGAAAATACTACGCCCTGCTCTTCCAGTTCTTCTTTGAGTTTTTGGAAATTCTCAATAATTCCATTATGCACCAAAGCACAACTCGCATCCATATCTACATGAGGATGTGCATTAAAGCGGGAAGGTTCTCCGTGTGTAGCCCATCGCGTATGGCCTATAGCTGCCTGAGAATGGATATCAGAAGAAACAGCAGAACATAACTGGCTTACAGGCCCTACAGCCTTCTCTACAAACAAGCGGCCTTCAACAAGAGTTGCTATCCCTGCAGAGTCATAACCACGATACTCAAGTTTAGACAACCCTTCCAAAACTAAAGGTACAGCGTTCTTTTCTCCTAAATATCCAAATATCCCACACATATCGATCCTTTTATTCGGAAATCTCGGCTCCAATTTCGGCTTCTACAACATCAACAATTGTCTTAGCAAGGGAGTCCACTTGATGCTTTTTAGTCCCCTCGACCATAACTCTGCAAATATTTTCTGTACCAGAATATCTTAACAAAATACGTCCAGAATCCCCCAAGACCTCTTTTACTTCTTTGAGCACCCCTTGTACATTAGCTAAGGACTCTAGAGGCACCTTTTTCGTCACAGGGACATTGATTAGCGCTTGAGGACTCTTTGCGATACATGCTGTAAGATCGGATAATGTCGATTCACTTTCGATCATAATACGCAACACTTGAAGAGCAGATACGATCCCATCCCCTGTTGTATTGTAATCGAGAAAAATCATATGCCCGCTTTGTTCTCCTCCAAGCACAGCTTGATTTTCCAACATATGCTGCAATACATGTCGATCTCCTACAGGAGAAATTGTAACTTGTATCCCCAGACTTTCTAAATAACGCAATACACCAAAATTGGTCATCACTGTTGCCACTACACGATTATCAGATAGAGCCTGTCGTCGTTTTAAATCACTTGCACAGATGCTTAACAGCATATCTCCATCTACAATATGCCCCTTCTCATCAACCATGATCAGACGATCCCCGTCTCCATCTAATGCAATTCCTACATCTGCTTTGTGTTCAATAACTGCTTTCTGAATGGTAGAAGGCCATAAAGCTCCGCACCCTGCATTGATATTACATCCCGAAGGTTCACACCCATAACAGATCACTTCTGCGTCTAATTCTTCAAATACGGAAGGAGCTACTCGATAAGTGGCTCCATGAGCACAATCTAAAACAATACGCAAACCTTTTAACGTTCTCCCTTTCGGGAAGGTAGCCTTCGCATACTCAATATATCTTCCTGTTGCATCTTTGACTCGTTTATTTTTACCAACAGCATGATCATCAGGAAGTTTCCCAAAATCTTTCGAAGCAACCATGGCTTCGATACGCTCTTCCACTGCCTGGCCAATTTTGAATCCATCCGAAGAGAAAATCTTAATTCCATTATCTCGATAAGGATTGTGTGATGCTGAAATCATAATCCCAGCATCTGCACGATAAGCTCGAGTAATAAATGCCACTCCTGGGGTAGGGATAGGTCCCAACATCAGGGTTTCTATCCCCATAGAAGTAAGACCTGCTATCAGAGCATTTTCAAACATATATCCAGAGAGTCGGGTATCTTTACCAACAACTACGCGATGCTTACCGGCATGTTTCTCTAATAACACCCCTGCAACGGCCTTACCAAGGAGAACAGAAGTTTCCACCGTCATAGGCTCAAAGTTTGCCCGTCCTCGCACTCCGTCAGTTCCGAATAGCTGTCTCACATCACGTGTCATTGCTCTATCCCTAAGAATATCCTTTGGCTCAAAACTAACTGATCCTTGATTTTCAGAGATAAATATTCCCTATTTTTATCAAAATCTTTGCAATTCGCCTTCTTAAGACCTTTCCTCAAACATCAATCTGGGTATCAATAGCTTACTATTTATAACCAAACAAAAATTCAAACGGCCATTCACTTTTTAAATAAGAAGTAAGAAAATAATTATCGAAAACTAAATGATTTATTTTTTTTGTTTTTATGACCCCCTATTTGATAGAAGCTTTAGTTGCCTGTTGCATTCTGCTTTCTTTAGGGATGGTCTTGATTTTTGCCTTTACCATCTGCCTACTGCTCAAGCTCCATAAGATTATGAAACTTGTCAGTCGAATTTCTTCTCTATTTAACTTCGAAGCTCGCTGGCTTGCACCTCTATTGATTGGGAAAAAATTTATTCTAAATTGGTTACGCAAGAAGTATGCCGACCGGAAAATGTCTCAGCTAGCAGACGAACTTGAGGATAATGAAGACTCTGAAAATAGTTGCAGCAGCCGCCTACTTTGTGGAGCCAAACTTGCCGCTATAGCCCTATGCGCATGGCTCTTGATAAGAAAAAAAGATTAACCTTGTTTGTGGAGAAAAGGATGTTCAGAAGCCAAAAACCTAAAAAAAATAAATGTTGCTTATGGTTGCGAGGCGTCCTATTCGGAGGGTTCCTAGCTACACTACTTACTAGTCTTTTCCTCCCTAAAAGTGGGATGCAAATCAGAAAAAAGCTTCTCCGCGTCAAGACATCCGGCACGAAGAAAGGCCGAGCCCTACTCAAAAACTCTAAGCACCACACACGAGAATTTGCAGAACAGACCAAACTGCTGGCTAAAAATATTTCCAAAGAGATTCAAGACTTTACTCAGTCCATTATTGATGAAAGTCGTCGAGATTAACGAATCCAAAAAAAATAGCCTGGTCTTATTACTACAAGCCAGGCTTCTATTAAAAAAACAACGAATTAGACATTCGTCTTCTTCTATATCGAACCACGTCTTCCTGGTTTGATACCATGTTTTTCTTTTTCGAATTCCATCGCTTCATAAGCTATCTCATCAAGATTCTCTATAGCTTTGTCTAATTCTTCACGCAACTCTTGTTTCTCTGACTCTAGATCTGTCACTTTCTCTTCTAATTGTTGTTTTGCTGCCTCCAGATCCGTAACGGTTGTTAATTTTTGCTCCATTTCAGCTTTCTCTTCCAGCCAAGCTTTTTTCTCTTTCTGAAGATTGATTTTTTCTATGGTAAGAACACCTGTTTCCTCATATAGCTCCATAATTTTCTCAGCATATTCTTCAACAACTTGCTCATACTTCGTCACATCTTCCTTGTGCACTGCGGTATCATCGCTCCAACCTTTTGAAAGGAATTCCACTTCTGATTGCAATTTCCGATTTGCTTTGAGCATGTCAGCCATTACAATTCTAAACTGGGATTTTTGCTCTATCCAAGACTCAAACTCTTTCTGCCACCATTGAGATTTCTCAACTTGCAAGCATAAAGCTGATACCAAGCAGCATAAACCGACGGCTACGACGACAGCAGCAACTATAGCACCGATTAATCCTAATCCGGAAGCCATAGAACATCCTCCTATTCCTATAGCAAGAAGTCCCAATACCCCAGCAACAACACAGATCAATCCTGCGATCCATGAGGTTTTAGCAAGAGGATCCTTCCGAGAGCCTTGGATCTGCTTTGCCATTTCGATATCTTTCGTGAAAGTATTTATAGAATTGGAGTTTGAAGTGCAATTATTGGGAAGAGTAGTCATCGAATCTCCTTTAAATGATCGTCATGCAGATGGACCAAAAAACAGCCTCAGACCTATTTCTGCACAAATTTTGTTTCCTAGCGAAAAAAAAGAGAAAAATTCTATCTTCTCCTCAACTTATTGACTAGCTAATAAAAAAAATATAATCACATTTCTAATTCACTCCATTTCAGAGTAAAAAAAATCCCTAATCTCTGATGGGAGATTAGGGATAGAATGGTTGCTGTTAGCTCTTCCAATCCATTAAAAGATCAATCGCAATCCAGTATTCGCCTTATATCCTAGTTTACTATCTGTAGAAGTAAATCCTCCACAAAAAGCTGTTAATCCTAAGACTGTGCTGAAGTAAGAACTCCATTCCGTATTATTTTCCAGAGCGACACGCAGCTCCTGTCTAGGAAGATCCATTGGAGCTCCCTCCCAATCAAACCCAGCTTCTAAAAGCTGCACCGCGCCTCCTTCTACTTTTCGATAAGCTTCCCATGCATAACTTATTCCCAAAGAGTTCACCTCTGAAAACTGTCCTTTTATGAACGCCAATTCAAACTTCATCCCTAAAGGAATGGTGATATTGGTAAGGGAAGCGTCTTCAAAAGAACGCGCTTCTCTTCCTTGTTCTGTAAAGCCAGGGAATTTCATAGAAGCATAAGATACTTCGACATAAGGATTGAAATGCAAAGCATAAAAAGTAGGTCTCACAGGACCAACTAAACTTCGGTATTCAACTAAAGCATCTGCCAGTACTCCTCGAGATGTCCAAGAAGCACTCGACTCTCCTAGTACTCCATAACGCGTTTTCATATCGTTCTGTGTTTCTCCAAGGCTATATTGTCCTTTGAAGAACCAGGATCCAGCTAAAAATCCTGTATATACAGAACCAACAACTCCCTTCCGAGAAACCTCCGCATCAAACTTCTGACTATCCATTTTACCTAGGAAAGCAGCTCCACTAACTCCTAGAACAAAATCTTCCATCAATTGAATATCGACTCCAGCAGAAGCACCACCATAAGCTCCTTTGTATCCATCAATAGCAACCAGATTCTCTGCAGATAGAGTTCGGAAACCACCAAAGGCGAATCCCCACACATTTGTAGAATAATCGAATTCCATACGCTGAGCAGTGAGATTATGAGCAAAGCGTGCATTTTTCAGAGCAGACAAGACAGCCCCTTCTTCCCATAATGCATTAAATACTAAAGCCCCTGCTTTTTGAGGATCTAATCGATATCCAGTAGGATTCCAACTAATGACAAGAGTTCCATCTTGAATTTTAGCCTCAGACCAATCTCCCATATGGCCGTATGTGTCTTCTTCAATCTCTGGAGTTACTACATGAATCTGTAAATCAGAAACCGACAAGTTACTGATTTCGGCTGAAGCTTCATCACCAGAAGCAACGAAAGACATCAATGGAACTTTAGCCTCATTCTTCAACAAAGCATGATTTTCATAACCAGTACCTGTTGTGTTAACTAACTCCAAATTAAGCTCTCCAGATCGAACATAACTTCCTCCAGGAACAATAACCTGAGGAGCTTCTACTGTCCCCTCCTGTTGACTAGAAGAGAAGGAGGCTAAATCTACAGAAATAGTATGGATATCAACCATAGGAACTGTTGTTTGAGCATTCTTCGCAATCCAAAGAGAATGTGCACCCTCTGGTTCAGAAGATGACTCGATTTCTGCTTCAGGTTTACTGATAGCATGCCCTTGTTGTACAGGAGTTCCTGAATCTAAAATCTTCAGTTTAGCTCCAGCAGCCAATACCAACTTAGCTCCAGCATCTTGTTTAAAACCATAACTACATAATGTGGCTCCATTTAGCAACTCAAGGCTTCCTTGTTGTACATGAATACATTGAGGAACTTTACTTTCTGCTTCTAAAAATCGAATAGATCCAGTGTAACCTGGATTTTCTCGACTATTGATTAACAATACTTCAGCAGATTTCCTTTCTTCTAGATTTTCAAAAACTAATGCGTCGTGGAAAACAATAGCATGTCCTTCCGTAGCATTCAGGGCTGTAATATGCGATTCTTTACCTGCAAAATAGATAGCATCGGATCCTTGTGCTCTGAAAGAAGAATTTCCTTTAAAAACAATATCTCCTCCAAAAGCTTCTAAAAGAACATTACCATGATCCTCTATACGAACAGCTCCTCCCGAACAGGCCACGTTGTTATAAAACAGAACATTCCCTGTATTCTGAGAAATCGTCAAATTTTGAGTACAAATGGCTCCCCCACCTGTATGAGGAAGATGCTCATCACGCTTCGAGGAATTTCCGGAAAAAACAACATCCCCTGCATTGCCTGAGATCAAGACTTCAGGGATTTGCCCATCTAACTTATCCTCTTCTCGAAGAGAACCTGTAAAAATGGCGCCGCCATAAATATCAGAGAAGTTATTCGAGAATACAACGGCCTCTTGGTTATCTACAATACGAACCCGTTTTGCAAAAATAGCTCCTCCAGCACACTCTCTTCTTTTCACAAGTTCTTCAGAAGAAATGGATGACTCAGGTGATAAATCCCCATCTTCAGATGCGAAAAGAGCTTGATTAGCTGCAGTAATAAAACTCTGTTCTGCACTCCCTAAGAAAGAAAGCTCATTATTGTCTTTTTGCTCAGGAGCTGGCTCTACCTCTTCAACCTTTTCTACAGTTTCTTCCACATAAAGACGTGTTGCTATGTTGTCTTTAAATTCAACTCTACCCTTGTTTCCAGAAATGACTACATCTCCACGTAAGCAAGAAATAGCACCCCCATAAACCCTCCCTCGATTATCTCTGAATAGCACATAGCCGTTATCAACTAGCTCACAATTTCCTTCAGAAGCTTGAAGAGCTCCTCCTCCCAAACTAGCAATATTTCGAGAAAAATCGACGCTTCCATTTCCAGCTAACTGCACTGTTTTAGATAAAAGAGCTCCTCCTGAGACTCCTTGTCCCATTGCGTAATTATTACCAAATCTTACTGAAGAGTTGCCAACAATCGAAGTGCTATCCATCCCATGAACAGCGCCTCCTCCACAACAACCTAATAATGTCGCTTCTTCTTCGCTGCACTGCAAACGATTTTGCTCAAATACTACTGCAGCGTTGTGGAGAATAGCTACTTCTCTTCCTAAAATCGCTCCTCCCCCAGAATATCCTGAAGAGAGTGGTCGCCCTTCTTTTTTGCTGAATAAAGGAAACTCCTCTTGAGTTGGAAGAGCTTGTGGAGCTCTCGCATTTCCTGTAAAAGAAATTCCTTCGGAATTATTGGTAATTTCCACCTTACCAGTAGCTAAAATCGCTCCTCCTCCCAGAATTTTCCCATTCGAAGCAAAAGTCTTCACAATGTTGTCTTTAAAGGTGAGCACACCAGCATTCTCAGAAAGAGAAATATTTTCACCAAATAGAGCTCCTCCTCCCTGGTACTCCATTTGTCCTAAATCTGAGGTCGTACATAAAGTACGAGAGAACGAAATCGCGCCTAAATTCTTCGAAATATCAATGGTCCCTAAAACAGAAGCACCACCTGCGGAAGAAAAAGATCCACACGCAATACCTCCTCCGAAACTAGCCTTACCTCCCTCGAAGGAAATCCCAGCCTGATTGTTCTGAATAGAAACAATTTCTTGAGCTGCAATAGCGCCTCCTCCTAAGCAAGCTGTACTATCTCTGAAAACCACTGGCCCCTCGTTGTCAGAAATCTGACAATTTTTGCCAAAAATGGCGCCTCCTTGCGAAGCAGACTCATTCTTATCACAAGTTATCCCGTGATTCCCTTGCAAAAGAACGGTGCCTAGAGAAGATATAGCCCCTCCACCTAAAGAACCTTTATCCTCTGTTCCAATTGCACAATTGCCTTTGAAAACTAGTTCTGCGCAGTTTTGAAAGGCAATATCAGAAGAGGCTGCAATCGCTCCTCCAGACAAAGCTCGGTTCTCTATAAAAGAAGTCTTTTTATCATTAGCGACAAAAAGCACTTTCCCAGAGGCAGCAATCGCTCCTCCATTAGCAAAGTTCGCGCTGTTTCCTTCAAAAGATATAGCCCCATCACAATTCGCAACTACCATATCTCCTGCAGGCATATAGAGACTTTTCTCTCCAGAAAGAGAACCCGTAACAAAGAAAGCGCCTCCTCCAAATCCAAGATGATCATTCGCACTAGACCCCTCAGCATTCACGGCTGTAGTACAGTGTTTAACCTGCAATCCTTGACAATCATGAATCAAAATACTTTGAGCTGCACAAGCTCCCCCCTGTTCTAGAGAAGAACATGATGCAAATTCCAATCCACCCTTAATCTTTTCAAAGATAAGATCTTCTGTAGAATATAAAGCCGCTCCAGACAAAGAAGCTTTCACGTCAGTTAATGTGATTCCAGCCTTACTACTATCCCCAACAAAAGCAATACCTAAAAAAGATTCTCCGTCACGAGGAGAATCAAGGTTGCTGCTCGTAAAACTACAAATTAACCCTTGGGAAGAGACTTGATCCTGTTGGTCCACACCTTGGAAAACCACGGGATTGGTTACTGAGAACAAAGTACTTTGCTCTACCTTCCCGGGAAGAGTATCCGCATCTTTCTCTTGGAAAGAACTTGGATCTCCTACAATTAACCTATACTGTCCTTCAGCCTGACTATCTTTAGACCCAACGAATAGATCTCGAATTTGGTCTAACAATAAAACCGCTTGAGGGCCTACATATACCAGCTCATTTACAGACTGTCCTCCAGCATGAAGATCTACGCAACTAGCTAACCCGCTAACAGAGGCAAGGATAGCTGCTACTACAGATAAAGAAAACTTAGAACAGGTGCTTTTTATATCTTTCTCGGAACTCATTTCAAACCTGCGAAATAGCACTTTTTTGACAAACTAGCGTACCGAAATAATCGGTCCAACAACGCGTTCTGCCTATGATTTCACAAAGACAAAACGACCCATAGACAAGCTCCAGAGACGACATTAGAGCTTTAGACCGTGGAATGTACAATGCTGACTGCTTTTTGAGAAAGATTTTTTATAAAGAACAGGCCCTTAGGCCACTGAAAAGGTGATCAAGCTAAACTACGTTATCACCAAACCTGTCTGCAATACGACTACAAACATTAGCTCGTGCTAAATCAATCGCCCCGGAAATTCCTCCGAACAAAGCTGTTCCATGAGATTTACCATGGCATTTAATCACTAGTCTAGATAAGCCACTGATAATAGAACCAGGATAGATTGTGTAATCAAACTGCATCTTAATCGATTTTTCCAAACGATCCCCGAGAATACGTCGTAGAAAATCGAATAACCCTTCCGCCGTTTTCAAAAAGACATTCCCAGTGAACCCATCTGTAACCACAATGTCTACTTTGCCGCTAAAGACATCGCCACTTTCTATGTTTCCTAAAAAAGCGCTACCAAAGATGTTCCGAAGCATACGAAAGGTCTGTTTATGAGAATCCGTTCCCTTGCGTTCTTCTGAACCAATGTTCAGTAACCCAAGAGTAAACGGCTGGTTACTGTTAGAGGACAACGATTGCCGATAAGCCAAACCCATACGAGCAAAACCTACCATCTCGTCAGGATTCACGGACACTGTGGCTCCGACATCTAAAATAACCGCAAATCCAGAAAGAGTCGGAACAGAAACCAACAATGCGGGTCTAGGAACAGCCGGAATCATAGGTATTTTGGAACGAGCAAGCGTCACTAAAGCTGCTGTATTTCCTGAAGAAACAAAACCGTCAAGATCCCCTTGCTGCAATGCATCCAATCCTAGAGCCATCGAGGACCGCTTTTTACGAACAGCAGCTAATAAGGAATCTTCCATAGAGACAAAATCCTCTGCGGTCACGATCCGAACGGAACGAGACAGCGGAGAATTCATTAATTGGTGGTGAACATCCGACGTAGCGAAAACAGTAAACTCTACTGGCTGTTCACCTATTGACGAAAGAAGAACTTCTCCCAGTGCTTCCCAAACAACGAGAGGATCATGATCTCCTCCCATCATATCTACGCCTAGACGCACTTTCATGAATTTCTTTTACGCTGCTGGATTACTTCTCAACCGTAATAACAGCTTTGCCTTTGTAAAAACCACAAGAAGCACAAACTGTATGAGGAATAAAAGCTTGCTTGCAATTACTGCACACCGCAGCGGAACATGCTTTCTTTGCATGGTGACTTCTGCGGATGTTCTTTCTAGCATTGCTATGACGATTACGTGGTACTGCCATTCCTAACTTCTCCTATAGACTGCAGATAGCTACCCTCCCCAATAAGGAAGTCTGGGGATCCCCAGGATTCAAAGAGCGATGCATTTTGTGGAACGACTCCCCAAAATATACCGCGACAGACAAGGGGACACCCCCTCTCTTCGCAGTGAAAACGTATACCAGGAAGACTTGCTCTCTATTCTTCTCCCGGCGAACACGAAAGTATATTAGAGAAAAAGGTTTTTGGGAAGCCGAAGGTTTTTTTTCTCTCTCTAAAGAGTTACGTCCCGCCTTTTTTCAAAAAGTTTTTGATAAACTCTCTTGCAGGACATCCTCCTTCCTGGCACTCCTGAAAACGATCCCCCTCTAACAATAACTCATCCCGAATCAAATCACGGCAATCAAACACCCCCGATCTCTCATCTGAACAATGAATCAATTGTTGAATCACGATGCCCTGTACTGGCCATTCAACAGGAGCATCACAAATCCTACAGCGAAGAGAAAGTATCGTAGAAATTTCTAAGGACAAAAACCACTGCTCTCCACTTACCATTTCTAGACTCCCCCGAATTTCCACAGGGGAACACATACCCTCTTCTTCCGAATCGCAAAATACCTGAGGTGGGATCGAAGCATGAATATCTTCTCTATCCCCTGGAAATTTTAATCGATGAAGATAAAATTTTACGTTATCGTCTTTTCTCAATTAGCCTTCCGCGTCTTTCAACTTTCATTCTTAAATTATAATTCTTCCAAATATCTTACCGCGAAACTCTTATCGATACAAAAGGTTTTCCCCATACTTCCCCTAACAAATAGGTTGCTTCTAGACAAAAATAGGGGTTATGAAAATAAGTTTTTAAAAAAAGTGTTTGCAGCATAAGGAACAGCCTTCTTATCCTGTCGCTGAGCAACGAAACACAAGGAAAGCGGATTGCCAACAAGAATAAGAGTTGGCAGTTGTCACTATAGAAATCACAATAAAAGAAACAAATCAGTTTCTAAATTAAACTATTCAACAACAAGCATTTTTGTAGAATTTTTTACCTAATCGACTTATAATCCGCCTTCTGCTTAATAAATTTTAAAATAACTCCCCATCCTCGGAATCAGGTGAGGACTCCTGTAGAGCGCAGAGCATTTAGGAACGCCATGGAAAACGATATCTTACTAAATATAGAGTCTAAAGAGATTCGTTACGCGCATTTAAAAAATGGCCAATTGTTTGATCTGATCATTGAAAGAAAAAAAATTCGCCAGTTAAAAGGGAACATATATAGAGGTCGCGTAACTAACATTTTACGAAACATTCAATCCGCTTTCATTAACATAGATGAGCGGGAGAATGGCTTTATTCATATCTCGGACGTATTAGAGAATTCTAAAAAATTCGAACAGATGTTCGATATAGATTCTGATGCAGATCACGCGGAACCCCAGCCAGAAGAAACCTCCGAAGCTCCTATAGAAGAGCTACTCAAACTTGACAGTCCCGTACTTGTTCAGGTAGTGAAGGAACCTATAGGGACGAAAGGAGCTCGACTCACTTCTAATATTTCAATCCCTGGACGCTACTTAGTCCTTCTACCGAATTCCCCTCACCGAGGTGTTTCTCGTAAGATTGAAGACCCTCTGATGCGAGATCAACTCAAACAGTTAATTCGCTCTTTTGAAATGCCCCAAAATATGGGTCTTATCTGTCGGACTGCGAGTATCTCCGCTTCAACAGAGACTCTAATTAACGAGGCTCAGAATCTCTTGAATACTTGGCAAAGTATCCTAGAGAAATTTTATTCTCCAGATCATCCTTCTCTTCTCTACGAAGAGACAGATATTCTGAAAAAAGCTGTGATGACTTGTGTGGATAAGAGCTACAAGCGTTTGTTAATAGACGATTACGCGACCTATCAAAAATGCAAACGCTTATTGGGTAAATATTCTCCAGACACGACTGTAAAGATTGAGTATTATCGCGATTCGGTTCCAATGTTCGAACGCTTTAATATTGAGAAAGAAATCGATCGCGCTACCAAGAGAAAAATCTGGCTGTCTAGCGGAGGATATCTCTTCTTTGACAAAACAGAAGCTATGCACACGATCGATGTGAACTCTGGACGTAGCACACAGCTGGAAAATGGAGTCGAAGAGACTCTAGTGCAAATTAATTTAGAAGCCGCAGAAGAAATTGCTAGACAACTGCGTCTAAGAAATATTGGCGGACTTGTGATCATAGATTTTATCGATATGAAATCACGCAAGAATCAGCGTCGTGTTTTGGAAAGATTAAAAGAGCACATGAAATATGATGCTGCGCGCTGTACAATCTTGAGCATGAGTGAATTTGGGTTAGTAGAAATGACTCGCCAGAGAAATCGTGAGTCACTAATGCAGACCCTATTTACCACCTGTCCATATTGTAATGGGAACGCGATCATCAAAACCTCTGAAAGTATCCTCATAGAAATTGAGCGTGACCTGAAGAAAATTATTAAACACAAAGAGCACACGAACTTGTGTTTGGTCGTTCATCCGGAAATCGCCCACTATATGAAACAAGAGCAGGACGATGTCGAACTCATTCGCTTGGCTAAGCAATTGAAAGCTAAGCTACAAATCAATACGTCCGATTCTATCCATCTTAACCACTACCAATTTTTCTCATTGATTACAGGAGAAGGAATTGAGTTATAAATAGGTGTGTTGATGCATTTTTCAAACTGTTTATATCAGGCTTTTGAAGATCAGCTTTTACCAGAGCCTTTGTACCAAAAGTTTCAAATTTGCTATCAAACCTACATCGAGGCTGCATCTAAAAAATGCTCCGCTGAGAAAGCGGAAGCTCTTTGTTCTCAATGGCTTAAGGTCATTATTGATGACCTTAAGAATCCTATTATTTTCCCTCCCTACCACAAAAAAATTCGCTCGCCAATTGATCTTTACCAATTTGGCATCGACTTTTTTTCTGCGCTGATTGACGACCAAAAATCACAAATTCTACATCCTGAGCGATTGGATCAGATTCAAGAATATATCCAAGCTGGACACAACGTAGTGCTGTTAGCTAACCACCAGACAGAATCAGACCCCCAGCTCATGTACTGCTTACTCGGAGCCTCCTATCCGCAACTCATGGAAAACATGATCTTTGTTGCAGGGGATCGGATCACTTCAGATCCTCTAGCGCGACCTTTTAGCATGGGATGCGATCTTCTGTGTATTTATTCAAAAAGACACATCAATCACCCTCCAGAACTGAAAGAAGAAAAGCTCATGCATAACCAAAAAAGCATGAGAACATTAAAAATGCTTCTTAGCGAAGGAGGGAAATTCTTTTATGTTGCTCCTTCCGGAGGAAGAGATCGTAAAAATCTTCAAGGAGAATTGTACCCTGCAGAATTTCATCCTGACAGTGTAGAGATGTTCCGCCTCCTTGCCAAAAGCTCCGGGAAAACGACTCATTTCTTCCCTTTAGCAATGAAAACCTATGATATTCTTCCTCCGCCTCCGACAATAGAGGAAGCGATCGGAGAACATCGCGTGATCTCATTTGCCCCCGTTGCTTTTAACTTTGGAGACGAACTGTTGCTCGATGAGCTTTGTTCTTCCGAAGAAGCTGATATACATGATAAACACGCCCTACGTGCTTTAAGAGCCTCTCGTGCCTTCTCTATCGTGACTGATCTCTACAAAGAAATCTAACTTGACGAACCCTCTGGCCTTTTGATAAAAGCCTCAACCCGGTGGTTGCGAAATAAATGGACAACCACCCTCCTGTTATCAATGACCCTACCAATGACCCCAAAAATATGAAGCGTTCCCTATCCCTATTACTTCTTTGCATTCCTTCTTTTCTAACTGCTTGCTCGAAATCCTTTCAAACGATTCGAGATGAAAACCCTTTGACTATTTTGACCCCTGCATTAGCAGATCAAAAAATTGCTAAAATTCTATGCCCTAACGGACTCTCTATCATGATTGTATCCTCCCCTCATGCTGCTGAGTCCGGAGCCGCTTTAGTTGTCAAAACAGGAAATAATGCAGATCCTGTCGAGTTCCCAGGCTTAGCCCATTTTACAGAACACTGTGTGTTCCTCGGGAATGAAAAATATCCCGAGCCCTCAGGATTTCCTGCCTTCCTAAGCACACATGGGGGTATCTATAACGCATTTACTTACCCAGATAAAACCTGCTTCCTATTCTCCGTAAACAATGCAGATTTAGATAATGCTCTGGATCAGTTTGTACATCTCTTTATCCAACCTCTCTTCCGCCAAGAAGATTTAAACAAAGAAGTTCATGCTGTTGAGCAAGAATTTGCGATGCATCCAACTAAAGATTCTCGTCGTATGCATCGTATTCAACAACTTATAGCTCCTAAAAATCACCCATTAAAACGCTTTGGCTGCGGCAATCTCTCTACCCTCAACTCCGTCACTACTCAAGATATGCAAACATGGTTTGCCACTCACTACTCTCCAGAAAATATGGCAGCAATTGTTTACACTACAGCTCCGTTGGACACCGCAGTGCCGTATATCGCGTCCCTATTCTCTGAAATCCCTATATCTGCACAGTACACACCACAAAAACCGTTTCCAAAGACACAGGATACTACAGCTCTTAATAAACTGTTCATCAATAAGGCTGTCGAACCTTCTCCACAACTAGCTATTTACTGGCATTTTTATGATGCTCCACAGTCCTTACAAGGATGGGCTCAGTCACTGATTTCTATTTTATCTAGTGAAAAAGAAAATAGTCTTGTTGCTTTACTCAAAAAAGAACAGCTCATTACTGAGATGGAAGCAGAACTTTACAGCACTTCTCATAATACACAAGATTTTGAAATTCTTTATAAACTCACCAATAAGGGGGAACGCGAATATCAAAGAGTTTTGCAGCTAACTTTTGCTTTTCTTGATTATGTTCGTCATGAACGACTTCCTGCCTACTCCTTGCCAGAGATACAGAAAATCAACTCTTTAGAATATACTTACAGCACGCAAACCGAGTTATTCTCGACACTATCACGAATGGTCCCCAATTTTACTTCTGAACCATTAGCAACATACCCTTATCGCTCTCTTGTCTATCCAGAATACTCCCAAGAAGATGAACAAACCTTTGCTACATTTTTAGCAGACCCTCAACAGGCACGTTATATCTTATCTGCTACCCTACCGAGTTCTTGGGAGAATGCAGATGAATTCTATGATCCCATCTTTGACGACACTTTCTATGAAAAACCCTTAGATTTCACACCTATACAGGACTCCTCCTCCTTAGGATTTGCTTTTCCGAATCCCAATAAATTTATTCCTCAAACAGTCCAATTATTATCTCAAAAGAAACAACACGAAGGGTTTGCTTTTTCTCCGCAGCTGACCTATGATCAAAATGCGATCACTTTATATACTTGTGAAGACTCTTTCTATACGATTCCTAAAATGGCTATGGAGTTGCGCATCCGTTCTCCTCAAATTCAACGAACAGATGCGCGTTCTTTAGTATTACGAGACCTATATAGTCTACTAGCTAATGAAACATTAATAAAACGTTATGACGATGCTTTAAAAGCTGGAATGACTTTTGCAGTATCTCCTGGAGCGACAGGGGTTGATCTTTCTCTTTTAGGATATACTGAGACCTCTCCTGTTCTTATCAATGCTTTGCTGTCTTCTTTACGAGATCTTCCTGTGGAAGAAAGTCTGTTTCTATATTACAAAGATCAGCTATCAGAACAATATCAGAAGAATCTTATTGCCTGCCCTATGAGAGCTGGTCTCAATAAACTATACTCTCAGATTCTTGTTGATACCGTTTCCTTAGAAGATAAGCTCAATACTTTAAACACCCTCTCCTACGAAGAGTTTGCGAACTTCACGAATAAACTACTCCAAGAACTAGCTGTAGAATCTTTAGCACTAGGAACGCTCTCGACTCAAGATCTCTCCAATTTATTATCGACCCTCTCTAACTTTGCAGAAGCTTCGTCTCCTTATGCTGCTCCTAGCTATTATCCTCAAAGAAAACCTCTCTCTTCTACAAAGCTTTCGTTCCAATATCCTCTCTCTGGAAATGGTATGCTGCTGCTCGAACAAAACGAAGATCCCCATCAATATAAGGACTCTGTAGCTACTAGTATGTTGTTATCTTGGATCCATAACTTGTACTTCTCTGATTTACGTACAGAGCAACAACTTGGGTATATGGTAGGTTCTAAATATCTGGAATTCGCAGAAACTCCTTGTGGACTTTTCTATATTCGATCCAATAACTATTCTCCTGAGGAGCTTGTGCATAGAACACAACTCTTTATACAAAAGATTGCTACTGATCCAGAATCTGCAGGCTTGTCCGAAGAGATCTTTGAACAGCTTCGAGAAACATATATCCAGTCCATATTGCTTCCAAGTTCCACACCTTTAGCTATGGCGAAAAAATTATTCTCTATAGCTTTTGAAACGAAAAAACAGGATTTTTCTCGCCCAGACCAAAAAATAGCTGCTGCCCGTTCTATGGATTACAGCTATTTCAAAAAGTACTGTGAAGAATTTTTGAGTCAAAAGTTTGGCCCAGAAATCCAACTCCTCGTCTATGGAGCCAACTCGTCTCAGGAAAAATAACATTCTTGTACTTACATTTTCTCGGATGAAGAGGTTCCTCATCCGAGAAAAACCTCTTGCTTCTTTATGTGCATCCGAAATAGTGATAGAGAGCTAGGAGTGAGCTAGCTATTACCCTTTAATAACAAGCCTCCCTCTAGTGTGATAAAGACGATAGCCCTCTATCTTGTGAGTTTCTATGATTTTACCCCATTACTCCTCAGGATTACGCATCGGGTCAGCGATTCTATTTTTTTCTGCGGTGATTCATACCTTTTTTACACCATGGTTAACACGATTATACGAAGAGTCTCAGCATAAAAAGATGATTTTTCCAGAACGCTGGCGTCAGTACCTTTGGTTAAGTGAGCTTCTGCGCATCGTTAGTCGCGTTGAACTGGTCTTCGTTCTTTGGGCGATTCCGCTATTCTGTCTATTTTTATATACAGAAGGCTATCGCATAACCATGGCCTATTTCGATAGCCGAAACTATGTCTTCTCCCTTTTTATTATCGCTATGCTGATTCTCCTTGAATCGCGACCTATCGAATACTTTTCTCAGAGAGTCTTTGCAACGATCGCAAAAATAGGGAAACAATCCCCCATTTGTTGGTGGTGGACCATTATGATTGCAGCACCGCTATCCGCTTTTTTCCTTAAAGAATCCGGAGCGATGATTATTGCAGCTACACTATTGTCTAAACAGTTTTACAAATTCTCTCCTTCTCCCAAGTTTTGCTATGCAACTATGGGATTATTATTTTCCAATATTTCGATCAGCGGTTTAACTTCTTCATTTTCTTCAAGAGCTTTACTGACTATTCTTCCAGAAATTAAATGGACAAACAGCTTCATTATCAGTCATTTTTGTTGGAAAGTAATTCTTGCTATTCTGGTTTCTACAACAATTTTTTTCTGTTTATTCCGAAAAGAATTTAAAAAGTTCCCTAAAACCATCCCCAGTACAACTATGATGAATGATCGCCTTCCTTCGTGGATTATTTTCATTCATGTTGTTCTTGTTGGTTGTGTGATTCTCAGCCGCGCAATCCCCTTATTTTTAGGATTTTTATTTATTTTCTACTTAGGGTTTCAGCGATTCACGATTTTTTACCAACATCCTATCAAAACAGCAAAAGTCTGTTTCGTAGGATTGTTCTATGTTGGAGTAGTGATATTTGGAGAACTTCAGGAATGGTGGATGCTTGAGCTCATGCACGGCATGTCAGATTTAGGCTATATGATGACCTCATATATGTTTTCAATCTTCTTAGACAATGCTCTGGTGAATCATATCGTTCACAATTTACCTATGGCAAATGATTGTTATCTTTACCTAGTTTTGGTTGGAAGTATGTCTGCAGGAGGGCTCACTTTAGTGTCTAATATGCCCAATATTGTTGGATACCTTATTCTGCGACCAACTTTCCCGCACTCTGACATCTCTTTAATTAAATTATTTTTATCAGCATTGTTACCTTCTCTTATATCTCTGAGTATATTTTGGCTCTTTAGAGCTGTTCCACCGTTTATGTTTTGCTTGTTCCGCTAACAAAAAGAAGTATTTTTGTCCCCCTTTAAAAGGGCTCTGTAGGGGGCAGAGCTGTTTTTTTCTATCGAAAAAAATCAAGTATTTTTGTACTAGGGATACAACAGCGCAGGATTTATAAGGAGCTGGAATATGCAACACACAATTATGCTGTCTTTAGAGAACGATAATGATAAGCTTGCTTCTATGATGGATCGAGTTGTTGCTGCGTCATCAAGCATTCTTTCTGCTTCCAAAGATTCTGAGTCCAATAGACAGTTTACTATTTCTAAAGCTCCGGATAAAGAAGCTCCTTGCAGAGTATCTTATGTAGCTGCAAGTGCACTTTCAGAATAGATGCTATACCAAGCTGTAGGATCTCTTCGTATCGGAGAAGTCAATAATCCTCCGCTTAACGTTACTGCTCTTTGTATCTGAGCTGCATAAGAAAGGTCTTTCTCTAAGATTTCTGGGTAACGGACAAATAAGGTTGCCCCTGATCCCGTTAGCCCTATATACACAGGAAGTTCCGCCCACAGGCTTTCTAGCCAATGTTTCTTTTCTTTCAAATCTAAGCGCAACCGAAAAACAGGCTTTTCTAAGTCATTTTGCGTATACTCTAAATTTTTTCTGGAGGAACAGTCCGAAGGTTGTACGGCGGCAAAAGCCCGACTAGTGAGAACTCCTTCACTAGAAAAATACAAAACATATCTATCTGAAACACTCTCTTCTAGAGCTATTATTTTCTCCCCACGGGCCACTCCTAAGGCTGCTCCTGTAGAAAAGAAAAAAGGAGTATCCACGCCAAGCTGTTCGGCTAAGGAACGCATTTCCTCATCAGATAGTCCTGTTTTGAAGATTTGGTTTAAAGCAAACAATGCAGTTGCTGCATTACTACTCCCTCCTGCAAGACCTGCTCCAACAGGGATCTGTTTGACTACACGCCAACTAACAGGCGTTGTAATGCCTGTGTACCGACGGAAAAGCGCCACACTTTTCCATATAGAATTACTAGGCGTTTCAAGATGACAAGCATTAATTACTTGGAGAGAATCGCGAGAGCTTATTGATAAGGAGAGTTGATCCCCAAAGGCTATCGCTTGATAGCGTGTGACTATTTCGTGAAAATCATCTTCCCGCCTGCCAAGTATCTGCAAAAAGAGATTAAGCTTTGCTGGAGAAAGAAAGTGCATAATTAAAAAATAAAAAAAAGAGGTGGGGAAGAAAAGAATCTCTTCCCCCAACAAACAAAAAGTTTAACCTTCTTGTTCTTCTGCGCTTTGGAGTTCTTTTTGTTCAATGATTTCGTGATCAGCACGAACTTCCAAATGAAGATCCGCAGTCACGCCTTCTTTTAATTTCAGTCCAACTACGTGTCTTCCGAGATTCTTAATACCGCTATGAGAGCGAGGGAAATTCTTACGTGTAAGAACAACACCTTGTTGCTCAGCAGCACTAATCATATCATTCACGGTTACGGAACCGTACATATTATTCTCAGAATCTACACGAACTTGGAAATCCAAAACGATGCTTCTAAGCATCTCTGCCAAACGAAGAGACTCTTCTTTATCGGCCGCAGCTTGCAGCAAACGCTGCTCTTGCAACTTTGCTTGCAAACGGAGAGTTCCAGCGCTAGCAACCACTGCCTTCCCTTTAGGGAGCAGGTAGTTTCTAACGTATCCGGGCTTAGCGACAACAAGATCGCCGGAACGCCCTAAGCCATCGACATCCTCTAATAAAAGTAATTGTGGTTTCATCCGTTATTCTTCCTTTAAGTTTAATCTTCTCCTACGAAAGGCAAAAGCCCTACATGTCGAGCTCTCTTAACAGCTTGAGCAAGCAGCGCTTGGAAGCGAGAAGAAACCCCCGTAATTCTTCTTGGAAGAATCTTTCCTCTTTCCGTAATAAACCTTTTTAGAGTGGTAACGTCCTTGTAATCGATGGTCTTCCAACCCGCGGAAACAAAAGGACATTTCTTAGCGAAACGCTTCCTTCTGTGTTCATTATGAACAGGTCTATTCATACGTTCTCCTTGACTATTATTCTGGCAATGTAGCGAATTCTAAAACCTCTTTCACAGCGCTTGCTTTAAGAGTCATGAATCGAAGAAGATCTTCGTTTAAATGATACTCTCTCCACAACTCTGCGATAGCTTCTGGGGCTACTGTGAAATAAATAAAGTAGTAATAGCCTTCTCTAGCACCACGAATTGTGTAAGCTAACTTTTTGCGCCCCTGATCATGAATTTTCAGAACTTCGCCACCATAATTGGTGATCCCAGAAGTAACTTTTTCTAAAGCCTTACGTCTAGCGTCTTCACTTAACGTCACGCTAAAAACATAGGCTCCCTCATAAAGTTGGCCTGTTTTTTTTTTCATTAAAAACTCCTAAGCATTGACCTTGCTTCTTCCAATAACTAGAGATAGCTACTCTATAAGAAGCGCTTCCATGTTATCGAAACTGATTATTTTTCAGGAACTTTTTTTCAAAAAGTGAACAGTAAATCCCCGTCAGACTAACAACCTAGCCAAGGAAGGATTTCTTCTATCCCTTTTTCTAAAAAGTCATTTAATTTTTCTTTTTCATTCAAAGAAAAACTAGATAATACATAATCAGCAACCCCTTCAGCTCCAGGATACGAAGGCCTTCCTACCCCAAGACGTAGTTGCCAATAATGATTGGATTGCAGAATCTGCGTGGTATTCTTAATTCCATTGTGCCCACCAGAGCCACAATCTTGCCGAAAACGCACAAAACCGAATTCCCGATTGATGTCGTCTGCTACAACAAGAATATCTTCCATGGAAACATCGAAAAACTTCTTGGCAGCTAAGACAGCTTTACCAGTAAGATTGACATAAGTGGTGGGCTTCATAAGAACAACTGCCTCGCTTGAAATTTCTACCTTCGCAAACGAAGCATAAAGACGTGGGGCCTCACGAAAAGCCCCTAAAAAACGTGATGCTAGCGAGTCCAACAAAAGAAAACCTATGTTATGCCTTGTCCAGACATACTGTCGTCCAGGATTTCCTATGCCAACAACTAGCTTTACCATGATAATCTTATCGTCGTGCTACCGTTACAGCAACTTCTTTAAGAGAAGTGACAGGTCTAATTCCTTCAGGAATACAAATATCCGATAGTTTTAGGGTTTGAGAAAGCCCTAAGGACTGAACATCCAACTCCAAAAATGGAACAATATCTTTTGGCTTACAAACAACTCGGATGCAACGAATCACTTGTCTTAAAGATCCTCCTAATTTTACCCCAACACAATCTACCGTGTTGATGTAACGAATAGGAATATTCAACCGAACGTCGCGACCATCCACTAATTCTTCAAAATCGAGATGAATTACATCATAAGTCGTTACATGGTACTGAATATCTTTGACTAAAGCTTTGATTTCTCGTCCTTCATAAGAAAGCGTGAACACAGTAGAAGCTAAAGCCCCGCTTTCCAAAGTAGAAAGAAACTTACTGAAAACTCGCGCATCTACAACGATATTAGCTAAGCTTTTTCCCCCGGAATAAAGAACAGCAGGAATTCCACCTTGCTGACGAATTTTCTTAATAACAGACTTCTTATCAGTCTCACGACTTTGAACTACGAGTTCCATAAAATGCTATTCTCCATTACCTTGAGCTAAAAGGCCTTTGAATGGCCTTAGGGGCTTCTTTTCCCTCAACCGGATGAACGGTCCTACGCGCTATACCAGACGGCCTTAAAATGGCACATACGAAGAAATCCTCTCCAAGCAAGCGTCTACCATGGTACTTGCAGCCTCTGATTATTATCAAGCCTTCTGTTCCCTTAGATAGCCCCAATCGAAAATCTCTCCTATTCAATAAGAGATTCACATTAAACTAGACCTAAGGGGGAATAAAAGACAACTCTGGGGTGGAAGGATTCGAACCTCCGATGCGCGGTACCAAAAACCGCTGCCTTACCGCTTGGCCACACCCCAATGGAAGAGACCGAGTGTACCTCACAAAACCTTTTTATCGGTAGAGAAATTTCTCAAAAATCAAAGTTTTTTACATTTAAGGGGCATCTTACCACCACAACGACCTTCTATGAGCAGAAACTATCCATTAAATAAAAGTAATTAAATATAACAAAAACATCTTGATTATTTTTGTTAAAAGAAATAATTAATGAGTTTTATTTAATTAACGAAACGAAAAGCTTGCTAATGAAAATTATTCACACAGCTATCGAATTTGCTCCGGTAATCAAAGCCGGAGGCCTGGGAGACGCGCTATACGGACTAGCAAAAGCTTTAGCCGCTAATCACACAACGGAAGTGGTAATCCCTTTATACCCTAAATTATTTACTTTGCCCAAAGAACAAGATCTTTGCTCGATCCAAAAATTATCTTATTTTTTTGCTGGAGAGCAAGAAGCAACTGCTTTCTCCTACTTTTATGAAGGAATTAAAGTAACTCTATTCAAACTCGACACACAGCCAGAGTTATTCGAGAATGCGGAAACAATCTACACAAGCGATGATGCCTTCCGTTTTTGCGCTTTTTCTGCTGCTGCGGCCTCCTACATCCAAAAAGAAGGAGCCAATATCGTTCATTTACACGATTGGCATACAGGATTAGTTGCTGGACTACTCAAACAACAGCCCTGCTCTCAATTACAAAAGATTGTTCTTACCCTACATAATTTTGGTTATCGAGGCTATACAACACGAGAAATATTAGAAGCCTCCTCTTTGAATGAATTTTATATCAGCCAGTACCAACTATTTCGCGATCCACAAACTTGTGTGTTGCTAAAAGGAGCTTTATACTGTTCAGATTTCGTGACTACGGTTTCTCCTACATACGCCAAAGAAATTCTTGAAGATTATTCCGATTACGAAATTCACGATGCCATTACTGCTAGACAACATCATCTCCGCGGGATTTTAAATGGAATCGACACGACAATTTGGGGGCCTGAAACGGATCCCAATCTAGCGAAAAACTACACTAAAGAGCTTTTCGAGACCCCTTCAATTTTTTTTGAAGCTAAAGCCAAGAATAAAAAAGCCTTGTACGAAATATTAGGCCTCTCTTTAGAACACTCTCCTTGCGTGTGCATTATTTCTAGAATTGCTGAGCAGAAAGGTCCTCACTTTATGAAACAGGCCATTCTCCATGCACTAGAAAACGCTTACACGCTCATTATTATAGGTACCTGCTACGGGAATCAATTGCATGAAGAATTTGCAAATCTTCAAGAATCATTAGCGAATTCCCCTAATGTAAGGATTCTTTTGACTTATAGTGATGTGCTGGCACGACAAATTTTCGCCGCTGCAGATATGATCTGCATTCCTTCTATGTTTGAACCATGTGGACTCACACAAATGATTGGAATGCGTTACGGGACTGTACCGTTAGTAAGAGCTACAGGAGGACTAGCAGATACTGTAGCAAATGGAATCAATGGATTTTCCTTCTTTAATCCGCATGACTTCTATGAATTCCGAAACATGCTTTCGGAAGCAGTGACAACCTACCGTACCAACCACGACAAGTGGCAACATATTGTACGTGCTTGTCTAGATTTTTCTTCAGACCTAGAAACTGCCGCCAATAAATATTTAGAAATTTATAAACAATAAACTTCCCTATGACTCGCCATCCGGCGAGTCATTTTTCTGTAATAAGTGACTTTTATTCACCCAAATATACTCAACTCCAGAGCAAATAGAATAAAAGGCTACTAAAGACACTATCACTGTTGAGAAAAACTCTAAATCGTCTGTGGAGATAATGCCTTTTGCACAAAGGAACATCGAGAAAATGATGAAAAAGAAGCTAATAGCTTGAAGAATAGCTTTTAACTTCCCACTCATCCTAGCAGCTAATACTTGTCCCCTACTAGCGCATAGCGTACGCAAAGTGCTAATAACGGAATCTCGAGCTAAGAAAATAAACACAAGTATGAGAGGAAGATTCACGGGAGGTTGTGTGAACGTGAGGTACAGCGAAATACGGTATACACTATCAGCCATGGGATCTAGAAGTTTTCCCAGATCTGTTACCTGGGAAAACTTTCTCGCAATATATCCATCTACAGCATCCGTGATTTCCGTAATGATCAGCAAAAAGAGGAGAACATAAGGCAGGAATGCGGCAGACAACCCGAACCACCGACCTTTTAAGTAAAGAATCATAAAAATCGGTGTGATAAATAGACGAAAAACTGTCAGGAAGTTTGGTAAGCTCACTCTCATCTGTTCCCCAAGAAATCTTTTTTGAATTCCCAAGTCTAGTGCTTTACACCAGATATTTTCTTTTTGAAAAAGTCAGCGCCACATGTTATGATCTATCCGGCTCCTTCTCTCCTCCTCTCTGTAAAAACGGCAAAAATCCCTCTCGTGACTGCTCACTTTCTTAGTTCTCTCATTCTTAGCATTTCTAGAATTTATCGCCAGTCTTTCCCATCTATATTTGGAATAAATACATTCTAAATCCTTTTTCAAAAAACTTAGCACTAGTTCTCTCTATTGCAATATCGATTTCTCTTATAAACAGGGCATTTCTCGCCTTGTTCAATTAATACAGCTTCCACTAGTATGTTCCTCTAGGAATATCAAGGATTTCTTAATCCTTGTTCTGCAGAGCCCGGCTCCTATTTCAAGCCGTATTCCGTGTCCGTAAGGCTCTTCTTTTTCTCAGATATCCAGGAGTTTTTATGTCCTCACAACCTTTAACTCTTCAAGCCATGATGGCAGCTATTCTAAACTTTTGGAGCGAACAAGGCTGCATCATTCATCAAGGATATGATTTAGAAGTTGGAGCCGGGACATTTAACCCAGCAACCTTTCTGCAATCTTTAGGCCCAGAACCTTTTAGAACAGCTTATATCGAACCTTCTCGGCGCCCGCAAGATGGTCGTTATGGACAACACCCTAATCGATTACAAAAGTACCACCAGTTACAGGTGATCCTCAAACCTGTCCCTGAAAATTTTCTTTCCCTTTACTTAGAATCTCTCAAAGTCATCGGATTAAATTTAGTAGATCATGACATCCGTTTCGTTCACGATGACTGGGAAAATCCTACTATTGGAGCTTGGGGGCTAGGCTGGGAAGTATGGTTAAATGGTATGGAAATTACACAACTGACCTACTTCCAAGCTGTAGGAAGTAAACCTTTAGATGCAATTAGCGGCGAAATTACTTATGGTGTTGAGCGAATCGCTATATATCTTCAGAAAAAGAACTCCGTCTACGATGTGATGTGGAATGATTCTCTTACTTATGGAGACATCACACAGTATGCAGAACAGGCCTGGAGCCAATACAATTTTGAGACTGCCAACACTACCATGTGGTTGAAACATTTTGATGACTTCTCTGCAGAAGCATTGGCAACTCTAGACCAAGGCCTCCCTCTCCCAGCATATGATTTCGTCATCAAAGCTTCCCATGCCTTTAATATGCTAGATTCCCGAGGGGTAATTTCTGTGACAGAACGCACGCGGTATATTGCCAAGATACGGCAACTAGCACGAGCTGCTGCAGATAAGTATGTGGCATGGCGGGAGTCATTAGGGTTTCCTCTCCTTAAAACTCCTCCTTCCACACCAACAGTAACACCAAAGAAAATCCCAACAATTTGCCAGCCAGAAGACTTTCTGCTCGAAATTGGAAGCGAGGAGTTGCCAGCGACCTTTGTCCCTACTGGAATTCAACAACTCGAATCGCTCGCAAAGAAACTCCTTGCCGACCATGGCATTGCTTACAAACATCTCGAAGTATTAGGCACTCCACGACGATTGGCATTGTGCATAGAAGGTCTTAGTCATGTAACGATTCGTCCGGAATCTGAGAAAAAAGGCCCCCCTCTTTCCTTATTATTTATGACAGATGGCTCCGTGTCTCCTCAAGGAGAACAATTCTTCTCCTCACATGGATTATCGATCTCTCACCGAAGTGCTTTGGATCAACCTTCTGCGATTTGGCGTGTTCGTTCTATCAATGGTACCGATTACCTATTTCTTGTTATTCCAGAAGAACGCAAAGAAACTGCAGCCATTCTTGTTAATGAGCTCCCTCAATTGATTCGATCTATCCGTTTCCCCCAAAAAATGACCTGGGATAATGGTGGCGTGGAATATGCTCGCCCTATTCGCTGGTTGGTTGCGCTATATGGGGATCAAATTCTCCCTATATCTTTAGGATTCGTATCATCAGGCAATACTTCTTGGGGACATCGTCAGCTGGACAATCGTCAATTGACGATCCCATCCAGCAACATGTATGTCGATACGTTGCGTAGTGCTTGTGTTATCGTGTCACAAAAAGAACGTCGGGCAATCATTAAACAAGGGCTGCAGAATTTGACAGGGGATCAAATCGTGGCGATTGCTCCTGAACACCTCATTGACGAAACAGTCTTCCTTACAGAGCATCCGTTTGTTATTAGTGCGCAATTTGACCCAGCTTTTTGTTCTCTTCCTAAAGAACTACTAATAGCTGAAATGATTCAGCATCAACGGTACTTCCCAACACAAAATATGCAAGGAGAAATCACCAATCGATTCTTAATCGTGTGTGATAATTCTCCTACAGACAGTATCGTTGAGGGCAATGAAAAAGCTTTAGCTCCACGACTTACGGATGGGAATTTCTTATTCAAACAAGATTTGCTTACCCCTCTTTCCTCATTCGTAGAGAAACTTAAATCTGTCACCTATTTTGAATCCTTAGGTAGTTTAGCGGATAAAACTTCTCGTTTGAAGTTACACTTAGAAGAGGCTTATGCACTCCTCCCCTTATGCGCTAAAGAGGATATTGATACCGCTATACATTACTGCAAAGCAGATCTTGTATCTTCGGTTGTCAATGAATTCCCAGAACTACAGGGAATTATGGGAAGATATTACTTACAAAATGCTTCTCTATCCCGAGCAGCTGCATTAGCTATTGGAGAACATCTGCAACACATTACTTTAGGTTCCAGCATCTCCACTACAGGGGCTTTATTAAGTATTTTAGATAGAATAGATAACCTGCTCTCTTGCTTCATTCTAGGGCTTCTCCCCACCTCCTCTCATGATCCTTATGCCCTACGACGCCAGTCTTTGGAAATCCTTACTCTTCTCTACACCACTCAAAGCTCTGTAGATATAGAAGACTTATTTGCACGGCTTATTCGACACTTCCCGAGCTCTATTCCTAATACAGTATGGTCTCCAGAAGCAGTCTTAAGCAAACTCAATACATTTGTTTGGGGACGGTTGAGAACGATCTTATCCTCACTAGGATTTGATAAAGAGGTTATAGCAACAGTCCTTACAGATAACTGCCCTAAAAATCCTTTAACTATCATTCAAAGTGCTCAGTCTATCCAAGAACTGAAGAATACTCAGATACTGAAAACCATTGCTGCAATGCACAACAGGCTAAAGAAAATTCTTGCCTCACTATCCTTCTCCGTTACAGAGCAGATGTTTTCCTTACAATCTGCCGAAGATTTGTTATTCAAACAGGCTCTGGATCGTTTTGTAGAGGAAACTACTGCTTTACCAATAAGCTCGAAAGACTACTTACATCTATTGAAAGAGTTGGCACAAAGCACCGAACTCTTTTTAGACTCTGTGCGTGTCGCTAGCGATGATGAAAGCACTCGAAACCAACGTATTGCTCTGCTGATAGCAGCTCAAAAGTGTTTCGGTTTCTATGCTTGGGATGTTCTGTAAGAATAACAAGTTTCTTCCAGACAAAAAGAAAGCCTTCTCTTTTCACAAAGAGAAGGCCTTTTTTTATAAAGGTGGACTTAACTACTCAACAAATTCAGGATTTATTGACGGAATCTCGGTAATATCCATGATCTCTGCAGAAGAAGCCCCAATAGCTAAGGTAACAATCACAGGCTGTGATGGAAATGTTTGATCTGAGAAAGCTTCTAAGAACAACGCTATCTCGCCAACCATAGGATCTGGAACCGGAGGATAAATCAGTGGAACTGCTTCCCTCCTAGAAAGAACCACAAAATCAGCAAATGTGGATAGCAACGAACTTTCCATAGCATGGGCTGCATCAGCAAGAGTCTCGAAGGAATACCCAGAAGTATCTAACAATACTACTAAGGTGAGTTTCCCTTCGTCCCTTGCGTGTTCTAAACCCTCTGCATAGCTATAAAATACGCAGGTGTCCGCTACCTGACTACAGTCTTCCTCTGCTTCTTGTTGACACTGCTTATCCTCTGTTGAGAATGCCTCAGTCGCAGGAAGAACTAGTATCAGTGAGAATAAAGCTAACAAGAATCTCATGAGAGAACTCCTCTTCTACTAAAATAAGAATTTTGCGATCAAGGCTATCACAATGTAACAAAAATAGCTGCTTAAATTAAAAAAAACCGGGAAGAAATTCCCAGTCTATAGACTCTTGAAACTCAACTAAATATTTTCTTGAGAAGCGAGTAACCCTTCTAATTCCTGGCTCTGTAAATTTTGTAGTTCATTTAGAATATGGGCAGAGCCGTACCCCACCCCAGCACTTTTAGCAACTTCATGGGCAGAATCTAGTAGGGAAGCAACAGAGGAAGGACGTGCAGCGCCCACTCCAGCAGCTTCCGCAGCAACAAAACTCAATGTCTTAGGAGATGAAGCGGTCAAAGCTGCTCCACAAAACAAGGAGAAAGTAAATGCTGTTAGTAAAAAGTGAAGACTTCTCATAAAACCCAATAAATTGAGAACTAACGATCTAATATTCTATAACAAAAGAAACTAATAAGCAATATTGTTAAAACTTGATTAAGATTCTTATAATTAAGAAACTAAAGAAACCTTAACTCTCTCTCCGGAAAGACGAACATACTCTTGTAAAGAATCTAAACCTTTACCCGTCTGATGACATAGCTTACGCTTTTTGTCTCGCCAATGTTTGTCCAATAATTTCTGAATCGATTGAACAACAATGTCTCTCATAAGTTCGGTATTCATCCGTCTGGCAACAAGAAGAGTCATTGCTTCAGTACCAACAACTAAAGACATCATCTCGTCCATAGAGGGCAGTGTTTGCCGATCATTGTAGTGATTCATAGCCATAACAAATATAGCTCGATATTCTGCACAATGAAACTCTTCCGGAGAAAGATACTGCTTTACCGTTGCGGGGACAAACTCATCTTCGGGCTTAGCAAATAACAAACACCGTATCACGTCAGCTTCTAAAATCATCCTCGGAGAAATTTTTTTTGAAATTTTTCCTTCTGTAGAAGTTTGCTTAGACTCTGAGGAAGGTTCTTTTGCGGAGACCTTTTTCCCTTTGTCTTCAGCAGCAGACGTAATGGAAGAAAGATAGCTCAAAACAGCAGGTTCTGGAACCTTGACCAAAGAAGCCAACTGCCTCAAGTACTCATGAATGGTAATAGGACTTCCCCAACAACGCACCTGTTGAATTACCTCTTCGATTACTCGAGCTTTTTCTCTTGGAGTAAACTGTTCATAAGAATGAATCTTGTGCCAAACTAGAAAGGAAAGATAATCCTCTCCTCTATCGAGAAGCTCTCGTAACTCTTCAGGCCCTCGTTGCATTAAAAAAGAATCCGGATCTTGCCCAGAAGGAAGCCGACAGACTATAGCAGTAATCCCTGCAGCCTGACAAAGATCCCCAACACGTAACGATGCTTTTTCTCCAGCAGCATCCCCATCAAATAATAAATAAGCTTTTGATACTCCTAATTTAACTAACTCATGCACATGAGTCTCTGTGAAAGAAGTCCCTTGAGCAGCCAAAGTACAGTTGAAGCCAAAATCAATCATTTGCAAACAATCTGCCTGACCTTCAACTAAAATCACTCTCCGCTCTTTAGCGATGCGCTTACGAGAAAATTGTAACCCGTATAATACCCGAGATTTTTTAAATAAAATGGTCTCCGGGGAATTAATATATTTTCCACCACGCCCACCTTCTTTGAACCTCCGAGAAGAAAATCCAATGGTATAGCCTAAAGCATCTTGAATCGGGAACATGATTCTCTGAGCAAACAAAAACCAGTCTTTAGCGAGATACCCAGCCCACTCTAGCTGCTTCACAGAAATATTGCGCTCTTCCATCGCTTGAATAAACAATCTTTGCTCAGGAGCATAACCAATCTGAAAACGATCTATCGTATCGGGAGAAAACCCTCGCTTATATAAATAGGCCAAAGCCTCTTCCCCTTCCGGCAAATGTAATAAACAGTATTGAAAAAACCTTTCAGCTTCTCTGTTAATACGCCGAAGACTATCTTTAGAATCTTGCCCTGAGGTCTCTTTAGTTCTGACAACAAGATCAACATGAAACTTTTTCGCTAAGAAAAGTACCGCTTCAGAGAAAGAATATCCCTGCTGTTTCATAAGAAAATTAATGGTATCACCATGCTCTCCACATCCATAACAATGGTAGTGGCCTCTAGTTGGGTACACGATAAATGACGGTGTTTTCTCATCATGAAAAGGACAGCAAGCCTTGTAATCTGCACCGCTGCGCTTTAAATGTACGTATTCCCCCAAAACGCTAACAATATCAATACTATGTTTTAGAGTCTCTAAGCTCTCTTCTGTGTAATACATACTAGCCTAGCTCCAATCCTCTTGTTGCTCTTCTCTTATGATCCACTATTCGTGAATATAAGCATCGTACAATATTTTTTTTACACGCGATGCCCGCTCTTCGGCGATAAAGGATCCGCCATGGTAACGCACTATAATTTTCTTGGGAATGTGTGCTTCTTTCTCCCTGATGGATTCCTTTTTCTCTTAAGAATTTTGCTTCCCAAAGTCTTGTATTCCCCAAAAATTCAACACCGTTGTACACTCGCGTTTCGAAGGTTTTCTGATACATAAGAGCCTGTTCCCCTACTACGAATAAAAAATTTTTTCGATCACGCAATACTAGATAAAGCTATGACACACAAACTAACCCCAATGATGCAGCAATGGCATCAGTGCAAAGAGCAAGCTGGTGATTGTCTATTGTTATTTCGCCTTGGAGAGTTTTATGAAGCATTTTTTGACGATGCTTTGATCCTAGCTCAAAATCTAGATATTACTTTAACACAGAGACAGAATGTGCCGATGAGCGGCATCCCAGCAACTTGTCTGGATGGATATGTGGACCGTTTAGTAAGCCGCGGTTTTAAGGTAGCCATTGCTGAGCAGGCCGATAATACTGAAGGGAGCAAAGGCCTCGTTCCTCGGACAATCAACCGATTGATAACCCCTGGAGCACTCTTATCCTCTTCTTTGCTCCCAGAAAAAGCAAATAACTATGTCCTTGCAATCAATCAAGTAGGGTCTCTCTATGGTCTCTCCTGTTTAGACTTGTCGATAGGAACTTTCCTTGTTGCTGAATACGATAATACCAAGGACCTTATTGAGGCGATCTGTCGGCTGGCTCCTACAGAGTTATTGAGCCACGCAAAATTTTATCAAAAAAATGAAGCTGTTATTAAACAACTCCAACAGCATTTACGTATCACACTATCCGAATACGTTTCTTGGGCTTTCGAGTATCAGTCTGCAACAAAGAAATTATATACGTGTTTTCAAGTTTCCTCTTTAGATGGTTTTGGATTGCAAGGACTAGTCCCTGCTATTAATGCGGCCGGAGCATTACTGTCTTATATTCAGGACAAACTTCTTCTTCCTATTTCCCATCTCTCTATTCCAAAAATTTATGGACAACAGAAACATTTACTTATTGATAAAGCTTCCCAAACAAATCTAGAACTACTGTCTCCTATTCATGGTGAGCATAGAAAAGGATCTTTGCTTCAAGTTATGGAACGAACCTCCACCCCAATGGGAGGTCGTTTATTAAGAAATACCTTAATCAATCCTTTCTATGATTTAAAAGAAATCACTCTTAGACAGGACAGTGTAGAATTTTTCTTACAGCAAGCAGATCTTCGAAAAATCTTAAAACGTCAGTTGTCCTGTGTACGAGACTTAGAACGTCTGGCTACTAAAATCTCAACTAGTCTGGCTACTCCGAAAGATATTGGAACGCTTCGAGACTCGCTGCTCTCTTGTACACACATTGCAGACAATTTGCAAAACTGTGCTCTACCCGAATTTTTAGAGAATAAGTTTTTGATTGCTCCCCCTCTATGCTCTCTCATAAAAACGTTATCGACAGAGCTTATCCAAGAACTTCCTTTAAAAGTGTCCGAAGGGAATATTTTCGCAAACCACTATCATCCAGATCTTCTACGACTAAGAAACATCAAAGAAAATTCTAAATCCTGGATTCTTGAATACCAAGAACGTATTCGAAATGAAACAGGCATTAAGAAACTCAAAGTCTGTTATGCTCAGGCATTAGGATATTACATTGAAGTGGCTAGCAACCTAGCTCCCCAACTTCCCAAGGAATTTATCCGTCGGCAATCACGGCTACATGCAGAACGATTCACTACGCAAGAACTTCAACAATTCCAGGATGAAGTATTTAGCGTGGAAGATAAGCTACAAACTTTAGAAACCAAGCTCTTTAAGGAGCTTTGTTTCTATATCGTAGAACATCGAGATCTCATTCTCAAACTTTCCACTGCAGTTGCAGACTTAGACTATGTGGTATCTCTGGCAGAACTAGCTGCAGAATATGATTATCGCCGCCCCCTCGTTGACCATAGCGATGCTTTATCCATTACCAAAGGAATGCATCCCGTCGCCCTGACCCTACTAGATAAAGGGACTTTTATTCCTAATGACACAGTGATGCACAGTGCCCAAACACGAATGATCCTCCTCACAGGGCCTAATATGGCTGGGAAATCCACCTATATTCGCCAAATTGCACTCCTTGTCATTATGGCTCAAATGGGATCTTTCATACCGGCACGTTCTGCTCATATTGGTATAGTAGATAAAATTTTTACACGTATTGGCGCTGGAGATAACCTTTCTAAAGGGATGTCTACCTTTATGGTAGAGATGGCAGAAACGGCAAATATCCTGCACAATGCAACAGATAGATCATTGGTTATTCTTGATGAAATCGGTAGAGGGACAAGTACTTATGATGGGCTTGCTATTGCCCAAGCTGTAGTAGAGTTCCTTCTGTTTACAGATGGGAAAAAAGCAAAAACACTATTCGCTACCCATTATAAAGAACTTACCGAATTAGAAATGCACTGTCAGCATGTAGAAAATTTTCACGCTATGGTTAAGGAAAATAGCGGACAACCTATTTTCATGTACGAGATCGTAAAAGGGCACTCGAAAAAAAGTTTTGGCATTCATGTCGCTAAGCTTGCAGGTTTTCCTCTTTCCGTTGTATCAAGAGCACAGCAGATCTTGCATCAATTCGAAGGCCCAGATCTACGCCCAGAGCCTGAAAAAGCTCAACAACTGGTTATGTTTTAATTCTTTTGTTTACGATTTTTCTGCGTGCGCATAGAGGATTTTTCTTTAAAAGACGTTTCTTCTTCTCCTGGGGTCTATCTAATGAAAGACTCCCAAGGAACAGTTCTTTACGTAGGTAAGGCGAAAAATTTACGGAATCGACTTTCTTCATATCTTCAAAAGAAAGGCGATTCCCGTAAACGCATCCCTTTTTTAATGAAAAAAACTACAGATATAGACACGATTGTTGTTTCAAATGAAACAGAGGCCATTCTCCTAGAAAACAACTTAATCAAAAAATATCAGCCTCGCTACAACGTCCTTCTCAAAGACGATAAAACATTTTTCTGCCTATCTGTATCCCTGGAACATCCTTGGCCTAGAATTGAAGCTATACGAACACGGGCTCTTTCCCCAGGTAAAAAAAAACAGTGGTTATTCGGGCCTTATGTCAGTGCTGAAGCCTGCTATGCCCTGCTAGAAGTCATTAGCCTCTGGTTCCCTTTGAGGACATGCTCCGATCGAGAATTCTCGACTCGCCAACGTCCTTGCGTCCTCTATGAAATGAAAAGATGCTTAGCTCCTTGTGTAGGATTATGTTCTCAAACGGAATACCAGGAAACTTTGGACAAAGCCGTTCTGTTTCTTAAAGGAGATGTGCGTTCCACAATATCTAACTTAGAAAAAGCGATTGAAAAAGCCTCTCAAGAACAAAAGTTTGAACATGCCGCAGCCTTGTATCGCACTCTCACCCTGATCCGTCAAACTATGGCAAAACAGCATGTTGAGAAATTTCAAGCATATGATATCGATGTACTAGGCCTTTATAGGAAAGGTTCTCTCGCTATTGTCTCTGTACTATCCGTCTATTCTGGGAAACTACTTGGCGCTCGTTATTTTATCTTCCCAGAAAATGCTCAGGAAGATTCTGCCTTATTTTCTTCTTTCATTTTGCAATATTATGCAGAAAATCCTCGTATCCCCAAGGAAATATTTGTTCCTGTATCTTTAGACAGTCCAGAGCTCCCCTATCTACTGAACACTGCTGAACCGCCAAAAATCCGCTGCCCGAAAACAGAATACGGAAAAGAGCTTCTTGCTCTTGCTCATAAAAATGCTGCTGAACAAGCGAAACCTTTCAATTCTATCACTCCTCCTTATGAAGAGCTGCAACATTTCTTTAATTTAAGCCAGTATCCATATCGCATTGAGTGCTATGACAATGCACACTTACAAGGTGAGCATAATGTCGGTGTGTGCATTGTTTTCGAAAATGGTCTCTTCTCTCCCAAACAATATCGCACCTTCTCTATTACTTCTCATGGCGATGACTTGGCTGCTTTTGAAGAGGTCTTAACACGACGTTTCCGATCCCTTACTACAGAACTCCCAAACTTAATAGTAATCGATGGTGGACGTAATCAATTTAAACGAGCGCAACGCATTTTAGAGGAGCTGAATTTAACAGGGATTACCGTAGTAACCATCGCCAAGGAATCTGGCAATCACAGCAAAAGCTTGCGCCAAGAAAAGCTATTTTGTGAAACTTTCCCCCAAGGAATCCTTCTTCATCCCACATCCGCAATTCTTCAGTTCTTTCAGCTATTACGAGATGAAGCCCACCGTTTCGCGATTCAACACTATCGTAAAAAACATGCAAAAGCAGTGCTAACTACAAAAAAAATCCCTGGAATCGGTGAAGTGAAAACAAAACGTCTACTTCAAAAGTTTAAAAGCTGGAAACGTGTGTTCATCGCTTCGGAAGAAGAGTTAAAAACTGTACAGGGAATCACAGCAAAAGACATTCAACGGATCCAGGAAGAAGGCGCCAAACCCGAATAACATACCGAGGATCCTAACCAAAAAAAGGCTCTATACAGAGCCTTTTATTCTTCAGTTTGAATCACAGAAACTTCTTCTAAGTATTCTTCTGCCGAAGGCAATTCCTCTAAACAAGGTTCTTCAACAACTTCAATAGCAGGAACTTCTTCATCCTTGGCTTTTGGATGCGTTAATCCTTTGACGACAACATGAACCGCAGCAACATGCAATCCCGTATATTCGGAGATTTCGGATACAATACAGCCTTGGATTTCTTCTGTTTTTTCAGGGATAGAAACTCCGTAGTCCACATTCACTTCAACTCGAACCTTTACCAAAGAATTCTTGCTATCCTGCTCAACATAGATCCCTTTCATTCTTTCGATATCGCGTCCAAAAAGCGTGTCAATGAGATTCCCGCCTAATAATGAAACCCCATCGATTTTTGCTAAGCAGTGAAGAATGATCACTTGAATCACACGGGTCTCTATATCGCGACTAAAGACTGTTTCTGGGAATTCAATCTCTTTTACATCTAATTTTAATCTTTGCTTATCCATACTCTCGGCTGCCTCATTCTCGTGATCTTGTCTCTTCTATTCAGCTCTATTTCTATGCCAAAAAATTTTTAACAGCAACACTTTCAAAAGATTTTTTTACCAAGAAAGTTACTGGAGACGAGGGTAAAAGTTACTGCAATCTAAGTCAATAACAAGATCAAAGCTGCTCTCTTTCTAAAAACGCTCCCTAACTTGTAGACAGGAGCTTTTTTAGAAAAGAAATCATCTACTCGTTAATATTGTTTTTTCAAAAACGAAAGCGAACCCATTATTTTTTAATGAATTCAAATATAGAATATAGGCAATATCGTATAGATATACTGAGCTGTTTTATCTGCTTGCTAATGATGGTTTGGACACTAGTCAGCATCAAGCTAGGAGATTCTCTAGGAGGCATCATTCCTGGATGCTTAGGATACTTACTGGCTAAAAGGAAGCATCGCCGTCCTGTCCGCTGGTTCTTCCTTACTTTTTTCTTTGGCATTGCCTCTGGAATCTTCCTTGTCGTTCTTCATCCTAAGCAAAAGTAATTCCTGATTGTTTTTGTTTCTCGAGAAAAAGGTACTATGATGATCTTTTTTTTAGCGAGAAAAGCTGCTCTAAGAAATAATGTGATTATTTACAACGAACTTAAAATTAGGCAGCCCTCCCATGAACTCCGGAATGTTCCCATTCACCTTTTTTTTACTGTACATCTGTCTGGGAATGCTTACGGCGTACCTAGCTAATAAAAAAAATCGCAATCTAATAGGCTGGTTTTTGGCAGGAATGTTTTTTGGTATTTTTGCCATTATCTTCCTATTAATTCTCCCTCCTCTTCCTTCTTCTACACAAGATAATCGTTCCATGGACCAGCAAGATTCCGAAGAATTCCTTTTACAGAATACTTTAGAGGACTCAGAAATTATTTCCATCCCAGATACAATGAATCAAATTGCGATTGATACAGAAAAGTGGTTCTACTTAAATAAAGACTATACTAATGTCGGTCCTATTTCCATCGTACAGCTGACCGCATTCTTAAAAGAATGCAAACACTCTCCTGAAAAAGGGATCGATCCCCAAGAATTATGGGTATGGAAGAAAGGAATGCCTAACTGGGAAAAGGTGAAGAATATACCGGAACTTTCAGGAACAGTAAAAGACGAGTAAAAAAAGCCCCTTTCAAGGGGCTCAACACAAGTCCTACCAACTTGCTTTCACAACGCCTGGGATATCTCCCATAGAAGCCATTTGTCTAAAACAAATTCTTGAGATAGCAAACTTTCTAAGGTATCCACGAGGACGGCCTGTTAATAGGCATCTATTATGTAAACGAGAAGGAGAAGTATCTCTTCTCATTTTATTGAGAGCTTCCCGAGCTCTTTCTCTTTCTTCCTCGCTAACAGATAAACTCTTCGCAAGTTTTCGAAGCTCTGCTCTCTTCTGAAAATTAGCTTCTACTAACTTTCGACGTTTAACTTCTCTAGCTACTGCTGACTTCTTCGCCATGCGTTCTCACCTAAATCTATATATTACTTCTTACGAGCAGGCCCTGCTTGACGCTGCTTACGGTTGGGATCTTTCTTGTTAATAACATAAAGACGTCCCTTACGACGAACAAGCTTGTCACCTTTTGAGGGGTCTGCTTTGATGGATGAACTAACTCTCATAATATGCCTTACTTGGGCTCTTAAAAAAGAGACTGATTCTTACTACACCCTCACCACATAAAATACTTAGAAATGAGAGCCCCTAGCAAAACAGCCTCCTCCTACCGGACAAGAAGTACCCTTTTGCTATAAAATCCGCAGCACAACTAAAAACCGTAAAAGTTTTCTTACAGTGATCTCTGCTCTCTACGCATTCCTAAGGCACTAGCCCACGCTCCATACACAGAATTGCAAACAAGAGCCTTCCCGGATAAAGGAGGATTAACAACTAGAGGAACAAAATTTACCCTTTTCCTCACTTTTTGACAATAAGAGACTTGCTCAGAATTCTATCTACTAATGGAACTACTTTCTTTACTCAAGAAATCATAAAAATTGTTGCCCTGTATTGATCTTTTAGGTGAGATCCTTTAAACTCGTCCCTAGTCTCTTGGGGGCAGAGTCCCTAGAGACTTCAAGAGTATTAGGAGAGTATTGTGAAACGCACCTATCAACCTAGTAAGAGAAAACGTAGAAATTCCGTAGGATTTAGAGCTCGCATGGCTACAAAAAGCGGAAGAAATCTTTTGAATCGCCGTCGCCGTCATGGTAGACATTCCTTAATTGATCTTTAAGATCTTCTATTCGTGAGTCGGTTAACTTTACCTAAGAATGCTCGTTTACTGAAACGTAAACAATTTGTTTATGTTCAGAGGAATGGACGTTGTTGTCGTGCCGATCAAGTGACTTTACGGGTCGTTCCCTCTCGTCATTCGAACACCCGTAAAGTAGGAATTACTGTGTCAAAGAAATTTGGAAAAGCTCATCAACGCAATCGTTTTAAGCGGATCGTGCGAGAGGCTTTTAGACATGTACGCCCAAATCTTCCGGGTTGTCAGGCGGTTATTTCTCCGAGAGGAAATTCGCAGCCAGATTTTTTGAAACTATCAGAAGAACTTCTTCAGCGCATACCTGAGGCTTTGCCCCTCGCCTCTTCATCCAGATGCTGAGGTAGAAATCCTAAAAAAAACCATTCCACGCTATAGAGGCATGGAATGGGGAGGAATACTAGATTTGTGAGTTATATTTAGGATTGGTGTTCTATATGCACTAACGAACGGGAAATGCTGGATTGGATATCTTGCGGAGCCGATTCAAAAGCTATCTTTGCGTGCTCTAGCGCACTATTAGGGAGCCCAGCATCGAGATAATATTGAGAAATAATCATCTCAAGTCTCCACTGGTTCTCTTTATCCTGTTCTCTAAATTGCGTAAGATATTCTGCTAAAGGTGCGATTACTTCAGCAACATTCACGTGCGACTGCCCTTGAGAACGTTTAGCTAACTCTTGAAATTCAATTAAAGCCACTGTGAAATGCGTGAGCTGCTCATTCTCAGGATCTAATTCTAGCAACCGATTCTTCACAGCACGACACTCCTCTGAATCCATTCTACCCGCTTCAACGAGCTGCCGAAACTTCTCGGATAGGAAAAAGCTATCATCGCACAACACCCCCTGCTCAAGAGCTGTTGCCATGAAATCTTTTCGCGATAGCTCTTCAGCGAGCTGATAGTATTTTCGTAACTCTACCGAAGATAGTGTAGGGATGAATGGGAAAACTTGTTCTAGTTCCTGGTCATTAGCAATGACTCTGCACAAGCTCTCTCCTAGATTCGATCCATTTTCATTTCCAAAACTTTCGATCTTATAAATCGCTCGTTCTTCGGGGGACAACAATACCAAACTAGGGAAGGTATTGACATGCAGTCTATTCTTTAAATCTTCATTTTGCTCGTTTATGAGAGGATCTCGCAACTCTGTATGACGAGGGAAATCGACAACTACGCACACAAATTGGTCAGCAACAGCTGAGATGAAATCCGACGAGCTTAGCACTTCATCACGGATTTTCATACAACTACCATTCCAATCAGAGCCAGAGAAAAACAACAACATGGGCAAATCTTTCTCTCTACTCTCGTCCCTAGCTTCTTGATAATCTACATACCAAGCAATCTCTCTGGAATTAGAAGGAGTAGCGCATACCTGAGACGCACCTAGTCCAAAGAAAACTAGGGCAGCCAAAAGAGTTTTCTGCTTGAAAGAGCAACTTCTAGCAATCCGTAAAGAAGACATGAATTCCTACTCCTTACTTGTTCGTTAGAAATAACGACACCATCGAAAACCCAGAGAACCCCTCTCCCAAAGCAGCTTTTCGAACACTTTTCGTGTATATTCTTTTTTTCATTAAAAGCAAACAAAGATTCTACTCTTGAAAACGACATAGCTATGCTTCTGATTTTGGAATATTTTCTATTCCTTTAACAAGGAATGCTGAATCCCCGCTCTGTGGAAAAATTCTATAGACTAAGGAGAAAAGGTTGCTTATCATGAAGGGATGGATTCGCTCTAACAGTACAAAAACAAGGCCTTTTCGTATGAATACTGCTATGGATTTATTTCTGTATAACACCCTATCTAGAGAGAAGGAACGTTTTCTCCCTGTTAACGATCCTGTCAAGCTCTATACCTGCGGTCCTACGGTGTATGATTACGCACACATAGGGAATTTTCGCACGTATATATTCGAAGATCTACTGAAAAGAGTCCTGCTCTTTTTAGGATACTCGGTTTATCACGTGATGAATATCACAGATGTCGATGACAAGACTTTAGCTGGAGCTCGTAAAAAAGGTTGTTCCCTTGAAAAGTATTGCCAGCCTTATATTCATGCTTTTTTTGCAGATTTAGAAACTCTGCACATCTTGAAAGCGGATGCTTATCCCCATGCCACCCACTACATTCCTCAAATGATTGAAGCTATTCAGCAACTTATCAATCAAGGGGTTGCCTACATAGGCCAAGACCAATCTGTCTATTTTTCCATCAGTCAGTTCCCTAACTATGGAGCTCTATCTCACTTAAATTTAGAAGAGCTCAGAAATAGCGCACGTATCGATGCAGATGAATATGATAAGGATAACTTGTGTGACTTTGTTTTATGGAAAGCTTATGATCCTGATCGCGATGGAGAGATTTTTTGGGAAAGTCCTTTTGGGAAAGGACGCCCGGGATGGCATTTAGAATGTTCCATTATGTCTATATCCCTTCTTGGGCAATCCCTCGATATTCATGCTGGAGGAGTAGATAATATCTTCCCTCACCATGAAAATGAGATCGCACAATCCGAATCCTTATCACACAAACCCTTTGTGCGTTATTGGCTGCATTCTCATCACCTCCTCGTTGATAGGAAGAAAATGTCTAAAAGCTTAGGGAACTTTTTCACTTTACGAGATTTGCTGGACCAAGGATTTTCTGGAGAGGAAGTCCGTTATCTCTTGCTGCAAGGGCACTACAGAACGCAGTTAAATTTTACTCAAGAAGGATTGCATGCTTCTCGCCAGTCACTTAAACGCTTAAGAGACTTTATTTGTAGGCTGGAAGATCCTTCGTATCCTGATGACATCATACACCCTGAAGTAGCTACTGCTTGTCAAAGTTTTTTAGAAACCTTCATTACTTCTTTGACGAATGACCTGAATATCTCCTCTTCTTTAGCCGCTTTATTTGATTTTATTCGGAAAATAAACAGCAGCATTGACCAACATACTGGTATCCAGACAGAAACAGACTCTTCCGTATTTTCTAAACAAGACGCGCAACATATTCTCGCCTTACTAAGAAAGATAGATCAAGTGCTTGGAGTTTTGCCCTTTTCACAACCAGATATTCCAGAAGAGGTGTTACTTCTTGTGGAGCAAAGAGAGGCTGCTAGAAAAGTGAAGAACTGGCAGGAAGCGGATCGTCTACGTGATGAGATCTTATCCCGAGGTTTTGCCATTGAAGATGGCAAAACCGGGATGAAAGTGAAAAAACTTTAATCTTTTTTTGCTTCTATACGCCGCATAACAGGGAAAAACAGGACATCCCGAATGGATGCGGCGTCTGTCAACATCATAACCAATCGATCGATACCTATTCCAAATCCTCCTGCAGGAGGCATTCCTTGGCAAAGAGCTTCTAGAAATTCTTCATCTATAGGATGGTATTCGCTGTCAGGATTTAAAGCCTTTTTACGCATTTGCTCTTCCAACAATTTTCGTTGTTGTAAAGGATCATTGAGTTCCGAATAAGCATTACACAACTCTTTTCCTAAACAAAAACTCTCAAATCGTTCTACCAGAGTTTCATCCCCAGAACGCAATGTTTTACAAAGTGGCGTTGTTTCTAATGGATGATCTGTAATGTGATGCGGAGCGATGAGCTTATCACAAACCAGCTCATCAAATAGCAAAGCGATCAGCTCTCCTCGTGAAGCATGAACATACGTTTTCTCTGGAAGAGATGTTTGTGTTTCTAAAATTTTACGTAATTCATGATCTGCATGTAAGTCTACATCGACGCCGCCATAGACAGAGATACTTTCTTTCATCGTCATACGGATCCATGGAGCTTTAAAATCAACAACCTGAGGTCCTGATTTTAAATGTGAATACTGAACCTGAGTTTCCCCGTTATTCAAAGCACGTACGATATACTCAACAAGGTTTTCCACACATTTCATTACATCATTGTAATCCCAATAAGCCGCATAAGCCTCTATCATGGTAAACTCTGGATTATGCGTTCTATCGATTCCTTCGTTACGGAAAACTTTGCCGATTTCATAAACTCGGGACATTCCTCCAACAAGGAGTTTTTTCAAAGCAATCTCTAGAGAAATTCTTAGGAACATTTCTGCATGTAGCGCTTGCAGCGTGGTAACAAAAGGAGTTGCTTCTGCTCCTCCGTAGATGGTTTGCAGGATAGGAGTTTCCACCTCTAAAAAGCTCTGCTGATCCATGTACTCACGAATCAACTTAAGAATCCGGCTTCTTGTTAAGAAAGTCTTACGCACATCCTCTGAGGAAATCAGATCTGCCCAACGTTTGCGATAGCGAATTTCTTTATCTGCTAATCCTGCATGCTTATCAGGCAAAGAAATTAAGGATTTACATAACAACGTTACCGTTTCAACGAGAACCGTTAATTCTCCTGAGTGAGTAAAGAAAAGATACCCTTCGAGACCCAAGATGTCTCCTAGATCAAGTTTCTTCTCAATAAATTTAATCGGAGAAATCCCAGCATCCGCGGCTAACCCTGCCACTGCAGAAAAATCTCGATTAAACATCACTTGAATCTTTGCATCATTATCGAGGATCTGCCCAAAAGAATTTTTCCCCATAGAACGGAAAAGAACAAGTCGTCCGGCAAAACGCACCTTAGGTGTCTCTTTACGAAAAGCCGCTTCGCTATCTCCTAATTCGTTATCTACAAACTGATTACGAATTTCCTGTACTTCAAGACAATCAGTGTATTGATAAGGGTAAGGATTTATGCCCAAATCTCTGATTTCCTTTAGCTTGCTTGTTCTATACAAATAATCTTCGTGTTGCAAGTATTCAACTTCTACAGACATCAACCGTCCTTTGGCTCAAAAATAGTAGCAATATTTTTCTTCTTACGACAATCACTAAAGTCTTAAGCAGACTCATCATGCTACATCAAACTTGAGAAATTTTGAAGAGAGAGGATATGCAGCTTGCTTTCTCCAAAATAGAAAGAGAAAACTGGGTCGTTTTCTCTTTCTTGGAAATCCGAGAATGGGAACACGTTTTTCTCTTATTAAAAAAGAGAATTACGCGCGTACTCAGGAGATATGTAATGCTTTCTTTAATCTATAAACATATGCCTCTCCGCCTCCAGGCTCAAATCCCATTTTTGCGACTTCTTTACCTTCGGAATCGAGTAAAACTAGGGTAGGGAATCCGTCTACAGAATATAAACTTTTCAAATGACGATTCTGCTCTTTTTGTTCTGCAGTTTGTTCTTTGTTGTGAGGGAAATCTATCTCCACCATACACAAATATTGTTTAGCAAACTCGGAAAATGCAGCTGTTTGTAAAATCTGATCCTGCATTCTCATACACCAAATACACCAATCGGATCCTGTGAAAAATACGGCTACATGCTTTCCTTCCTGTTTTGCCTTATTCAAAGCATCTTGATAAGACATCCAGTGAATTCCGGTCTCTGCAACCCTATTGATCTTCTGCGAACCCGCAGCACGACGTTTTGCAGCAAAACAAGGAGCTGTGACCGCCATACATGCGATGAGCAAGCTCCCTAATAACCAGTTTCTCATAATTTTCTCTCTTTGTTTAATTGTAAGGAATTGCTTTATCTAGCCTTTAATATGATAACAATGATGCGTGGATTGCAATGAATTCGTCTGGGCTGATAACCTTATCCCTCCGGAACAATGTCTCTCTTTACAACCTGTGCACCTGTTGACACGCCATGCATTCACTTGCTGTTTTTCAAGAAATTTTTAATCGCTACACAGAAAAGCCCTACCCCGCCACGTCTACACTGGTCCCACTATATTTTCCAGAAGAACCTCTTACCTTTTCCGAGGACTTATCTCCATCCACGGCTCCTATTCTTAATCCCCCAGGCTTAGAACCGCAAGCTCTTCCGGTAGAAACTCCCAAAGACCCTGTTACAACTTCTATTCCCCCACCTTCCCATCCTAAAGAATCCAAACACTCCTGGGCCTGTGTTCCTATTTACCCTGGACTCTCTTATGAAGAACTACTGAAAGAAAATTATCCTGCTTTAAAACGTTATATTCAACGACCTGCAAGGGCCTCATGTGGCATTTTTGTCCATGAATCTCAGGAACATGAGATTCTTTTCTTTAATCGCTTAGCTAAAATTCTTTCACAGAAAATTTTTCCTACTCGCCTCGTTCTTTTTCACCAAAAAACTTTGTCTGATTTTAGTCATTCCCCTCATCCTTTTTGTTTGGCGCCCTTACCAACAATCAGGTATAAAAATTCGCAAGTGAACTATCACGATCCTGTTTTGCACGATAAAGTAACCTGCATACCCATTTATTCCTCTTCCCAATATGAAAAAGATTCAGCATTAAAAAGAGATTTATGGACCCTACTCACCAGCCTTTCCGCCTCTATGCAGAAGTCATAGTCAATGCAAATATCAATAAAATCCTAGACTACGGCATTCCTGCTGAATTGGAAAACCTAGTAACTGTAGGATCTGTTGTTAAGGTTCCCCTGCAAAGGAAACTGACAAATGACAAATATAAAATTGCCATTGTGCTCAAAATTAAAAGTTCTTCTGATTTTGTTCATGTAATCCAGCCTATTTTAGATATCAGTTATGAAGGCATTACCCTTCCCCAAGACCTTATCGATTTGATTTTTTGGATCAGTCAATATTACTTTTGTCCTCTGGGAAGCGCCGTATCCTTGTTCCTACCCACGGTATACGCGCAAACGCACTCAACTAAGCATCAGAACAATGTATTTTTAGGGCAAAATGCAGAGCGTACACAAGAAATACTCAAAACGCTTGATAACCCACAGCAAATCGCTGTTCTGCGTAAACTACTCAAAACGACAAAGCCTCTCACTCCCCCTGAGCTGATGAGAAAAACAGAGGTATCTGCAAAAACTTTGGATGCCTTAGTAAAACAAAAATTCATTCGCATTGTCGACTCAGCAGATCTAGAAATCCAAGACGAACAACTCCATTATTTCCTCCCAGATCCCCCCACACTCAATCAAGAACAACTAGATGCAGTCAATACCATCTCGCAATCGCTCGTTGCGGAACAATTTCAAACCTGTCTGCTATTCGGAGTGACAGGGAGCGGGAAAACTGAAGTGTATCTGCAAGTCATTCGCAAAGCTAGAGCTTTAGGGAAGAGCGTGATTCTTCTTGTCCCTGAGGTAGCTTTAACCATTCAAACGCTTTCCTTTTTTAAAATGCACTTTGGTTCCGAAGTGGGCGTTTTACACTACAAGTTAAGTGACAGTGAACGTACACAGACCTGGCACAAGGCGTCTCGAGGCCTAATTAACATCATTATAGGCCCTCGATCCGCCATTTTCTGTCCTATACAAAACTTAGGACTCATTATTGTGGATGAAGAGCACGACAGCGCCTATAAACAAAGCGATTTGCCTCCTTTTTATCAAGCTCGAGATGTGGCTGTCATGCGAGGGAAAATGACCAATGCTACAGTCATCCTAGGTAGTGCCACTCCAAGTTTAGAAAGTTACACAAATGCCTTATCTAAGAAATACACGCTTTCCGTTCTCTCAAAAAGAGCTTCTACGTCTACTCCTACTAAAGTCTTTCTTATCGACATGAACTTGGAGATGGAAAAAACTCGGAAAAAGCCTTTCTTCTCTCAAACGGTCATTCGGAGCATCGAGCAACGTTTGGAAGTAGGAGAACAGACCATTATTTTCTTCAATCGTCGCGGATTCCATACTAATGTATCCTGCTCATCATGTAAGTACACCTTGAAATGTCCTCATTGTGACATGATTCTGACATTTCACAAAACTGAGCGGATTCTCTTGTGTCACCTTTGCAACACCCGCCTCTCAAAGCCCATTACCTCATGCCCTCAATGCCTGGGCACTATGACACTTCAATACCGAGGCGCTGGAACAGAAAAAATTGAGACTCTTCTCCGAGAATTCTTCCCAACAGCCCGCACTATACGGCTAGATTCTGACACCACACGATTCCGCGGAAGTCACGATGCTTTAGTTAAACAATTTGCCACAGGGAAAGCCGATATTCTTATTGGCACACAAATGATTGCAAAAGGTATGCACTTTCCTGCCGTGACTCTTTCTGTAGTTTTAAGCGGAGACTCTGGTCTATATATCCCAGATTTTCGAGCAGCAGAACAAGTCTTTCAACTGATTACTCAAGTCACTGGACGCTCAGGACGCAGCCACCTTCCAGGAGAAGTTCTTATCCAAACATTTCTTCCTCAAAACTCGACTATATCTCATGCCTTAGCACAAGATTTCCCAGCTTTCTACAAGGAAGAGATCTTAGGGAGAAAAGTATGTAACTATCCTCCGTTCACACGACTAATCCGCTGTATTTTTCTTGGAAAATGCTCGGATTATACTTTAAAGGAAACTCAGCGTGTACACACACTGATTAAACAAAATTTGGATTCTCAAGCCTCTCTTATGGAAATATCTCCTTGTGGACATTTCAAAGTAAAAGACTTATTTCACTATCAATTTCTAATCAAAACTCGCAACATCCTCGTGGCGAATAAACAGATTCAAGAGGCATTAGCCGCTGCAAAATTGTCCTCTAAAGTGCGTTGCATTGTTGATGTAGATCCTGTTACGACATTCTTCTGATACGTTACTTGCTCCGTGGCAAGCAACGAAACCAAAATATCTACTTCTTGTTCGGTATTGAAAGCATGTAAATTGGCTCGCAGTACTTTACCTGTAGGAGGACAAGCGACTCCAACACGAATGCCTGTGGCAACTAATTTTTGATACAATTCCTGCTCAGAGATCCCAGGGAGAGAGAGCGGTTGCACAAATCCAGCTGCTGCCCAAGAGATTTTTTGAGCAAAATAGTCACGAATACGACGTAATCGTGTTCTCGCAAGTTCTCCTTCTTGTGAGAGAAATTCGTATGCAACTTGTATAGATACTAACAAATAGGGAGGTATTCCTGTAGAAAGACTTACCATAGGTTCTTTGATCAAATCCTGCTTCCTATCGCGAGAAGATAACCAAGCTGCACCCGCGGATCCCAAAGCTTTACTGAAGGTAACGAGTACAGAATAGAAATTTTCATACCCTAACGAGGCACAAAATCCCTTCCCAGCGTCTCCAAATAATCCCACAGCATGCGCTTCATCAACTATCAACTGAGCGTGATACTGATGAGACAATGCCACTATTTGCTCCAAAAGAGCAAAAGACCCCTTAAAAGAATAAACAGAACAGACGAGGATAAATACTCGTTGAAAACCACGTTGCTGACAAGACTCTAATAAAGACTCTAGATGATCTAAATCATTATGGCGGAAACTCTGATGCCACCCCGACAAAAAAACAGATAGATTGTAAGAAACGGAGATATGCACCTGCTCGTCCCATAGCACATAATCCGCTACGGAAGATAGATGCGCACAAATCGCAGTATTCGCAACAAAACCACTTGGCAAAATAAGAGCTTCTGGAGCTCCATGAAAGTGCGCTATTTGATGCTCTACCCCATCTAACAGCGAGGAAGAGCCTAAAATAGCGCGCGAACCTCCATAACCTAACTGCGCATGAGGCTTGTCTCTACAATAAAGCCGATAACGAGCCTCAACAGCATGAACTAAGCTATCTGAACGAGAGAATCCCAGGAAATCATTAGTGATAAAATCAATAGAAAGAGCTTCCTTCAAAACCCATTTCCCTCATAGCTATAATCATTCAAAGAGCAGTCCTTATTCGCTAAATAATCGTTTTGCCAAAGCATTTAAGGAACAGTAATCAGGTTTCCCCGTCCCCAACATAGGAATCGCTTCTACCTGATGGTGATAAGAAATTTTCAATAAGTTACTGGTTTTGGAGTTTTTTAGGATATCATTTACTTCCGAAACAGAAGTTGGGAATATCGTGAATAGGCAAAGACGCTCTTTTTCTCCTGGGAGGCCGCAAACCACCAAAGGATGATCGGCAGCATTTTGCCCACATCCTTCCATAATAATACTCTCCATTGCCTCAAGGCTCACCATTTCTGCCCCAATCTTCACAAAACGACTGAGTCGTCCTTTTAAGAATAACTCCCCATGGCGATCTACATACCCCAAGTCGCCGGTGACATACCAAGTCTCTCCAGCTAACTCTATGAATCCATGTCCGAAGTCTTCTCCCAAATATCCTTTAAATAGAGAAGTTCCTCGTGTCAGAACCAATCCTGTTACTCCGGTTGATACAGAGACTTTAGTTTCTTCAGAAACAATTAACACTTCCATACCTCTAACAGGCATGCCTACGCAAGACTCATGTTTCGGACTATTCACAGTATTAATAGTGATAACCGGAGAGCATTCTGTAGTTCCATATCCTTGACGCAGTTGAACATGTGGGAAAGTTTTCAAAGCTTCTTGATATAAAGAGTGTTTGAAAACATCTCCTCCAACAACAACGAACCGCAAGGAAGGAAGCGCGGTCTCGCTTTTCTTAGCAGCATTAATAATATAACTGAGGAAAACAGGCGTACTTCCTAGCAAAGTGACCTTTGCTTCATCAATCATCTCAACTATTTTCTTCGCATACAAAGGATTATAGGCAAAAACAACAGGTATCCCGGATAGCAAAGGAAACAGCGTACAAGAATTGAACCCATACGCATGAAACGGGGGAAGGAAGGATATCATTGCATCATCTTCTTTCGGAGAAAAGCAATCGAAACAGGCCCGTTGATTAGCAAGTAGTGAGGCATTAGTAAGAGGAACCCCTTTTGGGAGTTTCTCGGTTCCTGACGTGAACAGAATGACAGCAACATCCTCAGGGTCTTTATCAAACACTCCGAACCAGCGCATCATCCATTCAAAAGGTATGGACATGCAAATACCCACTCGACACTTCTCTAGGAAAGATAATTCCTTACGAACCTCATCTAGAAAAATTAGGGAAAAAGGATATTCTGCATCTTCTCCATGCGTCTGCGCCAATTTCTGCATAAGAGGCTTTGCTGTAATCACATGAGTCACACCAACCAGGTTTGCGCACGCCGTTACTTCTCGCAACCCTTGACTCCAGTTAATCATCACTGGAATCTTCCCTGAAAGAAGCGTTGCAAAATAAGCAATATAGGCGCCTGCTGATGCGGGCATCATAATTCCAATATGCTGATCAGGATAATTTGCTAAACGTGTCGCTAAAGCACAAACAGCCTTATACACTTGATTGTAGGAAAGCTTTCCAAGTTGCTCATCCCAAAAAACCGTCGCCGTAGTCATCTCTGCGCAAAGCTTCAAAAAACTGCGTAAAACGGTTTTTTCTGATCGTAATTTTCCGCGTTTACTTCTAGCTGTATTCCTATTATCTCGCATCTCTTACCTATGCGTAGGGGACCTCTAAAGGAGTCTCCCCTCCCTCTTGATTAAACCAATCCGAGAGGAAAGTATTGAATTCTTGTTTTGTCGGGAACTGCTTCAATACCGAGTAATCTGCAGGGCAAACCGAAACCCGTACCTCGCGTTTAGGCATGAAGAAAATTCCGCACCGCAACAAGGCTTTCACCGCCTCTTTAAACACTTTACCTAATTTTGGTGTGCTTCCTGTTCTATAGCGTGAAAAAGAACTTCCCCAAAGTCCTGTGATCTTAACTAAGAATACATCACATTCCTTCGCCCGGTGCAAAATAGTGTAGGCTGCCTGCTGATTAACGATCTCTTCTTTCCCATTTCTAGACAATCGTCCTGATGGATAAAGAAGCAAGCTTTCCTTACGATCTAGTGCTTGGGTCACGCATACATAAAAGCGCTCCATCCTTTCAAGCAAACGCTTATCATCCCTTCCAGGGACGACGGAAGGCACAGGGATGGCTCTTACAGAATCAAGAAACCATTTTACCACTGGATTATTGAATAAATAATCTACCGCTATAGGTCGCACGTGAAACTTTAACCAAAACACGTGCTCTAAAATGACAGGGTCTATCTCTGCTACATGATTAGAAAGAAATAAAGCTCCCTTCTGGGAATTCTGGTTAATAGACTCTATCCCTTCGACTAATACACGATAGCGAAGTTTCAAAGCGCACCCTATAAGAGAAGTATAACACACCTCATACAGTCTACGCCAAAACCCTATCTTCATACTTCCTCTTGGTTTTGTTAAAATTATTCTTGCACCAAAGAGTGCAATATTTCCATATCCAAATTAACAGGTTTGCATTCTGAAAAGAACTATTCTTTTCATTTATTATCAAAAAGATATCGTGGCTTCATATTTTTCGTTAATAATCTTTACAGAAATCCAAGTTATTTGCGCAACTCTACAATAGCTCTGCTCTTGCTAAGAAACTATCTCTCTGGTTAGGATGTCCTCTCACTACAGCAACATTCGCTCCCTATAATGAGTGATTGTTACCTCTTTGCAACCAGCGGAAAAGCTTATGTTCTCCCTCCTCAATGACTGCCAAAAAGCTGCGGAAACAGTTGTCATGCAGGCTATGCTGTCACTGATGCGCTATCGAAAAGCTCATAAATTTATTCCCTTTTGGAAAAAGCCTGACCAGACATACGTTACTCCCGCTGATTACGCTATCCAATATTATTTTTACCAAAAACTGACATCTTTATTTCCGCATATCCCGCTGGTCGGAGAAGAAACTCTCAATCCTGCCACGGATCACCCTAGGATCCCTCAAATCCTACAATTTGCGCAGCAGCTCGATCCCAAAGTCTCCTGTCAAGATTTGTATCAGGCCCTCTCTCCGGAAAGCTCCCACTCTTCACTATTTTGGTTAACGGACCCTATCGACGGTACTTCGGGATTCATCAAACAACGTTGTTTCGCCATCGCTCTTTCTCTATTTTACGAACATACTCCTGTTCTCTCCGTTATCGCTTGCCCTTCTTCTGAAAATAACTCTTTCAAAATCTATTCGGCAGCCAAAGGCGAAGGACTTACGATTTGTAATCCTACCCATTCCTTCCCCTTCTCCCTGCACGAAGATTTCCAACCTACCTGTAAATTCTGTGAAGCCTCCTTATCAGCTAGAAACCATCAACATTTAACTACACATATTCTCAGTAAACATCTCCCTTGGAATCCTCAGCCTATCCGAGCAGATAGTCAATGCAAATACGCTTGGGTTGCAGATAATACGGTAGACTTCTTCATTCGCATCCCGTATTCCCCTCCACGAGCCCACTACAGAGACCATGCTCCCGGTGTGTTTCTTATAGAAGAAGCTGGAGGCCTCGTTACAGATATATCGGGGAATCCTCTCCCTTTTTCTAATCCAAATTTATATCTAGATAGACATCCTTTGATTCTTGCTTCTGCTAACGAGCAAATGCATAGCACGATTTTAGAGACTCTATACAAACTACGTCACCAAGCTACTCAAAACATGCTCCCCCTTGCCACTCATGTCTCTGCTACTAAGCATAAACAGCTAAGCGCTCTTCAACTATAGCATCAGCCAACGTCCCTGTGTCTCGGTTTTCTTTAGCCCCTTGTTCGTATAATTTACGAAGTATTTTCGGCAGGCCTTCCACCTTGCTTAACACTTCTTTAGGCGAATAAGCTCGCCCTACGGAACCAGCGACATTCAATAAGCCTCCTGCGTTAGCAAGATAGTCTGGAGCATAAAGAATCCCTCTAGCAACCAATTCTCTGCCTATAGCAGGATTTTCTAATTGATTGTTGGTTGCTCCAACAATAGCGCGACATCGCAGCTGATCGATACTCATCGAATTAATAATTCCACCTAAGGCACATGGGCATAGAATATCGCAATCCGCAGAGATGATATTTTCATCCACTTGGGCGCCATATAAAGTCACTACTTCATCGAGAAGATCTTTCCTTGTGTCGTAAACGATTAACTCTGCACCGGCAAAGAACAGTTCATGCACCAACTTACGTCCGACTGCTCCTAACCCTTGTACAGCGACACGTTTTCCTCGTATATCCGTTTTACAAAGGTAATCTGCAGTTTCTTGAATACATAAAAACACGCCGTGAGCTGTGTAAATAGAAGGGTCTCCACTGACTGTTACAAGACCACAAACATACGGTGTCTCTTCACGAATAATCATGACATCCTGAACAGAGACCCCCACATCCTCGGCCGCAATGTACTTCCCTTGTAAAGAGTTTACAGCTTGCCCAAAAGCTCGCAGCATTCCTTCTGTAGGACTAGTCATCCCTTTTGGCAAGAAAATGACACTCTTCCCGCCTCCGGTTTCTGTACTGCTGAGAAGAGCTTTGTATGTCATTGCTTTTGACAAACGTAGAGCATCTTGTAAACCATCCTCAAATTGAAGATAAGGGAAGGCACGAATGCCTCCTAAAGCTGGACCCACTTTTGTCTGATGAATAGCAATTACAGCAACTAACTGTACAGACTCGCAAGTAACTTTCAAAACCTGTTCATATCCTTCAATATGTAGGTCTTCTATTTGCAAAGAGTATTTCATATCCTACGTCCGGCTCATATTATTTTGCAGTACAATCACTCTCGTCTTTCGTACAAAAAACCTGTCTGAAAGGATTGCCACAAGTAACTTTTCAACATTTTTCACAATGACAAGAATAAAAGCAAAAAGAAAGGCTGCCGATAAAATAAAAGTTTTACTGCGAGAACAGAAGACTAAAACTATCTGGACGAATAAGCCGGATGCGCAGGATAATTGCGCATAAAACACTTTAATAGAGAGTGATCTTATGTCTAAAACACCATTATCCATAGCTCATCCTTGGCATGGGCCAGTATTAACACGCGATGATTATGAATCTCTTTGTTGCTATATAGAAATCACTCCAGCCGACTCCGTTAAATTCGAACTGGATAAAGAAACTGGTATCCTAAAAGTGGATCGGCCACAAAAGTTTTCTAACTTTTGTCCTTGCTTATACGGGCTGTTACCTAAGACTTATTGTGGAGATCTTTCTGGAGAATACAGTGGTCAACAAAGTAACAGAGAGAATATCAAAGGCGATGGCGATCCTCTTGATATCTGTGTGTTAACGGAAAAAAATATTACACAAGGGAATATCCTCTTGCAAGCGCGTCCTATCGGAGGGATTCGTATTTTAGACTCGGAAGAAGCCGATGATAAAATCATCGCTGTTCTAGAAGATGATTTAGTCTATGGCAATATAGAAGATATTTCTGAATGCCCAGGCACAGTTTTGGACATGATCCAACACTATTTCTTAACCTATAAAGCTACTCCAGAAAGCTTAATTCAAGCAAAACCAGCTAAAATTGAAATTGTAGGTTTATACGGCAAAAAAGAAGCTCAAAAAGTCATTCGTCTTGCTCACGAAGACTATTGCAATCTTTTTATGTAAATCGACAGAAAAAGAAAAGGCTGTTGTGGGAGATTCCACAACGGCCCTTCCTAACCAAGTTTTTTTCATCCTAGGGGATTTTATGAAGCAAATAGATAACTTTGAACAAATTTATCTGCTTCCGTAACAATATTACGAATTTCTGGGAAAATTAAAAGGCGTAAACCTTCTTGAAAGCTTAGCCACTGCACATCACAGATCTCATCAGGATCAGCATGTACTTCGCCTTTAACCTCTGCAAGAAAATAAGTTACCTCTTTACGCACAAAGATTTCTTCTTTGTCATTAAAGGAATAATTTTCCACAAATATTTTTGGGAAAAAATTAACAATCCCCAAACCAGTTTCTTCTACAAGTTCTCTCTCAGCAGCTTCCTGAGGGCCTTCTTTTTCCTCAGCATGCCCCTTAGGGAAACCCCAATGTTTCCCATCTGTATGGCAGACAAAACAAGCCTTTAAGGTACTTCTATCCGGAGTACCAAAAAATCTGATAGGAATAACGCCAAAAGAATATTCGTGCTTAGTTTTCATCATAATGAAGGTTCATACCTCGAAAATAATATCGTTGAATTGTGTCCGCCAAAACCAAAAGAATTTGACATAGCTACATCGACATCCCAATCTTGAGCTTTGTTCGCAACCACATCGAATTCTTCTATTTCTGCTATCGGATTTTCTACATTGATTGTTGGGTGCAACTTCCCAGTCTGGATGGCTTGAATGGTTGCAACAGCTTCTACTCCTCCTGCAGCTCCCAAGCAGTGCCCTATCAACGACTTCGTTGAATTCATTCGCAAGTTTTTGACGTGGCTTCCAAAAGCTTTCTTCAAAGCCAATACCTCTGATAGATCCCCTAGAGGCGTCGACGTTCCGTGTGCATTAATATAATTCACCCGTTCTTTAGGAATCCCAGCCTTATTCAAGGCTCCCAATATACAGGCAGTGATTCCTTCGCCATCATCTCTAGGAGCAGTAATATGAAAAGCATCGCACGTTGTATATGTGCCAAGTACCTCCGCAAAAATCGGAGCCCCTCTTTTCAAAGCATTATCAAGGGTTTCCAAAACAAGAATTCCTGCACCCTCCCCCAAAACAAAACCGTCTCGATCCCTATCCCAAGGGCGCGAAGCTTGTTCTGGAGCATCATTTCTTTCTGACAATGCGCGATTCGCAATAAATCCAGCTAAACCAACACGGTTAATAGCCGCTTCAGTTCCTCCACAAACGATAACATCTGCTCGACCCTCAATGAGGTACTGATAAGCGGCATCAATACAGTAGTTTGCTGTTGCACAGGCTGTTGAAATAGAATAATTAGGTCCCATTAACCCATAATCCATTGCGATTAAAGCCGGAGCCATATTCGTAATGATGTAAGGAATAAAGAATGGAGATAATTTTCTATTTCCAGCCGATAGTTTTTCAATCCCCTCATCCAGGGTTCGTAATCCTCCCATTCCAGAACCAATAATCACCCCACAACGATGAGAATCTGCGGGAAGAGTATCTTGATCCCAACGGGACATAGCTATTGCCTTCTTTGCAGCTACAACTGCATAAGTAATAAAAGGATCAACTCGTCTAGCTTGTTTTTTATCTAAGTAAGGCTCTGAGTTAAATTCTTCTATCCAGCCAGCAAAACGCGTAGCATAATCATCGCAGGGAAAAGACGTGATTGTTCGCACTCCACTAATTCCCGCCAATAGGCCATCATAGAAAGATTCTACTTCATTCCCAAGGCAGGAGACGATCCCCATTCCTGTAACGACTACACGTTTTTTGTTCATACTTTCTCCTTTAAGAAGCTAGACAATCAGACGTAATGATTGCTCCGTCCTTCCACAATTCTTCTAAACAATACTGCTCTCGTACCGAAGAAACAAATAAGTGGATAACAATAAATCCGTAATCAATAACAACCCAATCACTATGACTAAGTCCTTCCACATTCAATGGATAGACTTTTAGTTTTTTTAACTCCTCTATAATTGTGTCAGCTATAGCTTTAATGTGAACCCCAACGTTCCCTTCAACAAAAACAAAATAATCTGTTAATTGGGAAATGTTTTGAACGTCTAAAACAACAGGGTTACGGCCTTTTTTGTTATCAATAGCTTTAACAATTACCTTCAATAAATTTAAACAAAACGAATCCATGAAACTGGCCTGAGAATACCCGATTATCTAAGATAAGGTCGAGCTTTTTTTCTAAAGAGAAAAATCCCTTTGAGCCCTAGCTCTCGTGGATATTCTTTACCAAAAATAGCCTCTTTCCTCTAGCGAGATCCCCTACTCTTTGAAGAGCTTTCTCAAAAACCTAGTCACCGTACTCAAGCTAACTTCCATGCCAGAGCAAGATTAGGACTTCTCTGCTATCCTTATGGACATATTTTTATTTCAAAGAGCTAAGGCTTTTCTCGCAACATTTTGCGATCGTTCTCATCATGAACATAAAAACCTGTAGTGAGAACAAACCGAACCATCTAGGATACGGTGTATACATAGATGTTTTCCAGTCCTAAGTTGCCACTCTTTAAAACAATTTAAAAAAAATAGCCAAAAGGCTCTTCACCTTTTGACTACTTGTTCTTACTCCTCCATTATCAGCTTTTAAACAAACTGCTGTATTTGTCTTTTCAACTCGATAATGGCTGCATCAAGCTCTTCAAGGGCCTTTCTATCCTCTTCCACCATAGCACTATACTGCAAAGCACGGTCAAAATCGAGGCCGGATCCCCCTAATAATTTCTTATCACACTCAAATTTAGCTTTGAGCTCTTTACGCCGCAGCATTCTTTGTTCCAGAACCTGCCGCATATTTAATACTTTTTCTTTTGCATCTGGACAAGCTAGCATTTGTTCTTCTAGCCGTGCAAGAACGCTTCTCTGCGCAGCGTTGATTTGATTATCCAAAGCTACTTTCTTCGCATAAGGCAGATAAGCCATCTTCTGCACAGCTTCTTTCAGCTCCTGACAACGCTCTTTAGCCCCTTCAGGAAGATCTCCTTCATTACATTGATCACAGAAACTTTGCACTTCGTTTTCCAGTGCTTGAATTGCTTCTGCCCTAGCCCGCTCTGCTTTAGCTTGCAACTCCTTCATTTCTTTCTCAATGACAGCTTCTCTCTCTCGGACCTCTCCTAACAAAGTCTGAATACGGCCCTTCAATAGAACAACATCATCATGAACCAGAGAGATTCCTCGAATATGTTTAGAAATTGCCTCTATCTCCTTACGGATCTTATGGACCTCTTCGTTCTCCTGTAAAAGGACTTCTACCTGATCTAAACGCCCTTGAACTTCCTTCATATTCTCAGCGGAAGTAGCAGCCAAACGGCTTTGTTCCTGGCGGATTTCTTTTTCTAAGCCTTTAAGCTGATCCCAACACTGACTCAGTCCCAAACGTGTCGAAGAAAAAACTCCAGAAGAAATAGATAGATACTTAGCAGCCTGCTGCAATCTCTTAATTTCTTTTCTTAAGAAAAAGACGGACTTCTTAAGAGACTCTCTAGAGGCTCTTGAAAAATATCTTTCTACAAAAGCTTCCACATCTTGAGCAAATAGTTCGCTCACCTTCTCGGTTAATTCTTTTCTACGAGGAAATACCTTATTCCCTAAAACGGATAACTTCTGAAAAAACTGGCTTTTCAGCCGCATACGCATGCTAATATTCATAAGCTCTTTTCTCAAATTGATAATTTGAGAAGAGAAACTTCCTAACCAACGCAGATCTGCATGCGTAGACAAATAGAAATCTTTATGTGCAGACAAACTAGGAATTTCTAACGCAGCTCGATCCTCCTCAGAGATCTCTTCTTTCTCTGTTTTTGAGAAAAATCCCTGAACACCAGATTCCAAACAAGAAATAGCCAGCTCAATCTGTCCTACTAGGAAAGCGCCTTCTTCATCTTGCAAAGTCTTGATATGACGCCCTTCCCTTGTTAGTTCAGTGTAACGCCCCCAAAGATTGGCTCGCTGAACAGGATCCTCCAACTGCTGGAATAAAGGTAGACAAAACTTTCTCACATTCCAGAACAGCTTCAAATCGCTATTCTGATCCGCACCTTTTAGCAAAGCTCCCATCTGCTCTAATGCAAATAAAATCTTTTCTTCAATTGAGCTGCGTTCTGCAACCACTTGCTCAAAAGCTTCCATTGACTCGCAACTCTGGACAGCTTCTGCTGAGATCTCTGAAGAAGAGAGCTCATCTTTAGCACGATCATTTTCTGCCGCTTCTTGATTGCAGCAAGCTGCTTGCTCTACTTCTGGTGTATTTGAGCCCTGTTCTGGAATATCCATATGATAACTATTGGTTAGTGTGAGTCTTGACAAAAAAAACAATTGGTAGTCAAAGTTTGCTCTGGCAATGCATTATCGTCAACGGTTTTATGGGATCTCCCGCAAGAACTTCGTTCCAGGAAGGACTCCGCCTTTTTCTTTATTCCCCCTTGGAAGAGCTTCGAATCCATGCAGATTCATTACGCAAACAACGCTACCCTCAAAATACTATTACCTATGTCCTTGATGCTAATCCTAACTACACGAACATTTGTAAAATAGATTGTGCATTTTGCGCATTTTACAGAAAACCGCATTCTTCCAATGCCTATCTACTCTCCTTTGATGAATTCCGACAATTAATGCAGCGCTATGTTCAAGCTGGCATCAAAACCGTTTTACTACAAGGAGGAGTTCATCCACAAATTGGCATTGACTACTTAGAAACTCTAGTTTCCATCACAAAAAAGGAATTTCCTTCTTTACACCCGCACTTTTTTTCTGCAGTAGAAATCGCACATGCTGCTCAAATATCGGGGATCTCTACCGAACAAGCTTTGGAACGTCTCTGGGAAGCTGGTCAACGCACTATTCCTGGAGGAGGAGCCGAAATCTTATCTGAAAGAATTCGGAAACAAATATCTCCTAAAAAAATGGGGCCGGATGGCTGGATACAATTCCACAAACTCGCTCATCGCTTAGGATTCCGTTCAACAGCAACCATGATGTTTGGCCATGTAGAAAGCCCAGAAGATATTCTGCTACATCTACAAACTCTTCGTGATGCGCAAGATGAGAATCCTGGATTTTTTAGCTTCATCCCTTGGAGTTATAAACCTAATAATACAGCACTAGGGAGACGCGTCCCTCACCAAGCGTCTCCCGAACTCTATTACCGCATTCTTGCGGTGGCAAGAATTTTTTTAGATAATTTTGACCACATCGCAGCATCATGGTTTGGGGAAGGGAAGGAAGAGGGTGTTAAGGGACTCTTTTATGGAGCCGACGACTTCGGTGGCACAATACTTGATGAAAGTGTCCACAAATGCACAGGCTGGGATCTGCAAAGCTCTGAGAAGGAGATCTGCGCAATGCTACTTCAAGCAGGATTTACTCCTGTAGAACGAGATACCTTTTACCGCCCGCTCTCTTTAGCTAGATGAGGATTTACCCACAAAGAAAATAGTCTTGCGCTATCTTCTTTGCCATATCATCCAGAGTCATCCCCATGGGCCTAAGCTCTCTAAACAAAGAACACCTCTTAAACCAGGTACGCTGTTTCTTAGTATAACGCCACGTATTGGTAATAAATTTTTGCTTCGTGATCTCAAATAAGTCTGGTGGGCTTCCTAAATCCAAGAACTCTATCCATTCTCTGTATCCAATTGCTCGTGATGCGGAAGAATTCCCTTTGATCCCAGCAGCTAAAAGAGCCTGCACCTCGTCTAAAAGCCCTTCTTCTAACATCTGATCACATCGTTCTAAAATATTATGGCGCAATAACTCTGGATCTGGAGATAAAAGCCACCCCCGACAATGATACTCTTTTGATTCATTTACGGTAGATTGCCAGGCATAACTAGATACCTTACTCCCTGTTTTTCGAATAATTTCTAAAGCACGAATAATTTTATTCTTATCATGCTTGGTAATAGTGGCTGCATAAACAGGATCCAAAAGCTCTAATTCTTGATATAGAGCGCTTATTCCTCGTTCCTGCGCTTCTAATGTAAGCTGCTCCCGCAATACAAAATCTGGAGAAGGCCCAGATGGCGGACCTGATAGAAAAGTATGGAAATAAAAACCTGTCCCTCCTACGAGAATGGGGACTTTATTACGCGACAAGATATCTTGACATGCCTGCACTGCATGATAATAGAAATCAACAGCATTAAAAGACTCTTGGACATGACACACATCTATCAAGTGATGCGGAACCTCCTTACGGTCTGCTAGGGAAACTTTTGCTGTTCCAATATCCATTCCCTGATACACCTGCATAGAATCTACGGAGATAATCTCTCCGTCCACAAGAGGTGCCAATTTAAGAGAAACCGCTGTTTTACCAGATCCTGTTGGCCCAGCCAACAGAATCACTGTCCGCTTAAACATTTTTGAAAAAGATTTTTGCGGATCCGAACATACAGCGAATCCAGTTGCAGCTCCCGAAGAGGATGATGAGGACATAGTTTAAAAATCGCTAAAAGATTCTTGTTCTGCTTTACGGATGGTGATTACTTTATCCAATCCTGCGATACGAATAATATCAGCAACTTCATCTCTAAGACAACAGATACAAAGCTTCCCATTATGATTTTGTGTTAATTTTGCTAATGAGAGCAGTGTGCGTAAACCTGCACTACTCATATAAAAAACTTTCTCCATATTTAACAAAACATTAACACGTCCTTTTGCAATGGATTTTGTTAGAAACTCTTCTAAAGCAGGAACCGTCACAGCATCCATATCCCCTTTTAAAGAGACGATAAAAATATTTTTGTACTCTCTTGCTATCCATTCCATAATCTCGCCTTCTAATTCAGCTTGTAATCTAATGATGAAATTCTTGACGGAAGAAGTCTCTACCTTTTATCTTCCAATAAGGGTTTCTCACTTTTTTTCTATTTAAAAAAGCAATTCTTTTTAGATTCTTCTAGATGCACGTTAGAGGTTATTTTGCCCCCCCGCTCCCCCTCTTTTTTAGTACATATATGGCGTCTTTTTTTTGCTAAAGGGCCGAATTATTCTCTTCCCTACGCTTTCCTGTGTATCTTCGTTAGCGTTCTCGTCTTTTTACCCATCGGCTTATGGCTGACTCTGCCTAGTTTTTTAAATTTCAAGCACTCCCTAACGCCTATTAAGACATTGTTTCTTACCTGTACGGAGCCTCCTTGCCTTCCTGAGCCTTTTTTCTCGGATATCTTACATCTTTCTGCTGATTCCCCTCCAGCTTTACAGACATTTTCCACGAAGTCTGCCGAGCACTTTTTAAATGAATTAGGAGTTTTTTCTTTTATTTCTATTGAGAAGGTTCCTGATCATAAAGGCTTAGCTATTTCCTATGCTTTGCATACTCCGTTAGCTTTTTTAGGAAATCAAACTCATACATTCATAGGTTATGAAGGACAAACCTTCCCAGCTTTGCCCTTTTTTCAATCCTTAGAACTACCTACAGTCTTCTTTTCGCAACAAGCTCTTTCCCAAACACGCATTCCACATCAAACACTGTCTATTGTCACGAGCCTAATAGATCAACTACAGATGGATCCTCCTAGCATCATTGACTTATCTCAAATCGATCATTATCCGGGAGAATTTGTGGTATCCTTATCTTCTGGAACACTCTTACGTTTTCGTAAAGACTCTTTCCTTCCTGGAATCCAACACTATCAACAAGCACTCTCTCTAGGAGCCTTCTCTCCTCAACAAGCTGTCATTTGCGACCTTCGTTGCGAAGACTATCTTTTACTTAAACGTAAATGAAGAGGTTTCTATCTCTAGAATTTTTCACCATAAATTAGCCCATAGTGGCCTATAAGCGAAAATATTGACGCTTTTTTAGAATTTCATATATTCTTCCCACAATCTTGGGCAAGAGACTCTTATCAAGGTTTTTATTTCTCATTTTACATTGGATTTTATGGAAGATTTTGCAGCGTACATCGTTAAAAATTTAGTTACCGATCCCAACGCCGTTGAGATTCGGTCATCCGAGGACAAAGCCAGCGCAACCCTTAAGCTGGAGATCCATGCCGCTTCTGAAGATATTGGAAAGATCATCGGGAGAAAAGGACAAACCATACAAGCGCTAAGAACCATTCTAAAACGTGTAGGCGCTAGATTGCAGAAAAAAATCCTTGTTGAGCTTGCTCAACCTGAAAACGGCTCTCTCACAGATGAAGAAGTTTTGTCTTTAGATTATATCTCTGCAGCTTCTGCCGAAGATTTCGAAGAAGATTCTTCTTTTGCTGAAAATAGCATCGAAGAAGAACCTTCGGTCATTGTACGATCTCTTGCAGGTGTATGCCCAGGTTGTAGCTGCTCTCATCATCATGATTAGCTTGATTGCCCAACAAAGAGTCTCTCTTGTTGGAGCTTACTGAATAGCGAACGCTTGATCTACAAAAGACGTCGATATCAAGCGTTGGCGTTGGTTAAATCGTTGCAGCCCATCAATAACAAGTTGATGGACTATCTGTTCATAACTCCACCCTTTACGGATGAAAGATGTAAGAAATGGGCTCGTTTCTGTCATTCCAGGAATGGGGTTCATCTCAGATAACCAGAAATTTCCTTCTTCATCTACAAAAAAGTCAATACGACACGACCCTTTCCCTAGCAATAAACGGTAAATTTTATCCGCAGCTTCTAGTATTTGTTCCTGTATTTCTTTAGAGAGATCTGTATCAAATACGATCTGCGCACTAGACTTACCACTTAACCCATACTTCTCTTGATAGTCTATAAAACCTCCACTCCCACGACGCTCATGCAGACCAGCAACGACAAACGCACCAGATCCATCTCCTAAGACAGAAACTTCTATTTCTTTGCAACCTAAGCGATTTTCTTCTACAAACACGTCGTTATCTCGCATAAAAGCTTCATTAATGGCATCTCGTAATTCTATAACATTATGAACTTCGAAGACGCCGATACTAGATCCTAAATGCGAAGATTTCACAAACATAGGAAATGAAAAAGCCTCTACAATATGTGCTAACCACTTATCTTGTTCTTGCTTCCATCCTGCTAATGTTAAAGGGAGATAAGGAACGACAGGAATCCCTAAATCACTCATAAAACGCTTAGTAAACACTTTATTCATTGCTATCGCAGAGAAAGCGATAGCAGGACCTGTATAAGGCTTGCCAATAGTCTCTAGAAATCCTTGCATAGCTCCATCTTCACCATAGGGACCATGTAGTATCGGCAACACTACGTCTACTTTTTCTAGTCTCTGAGCTATTTCTGGATCAAAAACGGATTTCCCTGAGTCTTCAGCAGTCTCTAATGAAGAGACGCTCTCCCATAATCCTTCTCGAGTAATTAAAAAATAACTCACATCATAAAAGGATTTTGAAAGATGTTTAGCTATATTTTTTGCAGATAGAACGGAAATCTCGTGTTCGCATGATTTCCCTCCACAAATAATTCCTAAGTGCAGTTTTTGAGGCTCAAAATCTCTTAACTTTTCTCCCAAATTCACAATATTACCAGCACCTAAAGATACACACACATCGTGTACACGGATGGACTGCTCTAAATGTCTCTGCAACTCATGAAACGGAATATGCGTACACTTTACTATCGACTCTTGACTAATAGCTTCAGCAAGCTTCTGATACGAAATATCTTCCGCCTCCTCTCCTGCACTGTACACTTCTGTTAACAAGACTTCATCAGCATCTTTAAATGCTGACGGGAAGCTGTCTATACACTCTCTTAATCGAGAAAAACGATGAGGCTGGTAAATAGCTAAAATACGTCTCTGTCCAACAGCAGTACGAACAGCACGTAATGTACAAGAAATCTCTGAAGGATGGTGTGCATAATCTTCTAAAAAGAGAAAGGTCTCAGAAGAATTCTTTCTTTGTAATCGTCTTTGAACTCCTGAAAACCCTCTGAAAGCATTTCTTATAGCACCTTCATCTATACCCAATGACAGAGCTATTCCCATAGCTGCTGCAGCATTCAAAACGTTATGCATGCCGACCAATTGCACTTCTATATCTGCATACACTACATCTTGATACTTTGCTGTAAAGTACAGTCTCCATCCTTCTTGATAATAAGATAGAATATGTAGATCACAAGAAGAGTCCAATCCAAAAGTATGCCCTTGCAAGCATGAACGCAAGCGAGGACAATCTCCATTATACCAACAGATCTGCTGAGTCTTGAGTGCAAAGTCTTTCAAAGAAGCCAGAAGAAGCTCTCGATCTCCTTCAAAATTAGACAGATGCTCATCATCTATATTCGTAATAACAGAAAACTCTGGAGTATAACACCGAATAGACCCATCGCTCTCATCTGCTTCAGCAACAAAATATTCCGATCCCGAACCACCATTGATGCCTTCTTGATTCAAACCTCCTATAGCAAAGGACGGATTTTTCTTCGCTTCCTGCAAAATGGCTGTAATTAAAGAAGAGACTGTTGTCTTTCCATGACTTCCTGTAACAAAAATAGAAATCTGATCTTGAGCAAGCTCGGCTAATAATTCGGCTCGATGAACTACGCGGTTCCCTCTACTTTTAGCTGATAAAAATTCAGGATTTTTTTTAGAAATACTTGAACTGTATACAACTACAGCGCCTTCAGGGATATGTTCTTCTTGATTCCCTAAAAAGAATTCCGCTCCTTTATTCTTCAGCTTCTCTACCACTTTCCCCTCGGAAAGATCACTTCCCGATACGCTATATCCTCGATCGAGCAGAACATGTGCTAAAGCACTCATTCCAATCCCACCAATACCAATAAAGTGGTAAAACAAGCTTTTCATCATGAGCCTATAGAGATTCACAAATAAACTGATACAGTGATTTGAAAGACTTCTTCTGTTGTGCGGAAAGCATAGCCTTGCGCCTATTTTCACTGGTTGCAGGATCTAAAGCAAGTAAAACCTGCTTACTCAAACTTTCTTCTGTTAAATACTTCTGCAAAATCATAGTCCCTCCACCTACAGTATGCGTGAAGAATTTTGCATTCACTTCTTGATGTCCATAAGCACCTGGATAAGGAATAAGAATGGCAGGCACCTGAACCCAAAGCAACTCATTAAGCATCGTTGCTCCAGATCTACTAATCACTAAATCGCTTGCCTGTAGTACGCCGAGCATATTGTGATCAAATGCGGTAACTGTATGATTGATACCAGCATCTTGATAAACTTGAGAAACCGCTTGAAGGTCTCCTTTAGGCCCTACAATATGATGAACATATAAATTCGAATAACTTTCTCGAATACGAGCCAAGGCTTTTGGAACAACATCATTTAAAATTTTTGCTCCTTGGGATCCTCCTACCACACAAATGACAGGAGAAGCTCCAGGGAAAACGATCTGCTCAGACAGTTTCCTGATAGGGAGAAAGACTTCTTCGGCTCGGCAATGGAAATGTTCCCCTGCTGCTGCAAAAGACATCCCTACACCTTTAGCAAAACGTGAAAATAACTTATTCACTTTCCCAGGAACAATATTCTGTTCATGCAGAAAAAGAGGAATCCTACTTCTTATAGAAGCAAGCATAGCAGGTAAGGAATGGTAACTCCCAAATCCTATTGCTAAATCAGGAGTAAAATCTCTGATCTTTTGTAGAGCTGCGACATAACCTTTATATAACTGCTTAGCCCCAGAGAACATCCGATTGACACGCAAAGAAAAAGGCGATCCTGAAGGGATATCACAATAGGCGACCTCTGAATCATCCCCTAAAAAATGAGCTAATCCTTTCCCTAAAAGTAAGACTTCTATGTCTTCATGAATAAAAGTCTCTCTTGCTGCTAGAGCAGGGATAATGTGCCCTCCTGTTCCCCCCACTGCCAATACGATTTTGTTGATTTTCTTCATCACATATCCTTAATAGCAATCCCATGCCACACATATTAGCAATTAGAGAAGAGCCTCCCTGACTAAAAAATGGAAGGTTCACTCCCTTGCTAGGCAATAACCCAGAAACAACACCCAAGTTAATAAAAGCTTGCATCCCAATAATCACAGTGATTGAAATAGCAAGAGCCGCTCCAGATAAAAGGGAGGCTCGCATTGCAATGACATACCCGCTATAAATAAATCCCATGTAGAGAAGAATCAATAGGAGCATCCCAATAAATCCAAACTCTTCTGCGTAAATAGCAGCAATGTAATCATTCTGAGCTTCTGGAAGATAAGTTAATTTTTGTAATCCTTTTCCTGGACCTTTACCAAACACTCTTCCAGAGCCTGCTGCAATTTTAGCTTGGTAAGGTTGATGGCCTCTTCCTTTAATATCTAATTCAGGATGTAGGTAAACTTGCAAACGATTCTGAACATAAGGGAGCCGATAGGCAAATGTACCTCCAATACACAGAATACATAGCAAAGGAAGCAGCCAATAGCGTAATCGCACTGCAGTTACGATAAAAACTGGAATTAAGGAAAATGAGATCACGGCCGCAGATCCATTGTCAGGTTCAATCGCTATCAACATAATGGGGATAAACAACAGAGCAACAAAAGCTACGAATCGTTTAAAACTACTACGAATAGAAGGTTTTGTTGTTAAACATTCGATAGCAACACATGGAACTAAATATTTAACAAATTCAGAAGGCTGTAAAGTTAACTGCCCCACTCCTAGCCAACGCTTAGCTCCATTTCTACAAACACCAATACCTGGAATAAGAACCAAAACAAGAGTAATCCCCAAGAAAATCAGCAACATAGGGCTCATTTTCAAGAAATCCTTCCATCCTAAGATGTACACAAATGAAGCGATACCAAGTCCCAATCCAAGATAAGTAATCTGCCGGATCAGAGCTTTGTGTGTACTACACGACAAAGCTCGATCCAAAACCTCTGCTGATGAGGTATCAAACACCATGATCAGCCCGAGAGAAAAAATTCCTAATAAACAGGAAATCAGGAACCATTTCATAATAATTCCAGAGATTTATCGAATTCGTAATCTATCCCCTGGACGTAATCTACGAGCTTTCTGCTCATCTAATCCATTTAACTTCAACAGCTCATCCAAACGAATACCATTACTCAATGCAATGGCCCAAGGACTATCTCCTTCCTTGACTACATAGTAATCTTCCAGATTTGGAGTCTTCACTTGAAGATCCTTCTCTGTCTTATTCGTTTTAGGAACTCGTAACACTTGTCCTATCTGTAACTGTGTCGAAGATAAGTCATTCAACTGCATCAATGCAGAAACTGTAGTGTGATTGGATCTAGCTATACGTTCTAAAAAGTCTCCTTTCTTAACAATAACAGTAGAGAATTCCTCTTTTTCAGGAGTTTTCTCTACTACCTTAGCGTTCACAACAGAAATTTCTGGAGCGACAGGAGTCGTCGATTCTACAGGGGTAGATGAAATCTCTTTAGAGCCCCCACTAGATTCCTTCTCTGTCTTAGGATTTTTGTCTGCAAATTGCGCAGCAAGTTCAGCTTTAGAAACGACAGGATTTCTAACGACCTGAGAAGGCTTCGCAATCACCTCAGGCTTTTTCTCTAACTTCTCTGGAGCCTTATCAACAACCGGAACGGGCTCTAAGATTTTAATAGGAGCTATTTTCTGAGAATACTCTATTTCTTGCTCTGAATGGCGCGCGGTCATAAACAGCACTGCCAATAGCACTGCATTCACAGCAGTTGCTACAATCATCGTGTTTCTACGATTCATAAAAGAACCTCTTCCATCCCAACCAACTGCTTAAACATTGCCCCTCGCTCTTCATAGCTACGGAATTGATCAAAGCTAGCACAAGCCGGAGACAATACAATCACATCTCCAGGCACTGCTTGCTCTTCAGCACATAGTAAAGCCTCAGATAAATTTTTCACTACGGTTACAGGGAACTCTTCTAGATCTCGAGCGATCTCCTGAGCGCACTCTCCCATAGCGACTACACTCTTCGCAGCTTTTCGCAAAGCGGGAAGAAGCGAAGAGAACGTGCATCCCTTATTTCTTCCTCCAAGAATCACAATTGCCTGATTCCCAACCCCTAAAAGAGCTGTTTCTGTAGCACTCACCGTGGTTGCCTTACTATCATTGATATAATGTATGCCTTGCTTTTGCCCCAAATATTCCATCCTGTGAGGAGGCTTGTTAAAAGTAGCCACAGCTTCTATAAAGCTAGTTTCGGATATTGGGAATTCTGTTTTAGCAAGCAGATAGGCACAACAGTAGTTGTACTTATCATGCAAGTACAATGGTTTTAATGCACTTTCTTTATCTAATAAACGCATATACTTCTGTACTTCTTCTAAATACAAGTGGCCGTAAAAACGCTCATCTCCTACCCAAAGGTCATCGGGATTACGCATACATAAAGCAAGATTTTGCTTGGCTTGAAAATACTCAGAGAAATTCCCATGATAATCTAAATGGTTATCTGAGATATTTAGAATCATTCCTCCAGATAAGACAGGATAGGATTTTTCTTGATCAGCGAGCTGGAAAGAGCTGATTTCAACAATCCGCACTCCAGGATTCTGCATACCATCTAAAATAGGAATTCCTACATTCCCCATAGCGAAAGCAGGAATCCCAGACCGTTTGAATAAGTATTCTAAAAATAATATTGTGGTTGTCTTACCTGTAGTCCCTGTGATTGCTAACGACTCTCTTTCTGTAAATTTTTCTGTTTGAAAAGCTAACTGAATATCTGCCATGACAGGAATGTGCGAGGCTATCGCAGCCTGTACCCAAGGATGCTCCTTGGATACTCCTGGAGAACGAACAACATAATCCACCTGTGAAGGGAACTCTTCGTTCTCCAAATATTTTTCCTGAATATACGGGCAATTCTGAAGTGCATGAAGCGACTTGTCTACACCCAATACACATACACCTTTTTGAGCTAGAAAATGCGCAATAGACCTCCCAGAGACACCTAGGCCGATAACGACAACACGCTCCAATCCCATCTAACTCTCCTCTAATCCACAAATACTGCAATGATCCCAACTACTACACAAATAAGCTCGACAATTAAGAAATTCCTCACTACAGCCTTTTCTGATAACCCCTTATACTCATAATGATGGTGTAAAGGGGCACAAAGAAAGACTCGTTTCTTTCTTAATTTATAACTTCCGACTTGTACAATCACAGATAGTGATTCCAGAACAAAAATCCCTCCCATAAACAAGAGAAGAAACTCTGCTCGTAATAATACAGCACACATACCGAGCATGGCTCCTAAAAACAAAGATCCTGTATCTCCCATAAAGACACGGGCAGGAGACTTGTTGTAACGTAAAAATCCAAGACAACTTCCAGCTAAGGTAGCTAGAAGAACACAACAAATGAAGGCCCAAGGAGCTCCATTAGTACAAGCAACGACAAGCATCCCTAAGCAGGCTATCACCATAGCTCCTGCCGCAAGTCCATCCAATCCATCAGTGAGATTGACTGAATTGCTCGTTCCAACAATAGCCAATGTTGCAATAGCAAAACTGAGTAGATAGCTCCACCAATGATGTGGCAAAGAAACGATTCCTAGAAAAGGAAGATGAAAACTAAGAAAACTTTCTTTATATGCGAACATAATAGGAAGAACCACCCCTGCAGCCAAACAATTCTGTATAAGAAACTTATGTTTAGCAGACAACCCATGCCCTACTCTACGCCGATTTTTAATCTGATCATCGCACCATCCTAATGCTCCCCATAATAGAATAGTTCCAATACAAAACCATGTAGACCAAAGCTGTATGGGGAACAATAAAAGAACCGCCAACACAGATGCAAAAACAAAAACTATCCCTCCAGCTGTAGGGATATATGCTTTGTCTTTATGTAACTCTTCTAATTTTTCGCAGTGATCTTTGTGAATATGATCTTGAAAACCTTGTTTTTTTAACCAAGAAATCAAAGGTTTCATCAAAAAAAGGCTAAAAAACAAGCCAATAGAAAAGGCTTTCACAACATACGTTAGGGGCAGCATCTGTTTTCTCGTTTTATTATGGGAAGCTCCTATAAGAAATTCTCTATCTTAAACTTAAGCTTTCAAAAGGCAAGTTAAAAAGAGCATCTTACAGCGACTTGAAAGTTAACTATTTCTATTCTAAAAAGAAATTCTGATCTTTTACCTATGAAATCGAAAAGCATGGTAATAAAGTCTCTAGTTCTAAACTACGAGACCCTTTTAACAACACAACATCTCCCTGTTGAACGAGAGCTTTCACGGCATCCATAATCTCGCTCACTGCGCTATAAAACCCAATCTGGCAATCCGCATCACGAACTATATCCCTAACAGGGAACCATTTCTCTCCAACAAAAAAGATGATGTGAGCTTTTGTCACAGCTTTCCTAGCTGCAGCAATATGGCATTCATCGGAATATCGTCCTAACTCCGCCATATGCCCAAGGATAAAAATGATCTTACCTCCCTCTGGAGGAACAGGAACAGCATCTAAAGCAGCTAGCATTGCATCAGGACTAGCATTATATGCATCATTAATCACTCGGATACCATTGTGCTCTTGCTGTTCGAAACGCATGGCAGGCAAAAACAGAGACTGACTCACCTGCTCTAAACGATCCATGGGAACATTCGTAATCCAAGCCAAAGCTACTGCAATAATAAAATTCATATACGCTGGAGAATACGGAAATACGGCAGGCAACTCAATGTCCCCATCAGGAGCACTAATAAGGACTCCTTCGGAATGAATCGCTCGATAATAAAAATCTGCCGTTTCATTGCTCATAGAAAAAGAAAACCGATCTGCTGCAGAATTCTTTTTTGCAAAAAACTGAAACCAAGAAGAGTCTTTAGGAATGAGCTGCAACCCACATCTTTCCAACAGCAAGCTTTTTTCCTCGACGATACCTTGAGCCCCTTTATCCAGAAAATGCATAGCATGCTGCACGTCGATATATGTGATCACACCGATTGTAGGCTCAATGATCTCCAAAAGATTCTTCATGTTATTAGGTTCAGAAACTCCCATCTCTAGAAGTAAAAAATCCTCATCCCCATCGGCCATTAAAACGCTTAAAGGCAGCGTCAACTGCGAATTGTAGCTTTTGGGACTCATAAAGACTTTATAGACAGAAGAAAGCAACTGATTTGCAAAATTTTTAGTAGTTGTCTTCCCTACAGATCCAGTGATTCCTATAACTTCTCCATAGAAAAGAGCTCCTTGGGTACGCCCCGCTGCCCGTAAAGCTTCTCGAGGATCCGCCACACGCAATAACTGCAGACCGTAACTTGGACCATGATAATCGCTTGCGACTACAGCAGCAACTGCTCCAGATTGTGCTGCTTGTTTTAAAAATAGGTGGCCACTCGTTCGATTCCCAGGAAGAGCAAAAAACACGTCCCCAGGCAATACGAGTCGACTGTCAATAGCAACTCCTGTCACTTTCTTCCCCGAGCGAGGGATTTCCATACCTAATAACAAAGAAGACCATTCTTCCAACAAAATAGGGCGCATAACAGATCCCTTGGCTTCGTGCCGAATACCAACAACTAAAAAATCTCAAAGAAATAGATTTTAGAAGATGCACTCCCCCGCCATCTCCTAAAAAGATTCTCTTTTCTTTCCTCTACTAGCAGTCTTAAAAATTATTCTATATCCATTATCAATTCAACCTCTAAAGAAACGCTTTTCACTCATATAAAAAAGCTTCAGGAAAAATTTTTTCTTCATCCTGCTTACAAAAAAAAGATCCCAGAAAATGCACACTGTTATTGACTTTTCCTCATAACATCGCGTACACTCGGATATCTCCCGGTGGCATCGCCAAGCGGTAAGGCCGAGGCCTGCAAAGCCTCTATCCCCGGTTCGATTCCGGGTGCCACCTTCTTAAATCTCGTTGTGATCTAACTGGCGAGTTGGTAGTGTTCTAGGTATGAAGAAACCGTTACAGGATACCCCGCTATGCCTCACGACAACAATGAGATGCATCGCAATACTATTCATCAACTGTTTACAGGCCTTGATAAGGCGTATCAAATAGTAAAGGGGTTTTATGGCCCCGCGTACTCCTCTTCTTCGAAAGATTTTTTCAAAGGGAGAGGCTATCATATTCTTTCGCGTATAGAACTTTCTGATCCTTTCGAACGTATTGGAGTCTATTTTGCTCGATCTCTAGCAAAACGGATCCATAAACGTCATGCTGATGGAGTGATCTCTTCTGTTATTCTTTTACGAGCCTTTTTAAAGGCATCGATTCCTTTTATCGATCAAGGACTTTCTCCTCGACTTTTAGCTTCTGCCCTCGCCTCTCAAAAAGAAGCGGTGTGCGCCTATCTGCATTCGCACTCTTTTCTCTTAAAAGATGCTTCAAAAGTGCTCGGGCTCATTCGTTCCCATCTTCCTGATCCTCTTATTGGAGAGGCTTTTGCTGAAGCCGTTGCCTACACAGGACATGAAGGAGCTGTTGCTTTATCTCAAAGAAGCGGCTCTACGCTACACCTGGTGAAAGGAATACAAACGCAAAAGGGCTATCGAGTGCCGTCATTTTTCCCTCATGACTCTTTTCATGAAAATCCTATTGTAGCTCCTAAAATTTTTGTCACAGATCAGAAAATCCATTGTCTTTTTCCTTTTCTGCCCTTACTCAAGAAATTCTCCGAAGAACAAACTCCTCTGATCATTTTTTGTAAGGAGATAGCTCCCGACCCACTAGCTACCTGCATTGCAAACCGTATAGCGGGACTGTTGGATGTTCTAGTAGTGACAATCCCCGATACCACTCTGTTAGAAGACATCGCTTTGCTTACAGGGACAACGGTCTTTTCCTCGCCGCCTTTCTCTAATAAGCCTCCTATAGAACTGCCTCTACTAGGATCCTGTACCTGGGCAGAACTATCTCGCGATCATACCTTACTTGTCTGTGAGAATCTGGTTCCTGAAGTAGTGAAACTAAAAGTTCGACAACTCGATCACGCTATACACAACGCAGAAGACGAAACATCCCGAAAACTCCTTAAAAAAAGAAAACATCGCTTAGAAAACAGTATCGCAATCATTCCGGTGAAGCAGGACACAACTCCCCTACATGAATTAGCTCTCAAAACGCTAAACTCAACACAAGAATCTGGTTTCGTCTTGGGAGGCGGAGCGGCTCTTCTTTACGCTACTCAGAGCCTCTCTTCCTCTCCAGAGCATTCTCAAGAAGAACAAGCTGCTGTTCAGATTTTACAGACCGCGTGCCGCACTCTCTTGGAACAACTGGTTAACTCTGTGTATATGGATGGAAAACTTGTTGCTGATAAACTCTGCTCTCTAGGGACTCCAAGTCTCGGCTTCAATGTTGTATCTCAACAAATAGAAGACATGATCTCTGCAGGAATCATTACACCTTTGAATGTTGTGCTAGATATTTTTTCTTGTTCCCTGCATACCGCTGTAGATCTTCTCTTAGCTTCTTTCACTACCCCACCGACTCCTGCAGCAAAAGAGAAAAAAACTTAATTTTTACTAACTATCCGCCTATCATACCGAGGGTATGCTCTTGTTAATAAATCGGGTTCTCTATTAACCATCGCTTCTCTATGCCAAACAAGCCTTCACACGCCTTTAGACTGATCCATTGCTCCGACATTCACTTCTGTGTACTCCCTAAAAATCCTTTTCAATGCTTCAATAAACGCTTTAAGGGACTTCTAAGACAACTTATAGGAGGCGTTTCCTTTCAAGCTTTTGCAATCTCTCAGAGATTCCCTCAACTCGTTAAGCAGCTTGAAGCAGATAGTGTCTGTGTGACTGGAGATATGACCATCACCGCTCTCGATACAGAATTCCGTTTCGCTAAAGAATTTCTTTCTCGCGTTGAATCTGTAGCTCCTGTGTATATAGTTCCAGGAAACCATGATGTATACACCCATCGGGCTTTGAAAAAACAAACGTTTTATTCCTATTTTCCTAATAAAGAACTTCAAACTCACCGTATCGCCTTTAAAAAACTCACTCCCACATGGTGGTTAGTTCTTCTCGATTGTTCTTGCTTCAATGGTTGGTATACAGCGAATGGAGAAGTGACTGATTCTCAACTCCTTGCTTTAGAACAATTTCTTTCTTCTCTTCCCGCTTCTGAACACGTGATTGTGGCTAACCATTATCCTCTATCTCCCACAACAAGACCCGCTCATGATTTACTCAATTATGCCCCTCTAAAATCCCTACTGATGAATTCTCCTTCTGTACGCTTGTATCTACATGGACATGATCATTATGTAGAACTCGATCATCTCCCTCCTCTGGTAGTGAATAGCGGCTCACTAACACTTCCCTCAAATGCACGCTTTCATATTATAGACTTACATCCAGAAGGGGGATATCAAATCGCAACAGCAGCATTAACAAACCTTAAGGAAACCTCTACTCCGTTAACCATTTCTATCGAAGAAACTACCATCTCTTTATAAATCCTCTGCACTCAACTTGAGAATAACGAACCTGGAAGGACTCCCGATGAAAGAAAAAAAAGTGTTAGAACTATCGCCAGAAGCGACTCTTTTAAAAAAACTTCGTGACCGAGCTATCTCCCAGCAAGAAACACAAAAAAGAAAAGCCTGGGTAGAGAAATTGGCTGCTATGCCAGAATCGACTAGAGACTACCTAGAGCCTCAAGCGCATCTTGAACCTTCGCAATTATTTCGGAAAGTGGCGGAACGCCTTCTTGAAGAAGGGGCGTAATGCCCCTTCTAATTTTTATTTTGATACACGAGACTCATAACTTCCTGTTCGCGTATCGACCTTCACAACTTCACCTTCTTCAATGAAAATAGGGACCATAATCTTTGCCCCGGTATTGGTTGTTGCAGGCTTCAATACTCGTCCTGATGCAGTATCCCCACGGACTCCAGGAGCTGTTTCTGCAATAGTGAGCTCCATAAAGATCGGAGGTTCAACAGAAATCACATCCCCGTTGTACAAAACCAACGTATATATTGTATCTTCTAATAACCATTGCCGAACATTTTCGAGTTTGTCCCAAAAAATGAGTTCTTGTTCGAAGGTCTCGTCATCCATAAACGTAGCCCCTTCCTGATCTGTGTACAGAAGACGCATCTGCTGCTCCCGTACATCGGCAGTTTCTATAGATTCCCCTGATTTGAACGTTTTTTCTATTACACGCCCAGTTAAAAAGTTTTTGACTTTGATTCTATTAAAAGCCTGTCCTTTCCCTGGCTTAACAAAATCGTTCTGCAAAATTACATAGGGTTGTCCATCGATCTTAACGCGCAATCCTACACGAAATTCACTAGTGCTTACACGAACCATAACACGCTTAACCCGTTATCTTTTCTCCATCTATGTTATCGTTCTCTTCTAAGCTTTGTCCAGAAGAATGTCGCGAAACAAACGCTTTCCCTCTTTCTTGCAAAAGAAAACTATACTTTTAAGTAGCCCAACTATTACCCTCACGAGAACAACTTGTTCCATCTTCATACTATGTTTTTAGAAAAAAAGATTCTCTAACCATTATAATATCTGTGATTTATGACCCATCAGCATAAAAAAATCAGCGAAGAAACAATCGCCTGTGACATGCTAGAGCGCTATACCGGCTCTACCGTTCAAGAGTTCCAGCCCTATCTCCTTCTTACTAATTTTGCGTATTACGTGGATGTTTTCGCTGAAATCTATCAGGTCCCTGTTTCTCGAGGATCCATGTTTTCGGCAGCGCATGCGCCTCAAATTCACACCTCAATCATCGATTTTAAATTAGGCTCTCCAGGAGCAGCTCTTACCGTAGATCTGTGTTCTTTCCTTCCCAATGCTACAGCAGCGATCATGTTGGGCATGTGTGGAGGCTTAAGATCCCACTACCAAATAGGAGATTATTTTGTCCCTGTTGCTAGCATCCGAAAAGATGGAACATCAGATGCATACTTCCCCCCAGAGGTCCCTGCATTAGCTAATTTTGTCGTACAAAAAATGATCACCAATATTCTCGAAGCCAAAAACCTCCCTTACCATATAGGCATCACCCACACGACTAACATTCGGTTTTGGGAGTTTAATAAAGAGTTCCGTCGAAAACTATATGAAAATAAAGCTCAAACTGTCGAGATGGAGTGTGCCACCTTATTTGCTGCAGGATACCGAAGGAATCTTCCTTTAGGAGCACTTTTGCTGATATCGGATCTACCTTTGCGAAAAGATGGAATTAAAACTAAGGAAAGCAGTTCGGCAGTCCTAAACTCTCACACCAAAGAGCATATACTAACAGGCGTTGAGGTGTTTGCCTCTCTACAAGAGAAATCAGGCCCAGGAATCAAGAAAACAAAAGGCTTGCCGCACATGGAGTTTGGGCAAGCCGATGATTCTCTTTCTGAACAAACTGAAGTTTCTGGCGGGGATTTCTAAACAGAAAGGATTCTCTGCACAATATTATCTACAGTGAAACCGCAAGTCTCTGCCACCTCATTGGGAGCTCCGGACATTCCAAACCCATCTATGGCAATGGCTAAGCCATTGCTACCGATGTATTTGTACCAACCCAAGGCGGTACCTGCTTCTATAGAAACACGCAACCCTAAATCTCCTCCTATTACGGATTCACGATACTCAACGTCTTGTCTCTCGAATAGCTCCCAACAAGGGAATGAAATCACTCGCACACGATTATCTAAAGCCATAAGACTTTGTGCAACCTCTATAGCCAAATGCACCTCGGATCCAGAAGCACACAGCGTATAGTCTGGGCGATCTCCTTCCTCTTTAACCAGAATATAAGCACCCTTTCTTACTCCTTCTCTGAAAGAACGTTTCGTCTCTTTAAGAGTAGGTAGATTTTGTCGAGATAAAATTAACGCTGTTGGACCAGCGCTTTCTAAAGCAGTTAACCATGCTCCTTTCACTTCATTCGCATCCGCAGGACGAATCACTCTTAGCCCTGGAATAGCCCGCAGCGACATGATTTGCTCTATAGGCTGATGTGTAGGTCCATCCTCTCCAACAAAAATCGAATCATGAGTGAACTGATAAATTACCGGCAATTTAGATAATGCTGCTAATCGAATCGCGGAACGCAAATAATCGGAAAAGACTAAAAAAGTTCCCCCAAAAGGACGGAATACTTGACTATACGCTAATCCGTTCATAATCGTGCCCATTCCGAATTCGCGCACTCCATAGCGAATATTCCGCCCAAGAAAATCGCTAGCACTAATAGTTCCTTCTTTAGCTATCCAGGTACCATCTGAACTAGAGAGATCCGCCGATCCCCCTACGAGGGATGGAATATCCTCTGCTAATACCTGAATGACTTTATTCGAAGCTGCACGCCCGGCTATAGACTCTGGCATATCAATAAGATTCAAAATTTCTTCGAGTTCTTGAATCGAGATCTCTTGAATCAATCGAAGATATTCTTGATGTTGCTCGGGAGCTTGTTTAGACCAGACTCGGAAGCGTTCTTGCCATTCTTCCTGTAATTTCTTACCTTCCTGTTGTTTTGCAGCAAAGAACATCTTCACTGCCGAAGGAACGAAAAACTTTTCTTCTGGGAGATGCCAGAAACTTTTAGTTTGAGCAACACCATCCTCTCCTAAAGGAGACCCATGTGCTTTATTGGTTCCTTCTTTAGGGGAGCCGTGTCCAATAATAGTATGTGCAATAATCAACGTAGGTTTGCATTGGCTTTTCTTGATCTGTGTGAAAACCTGATGCAAGCTCTCAAAATCATGTCCGTCAGTTTCAAACACATCCCAGCCATATGCTAAGAATCTCTGTTTTGTATCCTCAATACTTACATCGTGAAGAGTCCCGTCTAAAATAATCTCATTATGATCATAAATCAAAACGAGATTATCCAAGCCTAAAGAACCCGCGAAACTACAAGCTTCATGACTCACGCCTTCCATGAAGCACCCATCTCCTGCTAAGCAATACACTTTTGCATCAAAGATAGAATTCGCAGGCTGATTAAATCTGGCTCCTAACATTTTTAATGAAAGAGCCATTCCAACAGCATTTCCTACTCCTTGTCCTAGAGGTCCTGTAGTGGCTTCTACACCATCAGTTTCTCTAAATTCTGGATGCCCGGGAGTTCGAGATTGGAGCTGACGAAATTGTTGCAGATCCTCTAGGTTTACATCGAATCCTGCTAAATGCAAACAAGAGTAAAGAAGAGCAGAACCATGTCCAGCAGAGAGAACAAAGCGATCCCTATTCACCCATCGAGAATCTTTAGAATTATATCGCAATACGTAACCATATAAATAAGCAGCGAGCTCTGCGCATCCTAAAGGCATTCCTGGATGACCTGAAGATGCTTTCTGAATACTTTCTATGCTCAACTGTTTAATAGTTCCTGCAATCTTTTCTAAGATGTCTATATCTAAATCACTATTGCCAGCCATGTTTTTTCCTTTAGCAGAAGTTGATTACCTATACGAATGCTTAACCCAATATAGAACCGAAAATTCGATAATAAGGAGAATAAAATAAATTAAGTCCCTAGAGTTCTTAAACTCTATTTCAGGATAAGGAAGAAGATAGTAGAGAATTAGAGATAATTTGACTAGGATTACAGCAAGAAGAAGAGAGAAGGTATTTTAGAGAAAAGAAAAGGGGGTAACTGCGTTAGCGGCTACCCCCTTCTCCTTTTTAGTCTGTGACTAAGATCTTATATAATAAAATGCTTGGCGACGACCTACTCTCCCATACTCTTGTGTATAGTACCATCAGCGATCAGAGGCTTAACTTCTGAGTTCGGAATGGTGTCAGGTGTTTCCCTCTCTCTATTATCACCAAGCTAATCCTGGTATCGTTTCTCACGTATACTAATAGACGCTTAAAAGCTTGTCTTCTACGTACTTGCACTCTCTACTCTTTTTCTTATTGTCTTTGCCTTTCGGCTCTTCCAATCATAAAAAGACCAAGTCTTTGGACTTATTAGTATTGGTTAGCTGAACACATTACTGTGCTTACACCTCCAACCTATCAACCACGTAGTCTACATGGAGTCTCATTGGGATACCTTATCTTGAGGGAGGCTTGGCATTTAGATGCTTTCAATGCTTATCCTTTCCGAACGTAGCTACTCGGCTATGCCCTTGGCAAAACAACCGACACACCATTGGTTCGTCCATTCCGGTCCTCTCGTACTAGGAACAGCTCCTCTCAAGTATCCTGCGCCCACGAAGGATAGAGACCAAACTGTCTCACGACGTTTTGAACCCAGCTCGCGTACCGCTTTAATTGGCGAACAGCCAAACCCTTGGGACCTTCTCCAGCCCCAGGATGCGATGAGCCGACATCGAGGTGCCAAACCGCCACGTCGATATGAACTCTTGGTGGCGATCAGCCTGTTATCCCCGGAGTACCTTTTATCCGTTAAGCGACGGCGATTCCACTTTCCACCGCCGGATCACTAAGCCCGACTTTCGTCTCTGCTCGACTTGTTGGTCTTGCAGTCAACCTATCTTATACCTTTACGCTCTACTCGTGATTGCCAACCACGATGAAATAAGCTTTGGGCTCCTCCGTTACTTTTTAGGAGGATACCGCCCCAGTAAAACTGCCCGTCTGGCAATGTCCATCTTCCAGATTCATGGAATAATGTTAGATTCCCAGCTTGTTAAGACCAGTATTTCAACGTTGACTCCCACTCTCCTGAAGAAGAGTGTTCTTAGTCTCCTGGCTATCCTACACATAACAAACCAAAAATCAATACCAAAGTACAGTAAAGGTTCACGGGGTCTTTTCGTCCTTTCGCGGGTAAACAGCATCTTCACTGCTACTACAATTTCACCGAGTCTTTCGTTGAGACAGTGCCCAGATCGTTACACCATTCGTGCAGGTCGGAACTTACCCGACAAGGAATTTCGCTACCTTAGCACCGTTATAGTTACGGCGGCCATTCACCAGGGCTTAGGTTCAATGCTTCACTTTGCAGCTGACATATCCCTTTAACCTTTTGGCATTGGGCAGGCGTCACACCATATACTTCCCCTTAGAGGTTTGCATAGTGCTGTGTTTTTGCTAAACAGTCGCCTGGGCCATTTCTCTGCGGCCCCCCGGGGCTCCTATCGTTCCATAGTCACCCTAAAAGGCTCCCCTTATTCCGAAGTTACGGGGATAATTTGCCGAGTTCCTTAACGAAAGTTATCTCGCGCGCCTTAGAATATTCATCTCGCCCACCTGTGTCGGTTTTGGTACGGTCACCATCAACAGCTAGAAATTATTTCTTGAAAGCCTCGCTCCACACCATCGGTTCCCCCGAAGATTCCCCTTGATCGCGACCCGATCTTATGTTAGCGGATTTGCCTACTAACCGTTCTCATCGCTCTACGGACTCTTCCAATCGTCCGCGTGCTTAACTTACTCCGTCATTCCTTCGCTATAGTTTTAGGTGGTGCAGGAATATTTAACCTGCTGCTCCATCGTCTACGCAGTTACGCCTCAACTTAGGGGCCGACTAACCCAGGGAAGACGAGCTTGACCCTGGAAACTTTGGGCTTACGGCGAGGGAGATTTTCACTCCCTTTATCGTTACTTATGCCATGGATCTTCACTAGTATCCGCTCCAGCGCTCCTTCCGGTACACCTTCTCTGCTGAATACTACGCTCTCCTACCGCGTGTCTTATCGACACACCCGCGATGTCGGTTTTATGCTTAGTCCCGTTTATTATCGGCGCAATGATTCTCGATTGGTGAGCTGTTACGCACTCTTTAAATGATTGCTGCCTCTAAGCCAACATTCCAACTGTCTTCGAATCATCACTTCCTTACCCACTCAGCATAAAATTAGGGACCTTAATCGGCGGTCTGGGCTGTTCCCCTCTCGACAACGAAGCTTAGCCCCCGCTGTCTATCTCCCGGACTCGCTTCTGGTATTCGGAGTTTGATTTCCGTTGGTAAGCCGGTAGGCCCCCGCTAGAATTCAGTGCTCTACCCCCAAAAGCTTATTATCCGAGGCTAACCCTAAAGTTATTTCGGAGAGAACAAGATATCTCCAAGTTTGATTGGCCTTTCACCCCTATTCACAACTCATCCAAACCTTTTTCAACAGGTACTAGTTCGGTCCTCCACATAGTTTTACCCATGCTTCAACCTGGTCATAAATAGCTCACTTGGTTTCGTGTCTAAACCAAACGACTCTTCGCTCTTTTAAAACTCGCTTTCGCTCCGGCTCCGGAATGTATATCCCTTAACCTCGCCGTTTAGCTTAACTCCCTGGCTCATCATGCAAAAGGCACGCCGTCAACCTTGACCCTTACGGGCCATTGGTCTCCGACCGCTTGTAAGCTACTGGTTTCAGGTTCTATTTCACTCCCTTAACAAGGGTTCTTTTCGCCTTTCCTTCACAGTACTGGTTCACTATCGGTCATTGACTAGTATTTAGCCTTGGAGAGTGGTCTCCCCAGATTCAGACTAGGTTTCACGTGTCTAGTCCTACTCAGGTGTTGAGGTCGGTCTTTCTCTCCTTTCGTCTACGGGACTATCACCCTGTATCATCCATCTTTCCAGATGTGTTCAACTAGGAGTCCTGATCCTTTATCCTCAATCCTACAACCCCGAGCCTTATCAGCTCGGTTTAGGCTATTCCCCTTTCGCTCGCCGCTACACAGGGAATCTCTTCGATTTCTTTTCCTCTGCTTACTAAGATGTTTCAGTTCGGCAGGTGTCGCTTTGCATACCTATGTATTCAGCATGCAATGGTAGTCTATTACTCTACCGGGTTTCCCCATTCGGATACCTCCGGGTCTTTGCTTATCACCAGCTCGCCGGAGCTTTTCGCAGGTATTTGCGTCCTTCTTCGCCTGTCAATGCCAAGGCATCCACCAATAGCTCTTATTAACTTGGTCTGTAATTTCTATAGATCCATGCAAGCACTTCACCTAAAAGACAAATACTCTTAAACGTCTATTATTATGCGTGAAATATACTTGTTACCATGATTATTTCTTTACAATAACATACTTGATCACAAACTATATGTCTCGTCCTCACCGCGCTACTCTTAACAACACAAATGAAATAGAATGCTTGCTCTTACATATAAACGCTTGCCCAACCTAGTCAGAAACCCTCTCAGGCTTCTTCCTTATCCTTAAAAGGAGGTGATCCAGCCCCACCTTCCGGTAGGGCTACCTTGTTACGACTTCATCCTAGTCATCAGCCTCACCTTGGGCGCCTCTCTCCCTTGCGGGTTGAGTCAACGACTTAAGGTAAAACCAACTCCCATGATGTGACGGGCGGTGTGTACAAGGCCCGGGAACGTATTCACGGCGTTATGGCTGACACGCCATTACTAGCAATTCCGACTTCATGTAGTCGAGTTGCAGACTACAATCCGAACTGGGGCCAGCTTTGAGGATTTGCTCCATCTCGCGATCTTGCCACCTTCTGTACTGGCCATTGTAGCACGTGTGTCGCCCTGGGCATAAGGGCCATGCTGACTTGACGTCATCCTCGCCTTCCTCCTGGTTAACCCAGGCAGTCTCGTTAGAGTTCCCACCCTAAGTGCTGGCAACTAACGATAAGGGTTGCGCTCGTTGCGGGACTTAACCCAACACCTCACGGCACGAGCTGACGACAGCCATGCAGCACCTGTGTATATGTCCTTGCGGAAAACGACATTCTGCCGCGGTCATATACATGTCAAACCCAGGTAAGGTCCTTCGCGTTGCATCGAATTAAACCACATGCTCCACTGCTTGTGCGGGCCCCCGTCAATTCTTTTGAGTTTCACCCTTGCGAGTGTACTCCTCAGGCGGCATACTTAACGCGTTAGCTCCGACACGGATGGGGTTGAGACCATCCACATCCAAGTATGCATCGTTTACGGCAAGGACTACCAGGGTATCTAATCCTGTTTGCTCCCCTTGCTTTCGCGCCTTAGCGTCAGGTATAAATTAGAAAAGCGCCTTCGCCACTGGTGTTCTTCCACATATCTACGCATTTCACCGCTACACGTGAAATTCCCTTTTCTCCATCTATCCTCTAGAAAAATAGTATTAGATGCCGACTCGGGGTTGAGCCCCGATCTTTGACAACTAACTTACCTTTCCGCCTACACGCCCTTTACGCCCAATAAATCCGATTAACGCTAGCACCCTCCGTATTACCGCAGCTGCTGGCACGGAGTTAGCCGGTGCTTCTTTACCTGGTACGCTCAAATCCAGCGGGTATTAACCGTCTTCTCTTATTCCCAAGCGAAAGTGCTTTACAACCCTAGAGCCTTCATCACACACGCGGCGTCGCTTCGTCAGACTTCCGTCCATTGCGAAAGATTCTCGACTGCAGCCTCCCGTAGGAGTCTGGGCAGTGTCTCAGTCCCAGTGTTGGCGGCCAATCTCTCAATCCGCCTAGACGTCATAGCCTTGGTAGGCCTTTACCCCACCAACTAGCTGATATCACATAGACTCTCCCTTAACCGAAAGGTCCTAAGATCCCCTTCTTTAACGTTACTCGGATGCCCAAATATCGCCACATTCGGTATTAGCGGCCGTTTCCAACCGTTATTCCCAAGTTAAGGACAAATTATCTATGCATTACTAACCCTTCCGCCACTAAACAATCGTCGAAACAATTGCTCCGTTCGACTTGCATGCCTCATCCACGCCGCCAGCGTTCAATCTGAACCAAGATCAAATTCTCAGAAAAAATATATACTTTGATTTATTAACGGGTTCCTTAATCTCTTAAGAAATCCTCACAAGCATCTATACTGGCCTGCATTCTATCTCATTTGCATTGTTAAGAAAAGCTTCCAGCCTCTCAGCCTTCCACTCTATCGCGCCCTCTCATCCACGTAAGAGGCCTTCCTTCAACCCTCGTTCGAAAGAAAGCTACATCCTATGCTATCCCCTATTTTTTATGCACCTATTTTTTATCAACTCCCCAAAAAACCCTTTTTCTTAACCTCTCAATTTATCCCCTCACACACTATCCTTAACACTTTTTATAAAACAAAATTTTCCTCTCTTTTTTTCTTTTTTTTGCTCATCCTACCCTTCCTCTCTTCGATTTTTTTGTCGAAATTCTTTTTTTTAGCGCTCCAAACAAGCTTACATCTTGGCTTGTTCTAATTATGAGTGATCCACTAGTATATTCCTTCTTGAAGCCTAGGGCCTCTTCTCTTCAAAAAGTCCCTACCAAACTTTGTTCCCTTAAACTAGTGGACTCGGTCTTTGGACAAATCTTTTTTTATTGTTGTGAGTTAAAAAATGGTCTCCCCATGTTGAGTAACACTCTTCGATCCAATTTTCTAAAATTCTATGCTAACCGGAACCATACACCTGTAGCATCTTCTCCTGTTTTCCCGCATAATGATCCTTCCATACTCTTTACGAATGCGGGAATGAACCAGTTCAAAAATATTTTCCTAGGGAAAGAGCAGACGAGTTACACAAGGGCAACGACATCTCAAAAATGCATTCGTGCCGGGGGAAAACATAATGATTTAGAAAATGTTGGACACACCTCCCGACATCTTACCTTTTTTGAAATGTTAGGGAATTTTTCCTTCGGTGATTACTTCAAACAAGACGCTATTTCCTTTGCTTGGGAAGTCTCGCTTTCTATTTTCAATTTTGATCCTGATTTTATTTATGCCACCGTGCATGAAAAGGATGATGAAGCTTTCGCTCTTTGGGAAAAATATCTTCCGACAGACAGAATTTTTCGTTTAACAGACAAAGATAATTTCTGGAGTATGGCGGATACCGGACCTTGCGGATTCTGTTCCGAGCTTTTATTCGATCGAGGAGAAAAATTTGGGAAAGCTGCTTCTCCTCTTGAAGACGTTGATGGAGAACGCTTCTTAGAGTATTGGAACCTCGTATTCATGGAGTTTAATAGAACTTCTGACGGGACTCTTTTAGCTTTGCAGAAGAAGTGTGTTGATACAGGTGCCGGCTTAGAACGTCTAGTTTCTCTATTAGCTGAAACAGAAACCGTATTCGAAGCAGACGTCTTAAGACATCTTATTTCCAAAATAGAAAATTTATCCGGGACAACATACTCTCCAACAGAAGCAAAAGGAGCCGCCTTCCGAGTGATCGCGGACCATATCCGTTCTCTTTCTTTCGCAATAGCTGATGGGCTGTTACCAGGGAATACTGAACGAGGCTATGTTTTAAGAAAAATTCTCCGCCGAGCTGTCAATTACGGAAAACGCTTAGGATTCAATCGCCCTTTTCTAGCCGATGTGGTTCCTTCACTAGTGGATGTAATGGGAGAAGCATATCCTGAACTCTCTGCATCAGTCACACAAATCCAAGAAGTCTTGACTACAGAAGAAGAGCATTTCTTCAAAACGTTGCAGAGAGGTGGGAATCTACTCCAACAAGTACTGAAATCTTCAGCTTCTTCCGCTAAGATTTCTGGAGAAGATGCCTTCAAACTCAAAGATACTTACGGGCTTCCTATCGATGAAATTGCCCTACTGGCAAAGGACTATAACTACGCAATAGATATGGATACCTTTGAGAAGCTTGAAGTAGAAGCTAAAGAACGCTCTCGAAAAAACACGAAAAAAACTAAGAATGACAGTGACTCTGTGTTCCAAGATTTAGATCCAACTAACACTTCCGAGTTTATCGGATACGATACTCTTTCCTGCGACACCTTTATTGAAGGAATTATTAAGTACAACGAAATTGCTTCATCACTGGAAGAAGGAGATGAAGGAGCAATTATTTTACGAACCACCCCGTTTTACGCGGGAAAAGGTGGGCAAATAGGAGACTCTGGAGAAATTTTCTGTGAATCAGGAACTTTCCTGGTATCTCATACTATTGCCCCTAAAGCAGGACTCATCGTTCATCTAGGGAAACTTTCTCAAGGAAGTTTGACAACGACAATGGCTGTCACCGCACAGGTAAACCAAAACCTTCGGAAAAAAACCGCTAATAATCACACAGGATGCCATCTTCTACACAAAGCTCTTGAAATGACTCTTGGAGAACATATCCGTCAGGCAGGTTCTTATGTCGACTCTCAAAAAATTCGTTTAGACTTTACTCATAACAAAGCGCTATCACCAGAGGATCTTCTAGCAATAGAAACTCTCGTGAATGAGAAAATTAGAGAAAATGATCCGGTAACGATTCGAGAAGTTTTGTATTCTGACGTAATGAGCTCTTCAGAAATCAAACAGTTTTTCGGGGATAAATACGGAGATATTGTTCGTGTTGTTTCAGCAGGATTTTCCCACGAACTATGTGGAGGAACGCATGCTCAGGCAACTGGAGATATTGGCTATTTCAGAATTACCAAAGAACATGCTGTTGCAACAGGAATCCGTCGTATAGAAGCAACAACAGGAGAAGACGCCGAGAATATTGCTCGTGAACAAGATGTGGATTTAAATGAGATAGCTACCGTTATCCAATCTCCTAAAGATCAAATCCTTGTCAAAATCCGCAGTGTAATGGAAGAAAAAAAGGATTTAGCCAAACAAGTTGCTGATTTGGAAAATCAGCTTGTTCAGCAACAAGTAAAAACCCTGTTAACTTCCTGTGAGAAAATCTGTGATACTTCGTACTTAGTTTACTATTTAACTGAGGAAGAAGGACAAAGAATTCAACACTACGCAAATGCTATACATAAGGAAATTCCTACCAACTTCATTTCTTTATGGATCACAGAAAAGAATGGTCGCTACATTGTCTTGTCTAGAGTCTCCGATGATTTAACAAAACGAGGCGTTCAGGCACACACTTTACTTGCAGAACTTCTTGCTCCATATGGTGGGCGTTGTGGCGGGAAAGCGATTTCGGCACAAGGTAGTTCCGCGGAGCTACCTCAAATAGAGTTTCTTAACAAAACTTTAAGACAATGGATTTCGACCCAACTAGCATAGATTTTTCTAGTTTTCCTTTATTAAAAGACACGAAGCTCCCGTCCTTAGTGGAAAATCTCCACTCGGGAGCAAGGTCTTTTGTCATAGCAAAACTATTCAAAGAACTTAAACGCTCTATCGTCGTTATCACGACACTGGCAAAACTTGATGATTTATTCGAAGATTTGACCACTCTATTGGCAGAATCGCCTCTTGAGTTCCCTGCTTCAGAAATAGATTTATCCCCCAAGCTGGTGAATGTTGATGCGGTGGGAAAAAGAGACCATATTCTGTATTCTCTGCAAAAACAGAGTGCTCCAGTTATCTGTGTCACAACACTGAAGGCTTTATCAGAAAGAACTCCTTCTCCAGAATCTATGATCCGAGATCATCTCGAACTTCGAGTAGGAGAAGAACTGGATCCCGATACCCTACTCGATCTTTGTAAAAGTTTAGGTTATCGACATGAAGCTCTAGCTAGGGAAAAAGGAGACTTTGCATTCCGAGGAGGGATTGTTGATATTTTCCCCCTATCTTCTCCAGAACCTTTTCGCATTGAATTCTGGGGGGATCGCGTTTCCTCTATTCGCTCTTACAACCCTTCGGATCAACTCTCTACAGGAAAGCTGTCTCAAATTACCATTTCTCCTGCGACGGCAATCATTCCTACAAACAAATTATCTCATTCACTTTTGGATTATTTTAAAGCGTTCCCGCTTTGTATCTTTGATGGGCTCTCGTCTCTTGAAGATAATTTTTCGGATATTGCAGGCATCTTAGCATCTCTTCCGAAACGTTTTATGCCCATTCAGGATCTATGTCAGCGGATTCTCAAAGAATTTACTCCTCTATTTTTTGAAGAAAAAACGTTCCCCAATCTCATTTCGCATAAGGATACAGGATTTTCTATAGAGGCTTTTCATAAGAAGATCTCTGTACAAAGAGTTTCTTTACCTTTTATCTATCCTCCGGCACTAATAGAAACTAGTGGCGAGCAAAACCCTTTACTTGCATTTTTAAAGACCTTCCAGGATTTTTGTGCTGGGCGTACGCTCTCTTTAGCTTTGTATTGTTCCAATACAAAATCCTTAAAAGAAGCTCATGATCTCGCAGCAGCCTGTATCCCAAACACTCAAATTTACGACCATCCTACAACTCTCTCCTCCAGTTTTGCGTTAGTAGAAGCTGGATTTGCTGCCGTTTCCCTTTCGGAATTTGCAGCGAGCAAAGTCCTCCGTAGACAAAAACAACGGAACTATTTTTCTACTACAACGGAAGAAGTGTATATTCCAGTCCCAGGAGAGACTGTAGTCCATTTACACAATGGAATTGGAAAATTCATTGGTATAGAGAAAAAGCCTAATCATCTCAATATTGAAACAGATTATCTAGTTTTAGAGTATGCAGACAAAGCTCGCCTCTATGTCCCTTCAGACCAAGCTTATCTAATCTCACGCTATGTTGGTGCTTCAGAAAAAGCTCCTGATTTGCATCACTTGAATGGAGCAAAGTGGCGACGATCTCGGGAGCTCTCAGAAAAGTCTGTGATTTTGTATGCAGAAAAGCTGATTCAAATGGAAGCTCAGCGTTCTACAGCGAATTCTTTTATCTATCCCCCGCACGGAGAAGAGGTAATCAAATTTGCCGAAAGTTTCCCGTATGAAGAAACGCCAGATCAGCTTAAAGCTATCGATCAGATTTATGCAGATATGATGTCTGATAAATTAATGGATCGGCTGATTTGTGGAGATGCAGGGTTCGGGAAAACAGAAATCATTATGCGGGCAGCCGTAAAAGCTGTGTGTGATGGGCACAAGCAAGTAATCGTTATGGTCCCTACCACGATCTTAGCGAACCAGCATTTTGAAACTTTTTCCCAACGGATGGCTGGGCTGCCTATCACAATTGGACTATTGTCCCGCTTTTCTCAAGGGAAAACGATGAAAAAAACATTAGAGGATATAGCCCAAGGACGTATTGACATTCTCATTGGCACTCATAAAGTCATTAACAAAGCCATAGAATTTCATAATCCAGGTCTACTTATTATTGATGAAGAACAACGCTTTGGAGTGAAGGCCAAAGATTCTCTAAAAGAACGCTTCCCCACAATCGATTGTCTTACTGTTTCTGCAACTCCAATTCCAAGAACTCTGTATCTCTCTTTATCTGGAGCTCGAGACCTTTCTCTCATTACAATGCCTCCTTTAGATCGACTTCCCGTCAGTACATTTGTCATGGAGCATTCTGAAGAAACCCTATCTGCAGCAATACGCCATGAGCTTTTACGTGGAGGGCAGGTTTACGTTATTCACAATCGCATCGAAAGTATTTTCCGTTTAGGAGAAACCATTCGAACATTGATTCCGGAAGCGCGTATTGGCGTAGCTCATGGACAGATGCATGCCAATGAACTAGCAAGTATATTTTATAAATTTAAAACTCAACAAACCAATGTGCTTGTCGCAACGGCTTTAATTGAAAATGGTATCGACATTCCTAATGCAAATACGATCTTGATAGACCACGCAGATAAATTCGGTATGGCTGATTTGTATCAAATGAAAGGCCGTGTTGGACGATGGAATAAGAAAGCTTATTGTTATTTTCTTGTCCCTCATTTGGATCGCTTATCCGGACCTACTTCTAAACGCCTAGAAGCATTGAATAAACAGGAGTACGGTGGCGGGATGAAAATAGCTCTTCATGATTTGGAAATCCGAGGAGCTGGAAATATTTTAGGTACCGACCAATCCGGGCATATTAGTGCTGTTGGGTTTAACCTATATTGCAAATTACTGAAAAAAGCTGTGGCTGCCCTGAAGCATAAACAAAAACCCATGCTCTTCCACGATGATATAAAAATTGAGTTTCCTTATCATGCGCGCATCCCTGAAGACTATATAGATCTTGCTTCTATGCGCATCGAGTTCTATCAAAAAATTGGAAATGCCGAATCTGAAGAGGAGCTAGAGGCTATAGAAGAAGAGCTGCGGGATAGGTTTGGACCTTCTCCAGAAGCTATTTCCTGGTTATTTGCTCTAGCGCGGATTCGGTTAATCGCGCAGGAATATCACCTTTCCAGTATCAAAGGAACAGGGAATGCATTATATATCCAGCAGTATCATGATAAAGACAAACAAATTCAAAAAACGTTACCGTATTCTTTATCACCGACACCGGAACTTTTAGTAAAAGAAGTCCAAGAGTCTGTAGAAAAGGCTTTCCCAAAATAATAGAGGTAGAGGATGCCTATGACCGGGTTTTATGAAACCATCTCCCCTCGAGATCAACAACGTCCGCCAATATGGTTCCTCCGCCAAGTGGGGCGATATATACCTCAATATCAAGAGCTGAAAAGAAACCGTTCTTTGAAAGATTTTTTTTTGGATACTGAGTCTATTGTAGAAGCGACGCTATTAGGGCCTTCTTTATTAGGAGTAGATGCCGCTATTGTCTTTGCTGATATTCTCTCTATTCTAGAAGGGTTTTCTGTCGATTATCGATTTGCTCCTGGGCCAGAGGTTAGCTATTCCCCTCATGAACCTCTTATTTTCACAAAAGATCCTCAAGAAACATTCTCATTTCTACTGGAAGCTATCCAGCAACTAACGAAACGTCTCACGGTCCCTTTGATTGCCTTTGCCGCTTCTCCTTTTACTCTCGCCAGTTATCTAATAGAGGGGGGAGCATCTAGAGACTACCCTAAAACAATTGCATTCCTCTATCAATATCCCGACAGATTTAAAGCTTTATTGGATGAAATCACTCTAGGGACCGCTACTTATCTCCAGATGCAGGTGCAAGCTGGAGCTGCAGCGATTCAATTGTTTGAATCTTCGAGTTTACGACTGCCTCCTCACCTCTTTGCAAAATACGTAGTTGCTCCCAATACCAAGCTAATCCGTCAAATCAAGCAGACAGGGAATCCTCCTATTAGTCTGTTCTGCCGATGCTTTTACCAAGAATTTTTGTCTCTATATGCGATTGGAGCAGATACCTTACATCCCGATTATCACGTAGAGCTCCCAGAGGTTTACCGTCAGATACATAGTCCCGGATCTATCCAAGGAAATTTCGATCCTGCTCTTTTACTACTTCCCCAAGACGCACTGATTGCTCACCTTGAAGCTTATCTTGCTCCCTTAAAACAGCAATCGCATTATATTTTCAATTTAGGGCATGGTATCTTACCTCAAACGCCAATAGAAAATGTACAGGCTGTTGTATCATGTTTAACATCAATTTCAACTTCCTAAAAGGGCTGCATCAACCAGCTCCTCGCTATACGAGCTACCCCACCATCGTCGACTGGGAATCCTCCTCAGATTATGGCTATACGGCCTTGGAGAGGCTTGCTCAGGAGCAAGATCCTCTTTCTTTATACTTCCACATCCCATTCTGCCAATCTATGTGTCTATATTGCGGATGTACTGTTGTTTTAAATAGAAAAGCAGAAATCGTAGATCACTACATAGAGACGTTAATCCAAGAAATGCGCCTAGCTTTCTCGTTATTAGGAGGGAAGAAACCAGTCTCTAGAATTCACTTTGGTGGCGGGACTCCTAGTCGTTTATCGCGTGCTCAATTTGAACGTTTGTTCACTCATATCCATCGTTTTTTTGATTTATCCAATATCGAAGAACTTGCCATAGAGTTCGATCCTCGAAGTCTCAGAGAGGATGCCGATAAACCTCTATTCCTTCATAACCTAGGTTTTAATCGTGTGAGTCTGGGTATTCAGGATACCCAATGGGAAGTTCAAGAAGCTGTTCGTAGACGCCAATCTTACGAAGAATCGCTCTTAGCTTATCAACTATTCCGAGACTTAAAATTCACAGGTATTAATATTGACCTCATTTATGGTCTCCCTAAACAAACACAGTCTAGTTTTAAACAAACCATTGAACATATCTTAGATATGCGGCCAGACCGCCTAGCCCTTTTCTCCTTCGCTCATGTACCTTGGGCTAAGCCGCATCAAAAGGCTTTGCGCACTAAAGATCTCCCTTCCATGGAAGAGAAATTCGCGATTTATTCCCAATCTCGGCATACCCTGATCCAGGAAGGCTACCAGGCTATTGGTCTAGATCATTTTTCTCTTCCGGATGATCCTCTAACTATCGCCCTTAAGAACAAAACGTTGATTCGTAATTTCCAAGGGTACTCTCTTCCTCCTGAAGAAGATCTTCTAGGTTTTGGTATATCGGCAACCAGTTTCATTCGGGGGATCTATTTACAAAATGTTAAGGATCTTCGTGAATATTCTGAGACTATTCAGGCTGGCAAACTAGCAACTGTGAAAGGCAAGATTCTTTCTCAGGATGATAAAACCCGCAAATGGGTGATTCATACCCTAATGTGTTCTTTTTCATTGTCTAAACTGGAGTTCGAACAACGGTTTCATGAACGCTTTGATCGATACTTTGCAGATAGCTATGATCGGCTGTGCGGGATGGAGAGTGCAGGATTAATTCGGCAAGACTCCTCTTCTTTACAAGTAACTCCTCTTGGAGAGCTTTTTGTACGGGTCATTGCCACAGCCTTTGACCATTATTTTTTGAAGAACATCGTAGAAAAACCTCTTTTTTCGAAGTCTATATGAAACATGCTCTCATTGTTGGCTCAGGTATTGCCGGCCTTTCTGCCGCGTGGTGGCTACACAAACGATTCCCTCATGTGCAGCTGTCTATTCTAGAAAAAGAGTCTCGATCTGGAGGGCTAATTGTCACAGAGAAACAACAAGGGTTTTCCCTCAATATGGGCCCTAAAGGTTTTGTTTTAGCTCATGATGGGCAACACACCCTTCACCTCATTCAGTCTTTAGGCCTAGCAGACGAGCTATTATATAGCTCTCCAGAGGCTAAAAACCGCTTTATCCACTATAATAATAAAACCCGAAAAGTCTCGCCTTGGACTATTTTCAAACAAAATCTCCCTCTCTCTTTTGCTAAGGATTTCTTTGCGCGTCCTTACAAACAAGACAGCTCCGTGGAAGCCTTCTTTAAAAGACACAGTTCTTCCAAGCTTAGAAGAAATCTTTTAAATCCCATTAGCATTGCTATTCGTGCAGGACATAGTCATATATTGTCTGCACAGATGGCTTACCCAGAATTAACACGAAGAGAAGCTCAAACAGGATCGTTGTTACGTAGTTATCTCAAAGATTTTCCTAAAGAGAAACGCACAGGCCCTTATTTAGCTACCTTGCGGTCTGGGATGGGAATGCTAACCCAGGCTTTGCATGATAAATTGCCTGCTACCTGGTATTTTTCTGCACCCGTCAGCAAAATCCGTCAGTTGGCGAATGGGAAAATTTCTCTTTCATCTCCTCAAGGAGAAATAACGGGAGATATGCTCATTTATGCTGGGTCCGTGCACGATCTCCCTTCCTGTCTAGAAGAGATCCCTGAAACCAAGCTTATCAAGCAAACGACTTCATCTTGGGATCTCTCTTGTGTATCTTTAGGATGGCATGCATCCCTCCCTATCCCTCATGGATATGGCATGCTTTTCGCTGATACGCCTCCCTTATTAGGGATCGTGTTTAATACGGAAGTGTTCCCTCAACCCGAGCGGCCTAATACAATAGTCTCTCTTCTTTTAGAAGGTCGATGGCACCAAGAAGAAGCGTATGCTTTCTCACTAGCAGCTATTTCTGAGTACCTGCAAATTTACACTCCTCCCCAAGCTTTCTCACTATTCTCTCCTCGAGAGGGACTTCCCCAACACCATGTTGGATTTATCCAATCCCGCCAACGCCTTCTATCTAAACTTCCTCACAATATAAAAATTGTAGGGCAGAATTTTGCAGGTCCAGGTCTCAACCGCGCTACAGCGTCTGCTTATAAAGCTATAGCTTCTTTACTACCATGAGGCATCTGCTAATAGTTCTCTGCATAGAGAACTCGTGAATGTTAACATCTTCCCAATATATTCCTGTCTTGGTCGCATTTGAAAGAAACGTTTTTCAATGTGGCTGATTAATAACGCATTTCTTTGTTCAGTTGCTTGTATAGCTTCATACACATGAGCAAGCCCCGAAACCCAACGCATCTCCAAAGACACACGGATGTGCGGCGGATCTATCAACTTTACATAAGGATGGTGCGGAGCATCCCACTCTTCTTGGATCGCTTCGAAAAGAGTTTGTGATTTAGACACATTCCCTAAATATAGGTAGGTTTCTGCTAAATCCATTCGCATTAAATAATACAAAGGAGCCCAAGCTTTCATCTCCTTTGCTAACAAAGAATTTTCCGTAAAAGTCTCTAAAGCTTTTGTTAACCAAGCGATCTTTCGAATTGGATCTCCCTCACCTCTTGCCTGCAAATAATAAACCAAAGGCAACAAAGGCGAGTTCGGGAATAATTCTGGGAATTGTGTTAAATACTCTAATAATTCTGTATCTCCAGAAAGATATTGCTCTAATGAATACTGTAAAAGATACAGTCGATCTCCCCAAGGCCGATCAGATATGCCTAACGAATATGCCTTCGATATAGGATTTTCACTAGTATGACTAACTGCCCACACCATCCTCAAAGAGGATTGCCATAAAGAGGCTCCTGAAGAAAAAGCTTCTGCTATTTGCTGTATTGCGCTAGGGTCCTGCTGCGACAGAGCAGAAAAACACTGCAAAATACTTTTCTCAAATAAAGTCTGATTCTGATGAGCAGACCCCCAAGATACCAACGATCCTTCATATAGAGCTCTCCATAAAGAGAGCTTGCGTCTCACCAGAAGATCTTCTGTTTGAATTAATGTTTCTGTCAACCGAAGTTGTATCTCTCGATCCAACTGGTCGTACACTAGCCGTTGTATAGGAGAGCAAGAGAGCTTCTCTCTATGATGACGACTAATCATCTCCTTTAGCAGTAATCCATGAAACTCTTCTTCAGATAAAGAACGCGAGCTTCCCAATACCTTAAAAAAAGAAGAGCCTTCTTTCCCTGGCTCAGGTAAGAAATTTCTATCCATCCATTTTAAAAATTCCTGATGTGAAAAGGATAAAGACACCTGTTCTCTGACCTGCTGACATAAAATAGGATCTTTTTCTAAGACTGCCAATAGATACAATCCTATACCGGCATCCTCTCTCCCCCACCCCTTGTAAGCTTTAAGAAAGAATTCTTTAGCGGAAGCATAGTGCCCTTTGTAACAAGCTAAACACCCTAAATACTCATAAGTTTCCGCTAAAGACACTCCCAGTCGATCTGCATACCGAATTACAGAAGAAAAAGCCTCTTCTGCACGAGAGAAATCCCGCAAGTAAAACCAGTACTTGCCTAGAAAGAAGAGGTATTCCGGATATTTCTTATGGGTCTCAACAAAGACGGTTTTCCCAAAATCTAATAAGCGAGATATTTCTTGTATTTGAGATTTTTTAAAATATTGTTCGAGAAGCGAAAAGTAAGCATGTTGAGAATAAATCGATGTGAGATAGTGTCCTCCTGATATGAGAACCTCCAGTTCGTGTTCTCCAAGAGTCTCTTCCCATGGAAGTTTACTTAACGCATGTGCAAATAAAATTGCGTCGACTTCTTGTGATCGGTCTAAGCTTCCTAATTCTATTTTTTTGATTAACTGCTCCACAGCCTCTGCGTAACTCTCTTCCGCACTACAATAGGCCAATAGCAACTCTATAGAGGGGCTCCCTTGCAGCTCCTTCTCTTGTTCCCACCGTATGGCTAAGGAGATTCGCTTTAAGAAGGCTTGCTCCACCTCATATACCGTTGAAAGAGGTGAACAAAGCCCTGAAGTCAGATTTTCTTGCAACTCCTCGCATAAACGTAAAGCGTCCTGATAATTTTTTTGTTCTCTTGCAAAAAGGATCTCTGCTTTCTTGTTCTCATAACTGCTATGCAGTGTCATATTATATAAAGAAAGTAGGAGATGATCTTGCGGTGAAGAGGAGCATCCGCTACTTTCCAGTAAACGGACTAAGTCCTTTAAAGAAGCTCCTTGAGGATTGAGTACCTGCCACACTTGCTTAATACGAGCTTTTGACTGCGGAGGCATTACAGCTAAAGAAAACAGAGGTTTTACAAGCTCCGAGCATAACTCTTGTTCTCCCCGCTTTAAACTCCCTCGTATATATTCACAAATTAACCATGTTGCTGTTTCCCAATCTTTCTCAGATAAAGATGAGCTGTCATTCACGATACGACGAATAAACGCATCAAAAATAGGCAAAAGCGGCTTGCCCTCTTGCATCGCCTTGCGAACGTCTGCGCATTGGTGCCCAAAAGAAAGTGGCACGTCAGCTCCGAAGCATATCCCCCAACCTATCAGAAACCATGAACAGCTTCCAGAGATGAATCTATAAATATTCATATGAAAAAACACTTGTTTATTCCTCTTCAAAGAAGACTGCAAAGACTTCTCATCATGAGGGCATCTTAATAATCCATTCTGAAAAGATCTATGAAGAATCTTCTAACAAGAGAACAAGCTCCTTTCTTTCTTTTCTAAACAAGGTTCAGCGCTTTCTATTAAAAGAAACCCTATTCAGACCCTATGCAGCACATAGTTTTATAAAAAATTTTTCTATTAACAGAGGAAAAATAACCTATTGATAAACAGAGCGGTACAAGGAGATGTCAAATAAAGCTGCTTTAGGATCCTTACCTAGATTCTAGAAAATGGTTGCATGAATTTGAACAAACAAACTAATTAAAAATTAAAACTGAAAAAAATAGTTTAAAACAACAACTAGAGGATATTTTTTCATGGCGCTAAAAGATACGGCAAAAAAAATGACTGACTTGTTGGAAAGTATCCAACAAAATTTGCTTAAAGCAGAAAAAGGAAATAAAGCCGCAGCACAAAGAGTTCGTACAGAATCTATCAAATTAGAAAAGATCGCGAAGGTATATCGTAAAGAGTCCATTAAAGCAGAAAAAATGGGCTTAATGAAAAAAAGCAAAGCCGCTGCTAAAAAAGCTAAAGCTGCTGCTAAGAAGCCTGTTCGCGCTGCAAAAACAGTGGCTAAAAAAGCTTGTACAAAAAGAACTTGTGCTACTAAAGCAAAGGTCAAACCAACAAAAAAAGCCGCTCCTAAAACAAAAGTTAAAACAGCGAAAAAAACTCGCTCAACAAAAAAATAATATTTTAGCGCTTTCTCTTTTTTATAGAGGGCACTTTTATCAACAGGGCCCTCTTTCCTCTTCTCATTGATCCCTTCTCTTTTTTTTGTTATCCTTTCCGTTCTCGCAAAGGCAAGTCCTTGCAAATAAAAGTACAACCTCACACCTCCTTTGGAGGAAAAACCTTTCACTTTCTTTAGGATTCAAGTTGCTCTCCTGCTATCGTAACTGTAAACATTTTGGCGTCTGTGGAGGCTGTTCATCTCCTCAAATGGAATATGCATCCTCTTTAAAAACAAAAGAGCTTGCGCTCCATAATTTATTTGCACCTCTTATCCCATCCCAAAATATTCTCCCTGTAATTCCTTGTTCTCCTCTTCTTCGTGGAAGAAATAAAATGGAATTTTCTTTTTACCAAACGGTTGATGGAGAAAAAACTTTAGGTTTTATTTCTCCATCAAAACCTAAAAAAGGAATCCCAATTACCGAATGTTTAATGATTGATGAGCGTGCCATGGATATCCTTAATATCACTCGCTCATGGTGGACTGCCCATCCTGACCTGTCTGCGTACTATCCACCATTAAATAAAGGCTCCTTGTGCACTATTACAGTCCGGGTAGGCAATATCTCTAATGATTTTATGATTATTCTGACTACATCAGGAAGAGAAGAATTCGCTGTACCTCTGAATATAATCCAAGAATGGCAACAATCTTTATTAGATTCTGGACTACCGATTACTTCGATTTTCTGGGAAGAAAAACTCTCCGCACGGAACTCTCCCACAACCTTCCGGACAACTCATCTATACGGAGCTCCTTTCCTCAAACAACAATTATCGATAGATGGCCGTTCTAGTCTCTTCCATATCCGTCCAAGAAGCTTTTTCCAGCCACAAAGCCTCCAAGCAGAAAAAATCATTCAAACTATCAAAGAATTCATTGATCCTTGCGGAGAAGAGACTCTCTTGGATCTATATTGCGGAGCTGGGATTATCGGCATTTTACTGGCTCCTTACGTAAAAAAAATTATTGGAGTCGAACTAGTCCCGGATGCTGTTGCTTCAGCACAAGAAAATATTCAGCTTAATTCCGTGGATATGGAAGTGTTTTTGGAAGATGCAAAACAATTTTGCAAACGGAATGAAAACCTTCCTTCCCCAGATATTGTAGTCATCGATCCTCCTCGTTGCGGCATGCAAAATAGAGCCTTAAAATACCTTTTACGCATGGCTCCTAAAAAAATTGTGTATGTCTCCTGCAATCCTCTTACACAAATCCAAGAATGCTCTGTTCTTGTAGAGCAAGGATATCAGCTACGGCGCATGCAGCCTATTGATCAGTTTCCGCATACTAATCATTTGGAAAATATTGTTCTCTTAGAAAGGCTTTCTTAAAACAAGAAAGCCTTATTCCTAATGCTGTTCCTTCTGGAAAAGGATTGATCCCCCTATCTTCCTGTGTTAACCTATCCTTTTTAACCCTAATAAAAGGCACCTCGATGTACTCGCGTCTGTTTTTTAGTATCCTGTTCTTTTTAGGATGTTGCCCAGCTCTATTTGCTGATACGGATTCTCCTCAACGCGCAACGTTTGGACAACCTGCAGTCATGTTAGGAATTGCTATCGTCTTTTTCTATTTTATCTTGTGGCGTCCAGAACAAAAACGTCGTCAAGCTATGGAAAAAAGAAAAAGCGAGTTAGCTGTTGGAGATAAAGTAACTGCTATGGGAATCGTTGGCACCATTGCGGAAATCCGAGAACACACAGTCATTCTCAACATTGCCTCAGGGAAAATTGAAATTCTTAAAGCTGCTATTTCAGAAATTCTTAAAGCTGAGAAATAAAAACGAGCTCCTTTCAGCAAAGCCCAGGTCCTTGGGCTTTGCTTCCTTGTAATAAAACTTTAAAAAACTCCGTTGATTTTTTATAGAGTAACCTATAACTTGACGCTACAGTCTCGTTGAAATTCCAGGGATTTTTATAATTATGACTTGGCTTTCAGGCCTGTACTCTATCTTTGTCGCTTCTGCAGCATTTTGTTCTTTAGGTCTTATTCTTGTCGCCGTTATCCTGCTTTCCAGGAAATTCCTTATTAAAGTGCATCCTTGTAAGCTAAAAATCAATAATGATGATTCCCTCACTAAGACTGTAGACAGCGGGAAAACATTGCTATCTTCCTTATTAGATTCAGGAATCGCTATCCCTTCTCCTTGTGGAGGGAAAGCTGCTTGTAAGCAATGCAAAGTCCGCATTACAAAGAATGCTGATGAACCATTAGAAACAGATCGTTCTACCTTTTCTAAGCAGCAGTTAGAACAAGGATGGAGACTTTCCTGCCAAACGAAAGTACAACACGATCTCTGCTTAGAAGTAGAAGAGCGTTATTTCAATGCTTCTTCTTGGGAGGGTACTGTTGTATCAAACGAGAATGTTGCTACCTTTATCAAAGAACTTGTTCTTTCTGTAGATCCTTCGCGCCCTATTCCTTTTAAACCTGGAGGCTATCTACAAATTACCGTTCCTCCTTATAAAACCAATACTTCGGACTGGAAGCAGACTATGGATCCCCAATACTATAGTGATTGGGAGACTTTCCATCTATTCGACCAAGTTATTGATAATCTATCTTTAGATACCGACTCTGCGAATAAAGCGTATTCCCTAGCTTCTTATCCAGCAGAACTTCCTTTGATCAAATTCAATGTCCGGATCGCGACCCCTCCTTTTGTGGATCAAGCTCCCGACCCGACCATCCCTTGGGGAGTCTGCTCTTCGTATATATTCTCTCTGAAACCCGGTGATAAGGTAATGATATCCGGGCCTTATGGGGAGTCTTTCATGAAAGAGGACAACCGTCCTGTTATCTTCCTAATAGGAGGTGCTGGATCTTCTTTTGGAAGAAGCCATATTCTTGATTTACTGTTGAATAAACATTCTGACAGAGAACTGACTTTGTGGTATGGAGCACGTTCTCTTAAAGAAAATATCTACCAAGAAGAGTATGAGAAGTTAGAGAAAGAATTCCCCAACTTCCACTATCACTTGGTTCTCTCTCAGCCTTTACAGGAAGATTTAGACCAAGGATGGGATAAGAATGATCCTATAAAAACCAATTTCTTGTTTAAAGCTTTCGAACTTAGACAACTGAGTCATCTCCCCAATCCAGAAGATTATCTATATTACGTTTGCGGTCCTGCTCTGCATAATAGTAGCATCTTAACCTTGTTAGATAATTATGGTATTGAGCGCTCTTCTATTGTTTTAGATGATTTCGGAAGTTAACCTGCTACAAGGGTGCTAACTTTCTTCCATCACTCCAAGAAGAGTCTCTAACAACAGTTCTTCATAGCTTCTAATTTCTTTCTCATGCGTTAATTAATAAGCCCTTGCTATCAGCATACAGACTGTGGCAAGGCTTTCAAAAAGAGCTAAACTTCTTGTTAATGACAAACTTTCTCGATTCTCTTGCATGTATAGTCATCTGCGGCCTACATACATGCTTTTGATCTTTCCAGCAGGCCTCTGTTTTGAAATTCCGTTATGATCCCCAGGATCCCTCTGTCCATTCTAAGGAGCATGGTATTCTAAAGTCTTAAAAGGGTAGAAAAAGAGAAATATTTGATAAGCTGAAAATGCTCTAAAGGATAAGGAAGAAGATAGTAGAGAATTAGAGATAATTTGACTAGGATTACAGCAAGAAGAAGAGAGAAGGTATTTTAGAGAAAAGAAAAGGGGGTAACTGCGTTAGCGGCTACCCCCTTCTCCTTTTTAGTCTGTGACTAAGATCTTATATAATAAAATGCTTGGCGACGACCTACTCTCCCATACTCTTGTGTATAGTACCATCAGCGATCAGAGGCTTAACTTCTGAGTTCGGAATGGTGTCAGGTGTTTCCCTCTCTCTATTATCACCAAGCTAATCCTGGTATCGTTTCTCACGTATACTAATAGACGCTTAAAAGCTTGTCTTCTACGTACTTGCACTCTCTACTCTTTTTCTTATTGTCTTTGCCTTTCGGCTCTTCCAATCATAAAAAGACCAAGTCTTTGGACTTATTAGTATTGGTTAGCTGAACACATTACTGTGCTTACACCTCCAACCTATCAACCACGTAGTCTACATGGAGTCTCATTGGGATACCTTATCTTGAGGGAGGCTTGGCATTTAGATGCTTTCAATGCTTATCCTTTCCGAACGTAGCTACTCGGCTATGCCCTTGGCAAAACAACCGACACACCATTGGTTCGTCCATTCCGGTCCTCTCGTACTAGGAACAGCTCCTCTCAAGTATCCTGCGCCCACGAAGGATAGAGACCAAACTGTCTCACGACGTTTTGAACCCAGCTCGCGTACCGCTTTAATTGGCGAACAGCCAAACCCTTGGGACCTTCTCCAGCCCCAGGATGCGATGAGCCGACATCGAGGTGCCAAACCGCCACGTCGATATGAACTCTTGGTGGCGATCAGCCTGTTATCCCCGGAGTACCTTTTATCCGTTAAGCGACGGCGATTCCACTTTCCACCGCCGGATCACTAAGCCCGACTTTCGTCTCTGCTCGACTTGTTGGTCTTGCAGTCAACCTATCTTATACCTTTACGCTCTACTCGTGATTGCCAACCACGATGAAATAAGCTTTGGGCTCCTCCGTTACTTTTTAGGAGGATACCGCCCCAGTAAAACTGCCCGTCTGGCAATGTCCATCTTCCAGATTCATGGAATAATGTTAGATTCCCAGCTTGTTAAGACCAGTATTTCAACGTTGACTCCCACTCTCCTGAAGAAGAGTGTTCTTAGTCTCCTGGCTATCCTACACATAACAAACCAAAAATCAATACCAAAGTACAGTAAAGGTTCACGGGGTCTTTTCGTCCTTTCGCGGGTAAACAGCATCTTCACTGCTACTACAATTTCACCGAGTCTTTCGTTGAGACAGTGCCCAGATCGTTACACCATTCGTGCAGGTCGGAACTTACCCGACAAGGAATTTCGCTACCTTAGCACCGTTATAGTTACGGCGGCCATTCACCAGGGCTTAGGTTCAATGCTTCACTTTGCAGCTGACATATCCCTTTAACCTTTTGGCATTGGGCAGGCGTCACACCATATACTTCCCCTTAGAGGTTTGCATAGTGCTGTGTTTTTGCTAAACAGTCGCCTGGGCCATTTCTCTGCGGCCCCCCGGGGCTCCTATCGTTCCATAGTCACCCTAAAAGGCTCCCCTTATTCCGAAGTTACGGGGATAATTTGCCGAGTTCCTTAACGAAAGTTATCTCGCGCGCCTTAGAATATTCATCTCGCCCACCTGTGTCGGTTTTGGTACGGTCACCATCAACAGCTAGAAATTATTTCTTGAAAGCCTCGCTCCACACCATCGGTTCCCCCGAAGATTCCCCTTGATCGCGACCCGATCTTATGTTAGCGGATTTGCCTACTAACCGTTCTCATCGCTCTACGGACTCTTCCAATCGTCCGCGTGCTTAACTTACTCCGTCATTCCTTCGCTATAGTTTTAGGTGGTGCAGGAATATTTAACCTGCTGCTCCATCGTCTACGCAGTTACGCCTCAACTTAGGGGCCGACTAACCCAGGGAAGACGAGCTTGACCCTGGAAACTTTGGGCTTACGGCGAGGGAGATTTTCACTCCCTTTATCGTTACTTATGCCATGGATCTTCACTAGTATCCGCTCCAGCGCTCCTTCCGGTACACCTTCTCTGCTGAATACTACGCTCTCCTACCGCGTGTCTTATCGACACACCCGCGATGTCGGTTTTATGCTTAGTCCCGTTTATTATCGGCGCAATGATTCTCGATTGGTGAGCTGTTACGCACTCTTTAAATGATTGCTGCCTCTAAGCCAACATTCCAACTGTCTTCGAATCATCACTTCCTTACCCACTCAGCATAAAATTAGGGACCTTAATCGGCGGTCTGGGCTGTTCCCCTCTCGACAACGAAGCTTAGCCCCCGCTGTCTATCTCCCGGACTCGCTTCTGGTATTCGGAGTTTGATTTCCGTTGGTAAGCCGGTAGGCCCCCGCTAGAATTCAGTGCTCTACCCCCAAAAGCTTATTATCCGAGGCTAACCCTAAAGTTATTTCGGAGAGAACAAGATATCTCCAAGTTTGATTGGCCTTTCACCCCTATTCACAACTCATCCAAACCTTTTTCAACAGGTACTAGTTCGGTCCTCCACATAGTTTTACCCATGCTTCAACCTGGTCATAAATAGCTCACTTGGTTTCGTGTCTAAACCAAACGACTCTTCGCTCTTTTAAAACTCGCTTTCGCTCCGGCTCCGGAATGTATATCCCTTAACCTCGCCGTTTAGCTTAACTCCCTGGCTCATCATGCAAAAGGCACGCCGTCAACCTTGACCCTTACGGGCCATTGGTCTCCGACCGCTTGTAAGCTACTGGTTTCAGGTTCTATTTCACTCCCTTAACAAGGGTTCTTTTCGCCTTTCCTTCACAGTACTGGTTCACTATCGGTCATTGACTAGTATTTAGCCTTGGAGAGTGGTCTCCCCAGATTCAGACTAGGTTTCACGTGTCTAGTCCTACTCAGGTGTTGAGGTCGGTCTTTCTCTCCTTTCGTCTACGGGACTATCACCCTGTATCATCCATCTTTCCAGATGTGTTCAACTAGGAGTCCTGATCCTTTATCCTCAATCCTACAACCCCGAGCCTTATCAGCTCGGTTTAGGCTATTCCCCTTTCGCTCGCCGCTACACAGGGAATCTCTTCGATTTCTTTTCCTCTGCTTACTAAGATGTTTCAGTTCGGCAGGTGTCGCTTTGCATACCTATGTATTCAGCATGCAATGGTAGTCTATTACTCTACCGGGTTTCCCCATTCGGATACCTCCGGGTCTTTGCTTATCACCAGCTCGCCGGAGCTTTTCGCAGGTATTTGCGTCCTTCTTCGCCTGTCAATGCCAAGGCATCCACCAATAGCTCTTATTAACTTGGTCTGTAATTTCTATAGATCCATGCAAGCACTTCACCTAAAAGACAAATACTCTTAAACGTCTATTATTATGCGTGAAATATACTTGTTACCATGATTATTTCTTTACAATAACATACTTGATCACAAACTATATGTCTCGTCCTCACCGCGCTACTCTTAACAACACAAATGAAATAGAATGCTTGCTCTTACATATAAACGCTTGCCCAACCTAGTCAGAAACCCTCTCAGGCTTCTTCCTTATCCTTAAAAGGAGGTGATCCAGCCCCACCTTCCGGTAGGGCTACCTTGTTACGACTTCATCCTAGTCATCAGCCTCACCTTGGGCGCCTCTCTCCCTTGCGGGTTGAGTCAACGACTTAAGGTAAAACCAACTCCCATGATGTGACGGGCGGTGTGTACAAGGCCCGGGAACGTATTCACGGCGTTATGGCTGACACGCCATTACTAGCAATTCCGACTTCATGTAGTCGAGTTGCAGACTACAATCCGAACTGGGGCCAGCTTTGAGGATTTGCTCCATCTCGCGATCTTGCCACCTTCTGTACTGGCCATTGTAGCACGTGTGTCGCCCTGGGCATAAGGGCCATGCTGACTTGACGTCATCCTCGCCTTCCTCCTGGTTAACCCAGGCAGTCTCGTTAGAGTTCCCACCCTAAGTGCTGGCAACTAACGATAAGGGTTGCGCTCGTTGCGGGACTTAACCCAACACCTCACGGCACGAGCTGACGACAGCCATGCAGCACCTGTGTATATGTCCTTGCGGAAAACGACATTCTGCCGCGGTCATATACATGTCAAACCCAGGTAAGGTCCTTCGCGTTGCATCGAATTAAACCACATGCTCCACTGCTTGTGCGGGCCCCCGTCAATTCTTTTGAGTTTCACCCTTGCGAGTGTACTCCTCAGGCGGCATACTTAACGCGTTAGCTCCGACACGGATGGGGTTGAGACCATCCACATCCAAGTATGCATCGTTTACGGCAAGGACTACCAGGGTATCTAATCCTGTTTGCTCCCCTTGCTTTCGCGCCTTAGCGTCAGGTATAAATTAGAAAAGCGCCTTCGCCACTGGTGTTCTTCCACATATCTACGCATTTCACCGCTACACGTGAAATTCCCTTTTCTCCATCTATCCTCTAGAAAAATAGTATTAGATGCCGACTCGGGGTTGAGCCCCGATCTTTGACAACTAACTTACCTTTCCGCCTACACGCCCTTTACGCCCAATAAATCCGATTAACGCTAGCACCCTCCGTATTACCGCAGCTGCTGGCACGGAGTTAGCCGGTGCTTCTTTACCTGGTACGCTCAAATCCAGCGGGTATTAACCGTCTTCTCTTATTCCCAAGCGAAAGTGCTTTACAACCCTAGAGCCTTCATCACACACGCGGCGTCGCTTCGTCAGACTTCCGTCCATTGCGAAAGATTCTCGACTGCAGCCTCCCGTAGGAGTCTGGGCAGTGTCTCAGTCCCAGTGTTGGCGGCCAATCTCTCAATCCGCCTAGACGTCATAGCCTTGGTAGGCCTTTACCCCACCAACTAGCTGATATCACATAGACTCTCCCTTAACCGAAAGGTCCTAAGATCCCCTTCTTTAACGTTACTCGGATGCCCAAATATCGCCACATTCGGTATTAGCGGCCGTTTCCAACCGTTATTCCCAAGTTAAGGACAAATTATCTATGCATTACTAACCCTTCCGCCACTAAACAATCGTCGAAACAATTGCTCCGTTCGACTTGCATGCCTCATCCACGCCGCCAGCGTTCAATCTGAACCAAGATCAAATTCTCAGAAAAAATATATACTTTGATTTATTAACGGGTTCCTTAATCTCTTAAGAAATCCTCACAAGCATCTATACTGGCCTGCATTCTATCTCATTTGCATTGTTAAGAAAAGCTTCCAGCCTCTCAGCCTTCCACTCTATCGCGCCCTCTCATCCACGTAAGAGGCCTTCCTTCAACCCTCGTTCGAAAGAAAGCTACATCCTATGCTATCCCCTATTTTTTATGCACCTATTTTTTATCAACTCCCCAAAAAACCCTTTTTCTTAACCTCTCAATTTATCCCCTCACACACTATCCTTAACACTTTTTATAAAACAAAATTTTCCTCTCTTTTTTTCTTTTTTTTGCTCAAAAAAATCTTTTTGCATCTTCGCTTCCTTTTTCAAAAACACCGCTTTAGATTTTATTCACCTTGATCTTCCATAAAAACAATCTCTTCATTATACTTCTCTTTCCCCAACGTAGAGCGCCTGCACGCTTTGCTAGTTGGGGAGTTTCACCATGGCGAACGTAGCTCAGTTGGTTAGAGCGTCGGATTGTGGTTCCGAAGGTCGCGGGTTCGAACCCCGTCGTTCGCCCTTCTTTATAGTTTCCTAAAAAGACTACTTCGATTCTTTTATTTTTCCTGTTATAACAAGCTACACATGTGCGTTGGAGTGCTAGGATCATTGAGAGCTTCCGCAATGATAGGCTAACACCTCCATATAAGCGCTATTTCTGTTAAGAGTCCCTATCAGTTAGATAAGAGAGAGGAACTATGGGAAAAGAACGGAAGAAAGCAAGCGTTTCTCTTTCTCCACAAACAGTCTTTGCTGTTAAAACATGCGTGTATCTAGCCCTAGCCTGTTTCTCTGGATTAAGTCTATGGAGTTTCCAACATAATCAACCTTACACACAAAACTGGATAGGTTTACTCGGCTGGTCTCTCAGCTCCTTCTTGCTATATAACTTTGGTGTCGCTGCCTTTTTAATCCCCCTAAATTTTGGATGGCTTTCTTTTCTAAATATGAAGAGAACCCCAGCTCCTTTAGCTTTTAGAAAAGCAGCAGCTTTTGGCGCAATTCCGGTTTGTTGCGCAGTATTATTGTCTATGATTTCTCCAGCTCAAAACCTTCCACAGTTTTTAGCTACAAGAGTGCCCATGGTTGTCATGGATCTTCAACCTCCTAAAGCGTACCTAGGGGGCATTCCGTTTTACTTGCTGTACGATGGAAATTCTTTTTCTTTAAAACTATTAATTGGTGCAGTGGGAACAGGATTAATCTTTCTGGCCATATTGCTATGCGCGATCTTTTATCTTATCCCTAAATCTTTTGTGTTAAAAAAAAAAGCTCTCCTAGACGATCTCCTAAAATTTCTCAAAAACAAATTTTACGCATGTTGGAACGCCTGCAAAAAGCTTTTAAAAAATCTTGTTAACAATAAGTCTTATGTCCCCAAACCCTCTCTTCGCGTTCCATCTTCGCCTTCTGTTGCTAAAAAGGAAATGCTCAAACTTCCAACCCCAGTGATTTCACTTCCTCTGGAAAATAAAGATTTACACGATGACTCCTCTGTGAACCGCACCATTTTTCTCACCCCACCGCATCCGACAAAAAGAACATTATCGCCTCAAAAAAGAACTGATCTTCCTAATCTTTTGCCGAAAGACTCGGCTTCAGCTCCTGCACAAACATCTTACAAGCCTTTACCTACCCCATCCCCATTTGTACTAGCAGGAGACGCCCCGGACTTACCACAATACCATCTCTTGAGTAAGCGGAATGTGCACCGCCCAGAATCTCTCTTGGAAGAATTAAAAAAGAAAGCTGCTATTTTACAGCAAACATTGGCTAGCTTTGGAATAGAAGCTGCTATTGGGAACATTTGTTCAGGCCCCACCCTTGCCGCCTTTGAAGTCCTCCCCAACACTGGAGTCAAAGTACAAAAAATCAAAGCTTTAGAAAATGATATTGCATTGAACTTGCAAGCTTCTAGCATCCGCATCATCGCCCCTATCCCTGGGAAAGCTGCGGTAGGAATTGAAATCCCCAATCCAGATCCTCAGCCCGTTAACTTCCGAGATTTATTAGAAGATTACCAAAAAGGAACACAACGACTCCAAGTTCCTCTTCTTCTCGGGAAAAAAGCTAATGGCGATAACTTTTGGACAGATTTGGCAACCATGCCCCATTTAATTATTGCAGGAACCACTGGATCTGGGAAATCTGTCTGCATTAACACGATTGTTATGTCTCTTATTATGACTTCTCCCCCTACAGACATAAAACTCGTAATCGTGGATCCTAAGAAAGTAGAGTTAACAGGATACTCGCAACTCCCTCATATGCTAACTCCTGTTATCACAGAATCTAAAGAAGCCCATAGCGCTTTAATTTGGCTTGTTCGAGAAATGGAACTACGTTATGAAATTCTTCGATTTTTAGGGCTACGAAACATCCAATCCTTTAATTCTCGAACTCGCAATGTGGATATCGAAGCTTCGTACGATAAAGAGATCTCAGAAAAAATGCCGTTTATTGTTGGCATCATTGACGAGCTTTCTGATTTACTTCTTTCTTCCTCTCATGATATCGAAACGCCTATTGTACGCTTAGCTCAGATGGCTAGAGCTGTAGGAATCCACCTAATCTTAGCAACACAACGCCCTTCTCGAGATGTGATCACAGGATTAATCAAAGCAAACTTCCCTTCTCGAATCGCCTTTAAAGTTGCCAACAAAGTGAATAGCCAAATTATCATTGATGAGCCCGGAGCCGAAAACTTGATGGGGAATGGGGATATGCTAGTAGTTTCTCCAGGATCTTTTGCGCCTGTTCGTGTTCAAGGCGCCTATATTTGCGATGACGACATCAACAAAGTCATTAAAGATTTATGTTCAAGATTCCCATGCAAATATGTGATCCCTTCTTTTAATACCTATGACGATCCAGGTTCTATGGATCCTGAAGATTTAGATCCATTATTTAACCAAGCTAAAACTCTTGTTTTACAGACAGGAAATGCCTCGACAACTTTCCTCCAAAGAAAACTCAAAATTGGTTACGCTAGAGCGGCTAGCATCATTGACCAGTTAGAGGAAGCTAGAATCGTGGGGCCCTCAGAGGGAGCTAAACCGCGTCAAATACTAGTCCAATTATCAAATCAGGACGATTAATCCATGGAAGGTTTTTTCCCTATAGCCTCTGGTTCCAAAGGGAACTGTGCTTATTTAGGAACAAGGTCATGTAAATTACTAATAGATCTTGGGATTAGTAAACAAGCCGTTACCGAGGCCTTACATTCTATGGGCATTCACCCTGAAGATATTCAAGGGATTTTTGTTACCCATGAACACTCGGATCACATTGCAGGGCTTCGTAGTTTTATTAAAACCTATAGAACCCCCATTATATGTAACATAGAAACAGCGCGCAGCTTACGGCAACTTTTAGATCTATGTCCGACATTTAAAATCTTTACAACTGGGCATCGTTTTTCTTTAGAAGATCTCCGCGTGCAAACGTTTAATGTTCCGCATGATGCAGTGGATCCCGTAGGGTTTATCTTTCAATATTCTGGTATGAAACTCGGTTTTTGCACGGATTTAGGATGGGTCACCTCTTGGATTACACACCTTCTCTGTGATTGCGACTACCTACTCATAGAATCCAACCATGATCCGGAAATGGTTCTCCGATCCTCACGACCAGAGAGCTGCAAACAACGCATTCTCAGCAAGCAAGGCCATATCTCGAATGCGGAGTGCGGCGCTCTACTTCAACACGTTCTCACTCCTCGAATCAAAAAGATTTATCTTGCACATCTTTCTCTCGAATGTAATACGGCAGAGCAAGCTTTGAATACGGTGACGTCTGCCATTCAAGAGATCACAGATGTTCATCCCGTAATTGCTCAAAGTTCTGGCATTACAGATCCTATTTTCTTTTCTGCTCCGAGCCTTGTATGACCACTAACTCTACTCAAGACACTTTGTATCTCTCGTTACACGGAGGGATTGACTCAGCCATTCCCTATCCCGTACGAAGGGTTGAACAACTTTTGCAGTTCTCATTTCTTCCTGAATTACAATTCCAAAATGCTGCGGTCAAACAACGCATTCAACGATTATGTTATCGAGAAGAAAAACGTTTAGCCGTTTCCTCTCTAGCCAAATGGCTAGGGCAGCTCCATAAGCAACATCTCCGCGCTCCAAAAAATCCTCCAGTGGCCATCTGTTGGATTAATTCCTATGTAGGATATGGAGTCTTTGCTCGTGAATCCATCCCGGCATGGAGCTACATCGGAGAATATACAGGGATTTTGCGTCGAAGACAGGCTCTTTGGCTAGATGAAAACGATTACTGTTTCCGCTATCCGGTCCCCCGCTATTCGTTCCGCTATTTCACTATTGATAGCGGGATGCAAGGAAATGTGACTCGGTTTATTAATCACAGTGACAACCCTAATCTAGAAGCGATCGGGGCCTTTGAAAACGGGATATTCCATATTATCATTCGGGCAATCAAAGACATTCTTCCTGGGGAAGAGCTCTGCTATCACTATGGTCCGTTGTATTGGAAGCACCGTAAAAAGCGAGAGGAATTCGTTCCCCAAGAAGAATAATCTCTGATTTAGTCTTTTTCATATGTGCCCATCAGCTCTGCCGTAGCTATGATATGTCCGTCCATAGCTTCTAACAGCTGTTCTTTGGTCACTCCTTCTTCATCGGAAAGCACAACATCGAGCGCATAAGCATAAAAGTAATAGCGATGCTTCGCATCTGGAGGGCAAGGAGGGCAGTATCCTATTTCTCCAGCAGTATTTAACCCTTGGACAGCAAAAATTTGTGCTCCTTCTGCAAGATTAGAGACTACAGGCGAAAGGTTATACACTATCCAGTGTATCCACAACCCATCCTCTCGAACACTAGGAGGGACATCTGGATCTTCAACAATAAGAACAAGACTTTTAGCCTCTCTAGGGACATCAGAAAAAGACAGCGGTGGGGAGATCCCAACGCCCTGACACGAATACTTTTTAGGAATCGGACGGCCGTAAGAAAAAGCTTGTGAGGTGAGTTGCATAATTGAGGTCTCCTGTATTTAGGGCCATGCTCTGTAAAGCGTGGCCCTATTCTTGTACTACTGTCGTAGTGGATCAGACTGGGCTTGCGCTTCTTTACGGAGAAGGGCTACCTCATACCGAGTGGCAATTACTTCTCTAAACAAGGCGATCAAACTGATGGAATTAAAAATAACCATCCCGCAAAAACCTAGATCGGATAGCGCCCAGATAAACTGCATTCCTAAGACACCACCCATGGGGATTATCGCGATATAAATAGCCTTCAACAATAGGTTAGCGCGCTTCCCTGGGATCATATATTCTAAACTTTTTTCTGCGCAAGCAAACCATGACAGAGCTGTAGTATACCCAAACAAGATCATGGATATAAGAACAACACTTCCGCCCAACATGCCTAACGAAGATTTGAAAGCATTCATAACCATCAAAACCCCTAACTCTCCAGAATCATAGGCTCCTGTCACAAGAAGCACCATCATCGTAATAGAGCATACGACCGCAACGATAACGGGAGGTAAGAGAGTGACTAATCCGTCTGTCACAGGATTCGTACTTTTAGAATTAGATTGCAGAATAGAAACCATTCCGCTTCCACCGTCTGTAGCCATAATAGCACGATTTAATCCTGTAGAGATTACCTGTCCTAATGTATAGCCCCCAACCCCGGCTATCCCAGCCTTGACACCTAAAGCAGAAGAGAAAACGAGCTGCAAAGCAGGAAGAATTTTATCACAATGCATAGCCAAAACTATAACGGAGAAAAGGAAATAGAATCCTGCTACGAAAGGAATCGCTTTAGCAGAGAAGCGGAGAACTCGAGTATTTCCGCCAGCTAAAACAGGGTAAACAGAGAGCGCGAGCAGTATCCCTACTGCGATCTTCGCTGAGACCCCATCAGCACAAAGAGAGATAATGCTGTTAACCTGAACTAAATTCCCTGCAGAAAATGCTGTGATCAAGCTAGCGACACAAAAGGCAACAGCCAAGAATCGGCTGCCCATTTTATATCCTAGGCAAGCTATCGGTCCTCCGATATACTCCTGGGATTCCTTTTGGAACTGGCGGTACTTACATCCAAGGAAAGCGCCTGCATACTGGACTATTACAGCAAAAAGAGTGACGATCCATATCCAAAGTAATGCCCCAGGGCCTCCACTAGCGACAGCAATCGCCACCCCTGCAATATTCCCTGTACCAAAGTTCCCTGCTAACATACCCGCTACAGCTTCATAGCGCGAGACCCCCTCTCCTTCTGCACCAGCTTGTTCCTGTTGATTATTCAGCATCAAGCGAAAGCTCATTCCTAAAGAAGTAAACTGTAGCCCTCGTAATTTCCAAGTTAGTATCCCTCCCAAACAAAGAATCAAGGGGAATACACAAAAAGAAGTTAAAAAGTGATTGATTTGCTTTAAAAACTGTAACATTGTCCTACTACTCTTATGCTTTCACCCGCTTCGGAGGCAAATAAGCGGAAAATACAAAAGCCCCCTTTCTCCTATCCGGGGAAAGGGGGCCTTTAGAATGGCCTTTATATAGCAGGGTTCTGAATCACGACATCGATCAGCTCAGCCCACCTTTCCCCATCAACAATTGAGGTAACGGTCCCCGAGTCTAATCCTAAGGTCGACGCGAACGCGGCAACGTCTGCAACGCTGAAAGCCCCTAAAGATGCTGCTTGAGAAAAAACTTTGCTTAATTCTGTGATAAAGATATTCCAGACCCAATCCCGTCCTTGCATCTTTTTCATTCCAGCAATTAAAGCAGGATCTTCTGCAAGAGCTTGTAACAATGCAAGAGGATGGATCTCTCTAATACGCGATAATGCGCCTTTAATTTCCCCCTGAGCCATAGCCAAAGCAATAGAAGACTTATCAGCAGCAGCAGATACTACGAAAGAAAGGTCTTTTCTTTCGGAATCTGTCATTGGATCTGCGTAAGACTTAAAGTTCGGCAACACAGGCTCTGTCTTCTCTTTAGGTTTCTTGCGCGAGAAAAATTTTCTCAAGTAACAAGAAGATTTCTTTTTACAGCCGGCATCCGGCTTCTCGCGAAGTGTAACAGATTCTTCTTTTATCTCGGCTGTATTTTTTGCAAGAGTCGATCCATAAGAGTTGGCGCAACAGCTGCTCAATCCGGAGAGCCCGGAGAGCAACAAGAGAGCTCCAAAGCTATACTTATAGATAAACTTTTTCATAAACCTGCCAAAATTAAAAATAAATTTGTAGTATTATAGCACAAATCTTATTAACTAAATAGTTTATAAAGGCGCTTCAACATCCCAATCAAATTAAAATCTTAACAATCCCTCTCTATCCTCTCTGGGTAGGAATGAAAAGATCTTTGCAAGAACCTTGCCCCTAACAAAAAATCATGTTAGCATGAAGCCGGTAGAATCTCTCGGGGAATCCAGAGAACTACAGGGTGTTTGCTTCTTGAATACACTCTATGCAACGCCCTTTTTATAGGCTTGCCACCGGCTATTGATATCAACCACACAACTCCCCGTTAAGCTCTTTACAAGTTACCCCTCTAATCCGTATTAAGAAGGGGATGAAGCCCGGGAGTAGCAGAGGATCATATGTTAATAAACTTTACCTTTCGCAACTGTCTTTTGTTCCTTGTCACACTGTCTAGTGTCCCTGTTTTCTCAGCACCTCAACCTCGCGGAACGCTTCCTAGCTCGACCACAAAAATTGGATCAGAAGTTTGGATTGAACAAAAAGTCCGCCAATATCCAGAGCTTTTATGGTTAGTAGAGCCGTCCTCTACGGGAGCCTCTTTAAAATCTCCTTCAGGAGCCATCTTTTCTCCAACATTATTCCAAAAAAAGGTCCCTGCTTTCGATATCGCAGTGCGCAGTTTGATTCACTTACATTTATTAATCCAGGGTTCCCGCCAAGCCTATGCTCAACTGATCCAACTACAGACCAGCGAATCCCCTCTAACATTTAAGCAATTCCTTGCATTGCATAAGCAATTAACTCTATTTTTAAATTCCCCTAAGGAATTTTATGACTCTGTTAAAGTGTTAGAGACAGCTATCGTCTTACGTCACTTAGGCTGTTCAACTAAGGCTGTTGCTGCGTTTAAACCTTATTTCTCAGAAATGCAAAGAGAGGCTTTTTACACTAAGGCTCTGCATGTACTACACACCTTCCCAGAGCTAAGCCCATCATTTGCTCGCCTCTCTCCGGAGCAGAAAACTCTCTTCTTCTCCTTGAGAAAATTGGCGAATTACGATGAGTTACTCTTGCTGACGAACACCCCAAGTTTTCAGCTTCTGTCTGCTGGGCGCTCGCAACGAGCTCTTTTAGCTCTGGACTTGTACCTCTATGCTTTGGATTCCTGTGGAGAACAGGGGATGTCCTCTCAATTCCACACAAACTTCGCACCTCTACAGTCCATGTTGCAACAATACGCTACTGTAGAAGAGGCCTTTTCTCGTTATTTTACTTACCGAGCTAATCGATTAGGATTTGATGGCTCTTCTCGATCCGAGATGGCTTTAGTAAGAATGGCCACCTTGATGAACTTGTCTCCTTCCGAAGCTGCGATTTTAACCACAAGCTTCAAAACCCTTCCTACAGAAGAAGCGGATACTTTGGTCAATAGTTTCTATACCAATAAGGGCGATTCGTTGGCTCTTTCTCTGCGAGGGTTGCCTACACTTGTATCCGAACTGACGCGAACTGCCCATGGCAATACCAATGCAGAAGCTCGATCTCAGCAAATTTATGCAACTACCCTATCGCTAGTAGTAAAGAGTCTGAAAGCGCACAAAGAAATGCTAAACAAGCAAATTCTTTCTAAGGAAATTGTTTTAGATTTCTCAGAAACTGCAGCTTCTTGCCAAGGATTGGATATCTTTTCCGAGAATGTCGCTGTTCAAATTCACTTAAATGGAACCGTTAGTATCCATTTATAATCAAAAAAAAACGCCCGATTTGATCAGGCGTTCTTCTTTTTCTCACCGTTTTATTCCTTCCCTATCAGAGAGAATAATGATGCCATTTCTAAAGCTGTTTTCATGCCTGAAGCGCCTAAATTGGGCCCTTTGATACCCGCACGCTCCCAAGCCGCTTCCATATTAGGAGCAGTAATCACGGAAAATGTAATAGGAAGACAGAAGTCTAAGGATAGGCGACTAACACCTGCAGCCACACTATCTGCTATATGTTCATAATGCGATGTCTCGCCCTGAATCAACACTCCGCAAGCAACCACAGCATGAAACTGTCCTGAGGTGGAAAGTAATTTCTTAATCGCACAAGGAATCTCAAACGCCCCAGGGACTCGGACAATTGTTAAAGAAGAAGGATCTCCTCCGAAATCGAAAAAGGTTTCTTGCGCCCCAGCAACAAGCCTATCAGCGATAGGAGAATTGAAACATGACCCAACAATAGCTACACGCACATCCTTAGCGACAGGACATCCTTTCAACGGTTTCATACTCTTCCTCCACATCATCCAGAACGGGCAGATCTAACCAATGCCCCATGCGTTCCTTTTTTGTTCGCAAATACCCCTCATTTTCGGTAGAAATACTGACGGGCAAAATAATTCGGTCAAGAACGTGTATTCCTAACCGCTGTAACTCAAAAAATTTTCTTGGATTATGGGTGATCAGTCTCACGCTTGTCAACTGAAGGTCTTTAAGAACCTGAGCAGCCATGCCATATTCACGAGCATCTATAGGGAACCCTAATTGAAGATTCGCATCAACAGTATCATAACCTAAATCTTGAAGCGCATATGCGCGGATCTTATGTCCAAAACCGATACCGCGCCCCTCTTGGCCTCGAAGATACACAATAACTCCCAGCCCCTCTTCTGCTATGTACCGCATCGCCATATCTAGCTGTGCTCCACAATCACAGCGACAAGACCCCAGAATATCCCCAGTCAGACATTCCGAATGCACACGCACTGGAACAGCTTCTTGTTCATGGATATCTCCTTTAACTAATGCAAAATGCTGGGTCCCATCGATGATTGACTCATAAACATGGATTGAAAAATCTCCGTATTTCGTAGGTAATCGCGCCGATGAGATTTTAGTAACGAGGGAATCATAGGTATATCGATAAGTAATCAAATCATCCACAGTAATAACAGTTAAATCATGTTGCTCAGCAAAAGCGAGTACCTGCTGCTGTCGCATCATAGAGTGGTCTGGATTGACTAACTCAGCAAAAATACCACACGGCTGCATACCTGCAAGCCGCATGAGATCCATAGCAGCTTCGGTGTGCCCAGGACGTTGAACTGCACCGCCAGGTTGACTGATCAAAGGGAAAACATGCCCTGGTCGAACAAAGGACTCGGCTGTCGCTGCCGGATCAGCTAACAATTGCACAGTTCTGGTGCGATCACTCGCAGACACACCTGTAGTCACTCCTGAAGAAGCATCTACGGAAACGGTAAAAGCGGTTTTAAACGCACATTGGTTGTCTTGAACCATGGCTGGCAAGTCCAAAGATTTTGCCTGCTCTCGAGAGAGCGAGGCACAGACAATACCTGTGGTGTGGGATAAAAGAAAACTCATTTTCTCTGTAGAGACTTTTTCTCCGGCAAGGATTAAGTCTCCTTCGTTTTCTCGAGATGCTGCATCAATAACTATGACAAATTTCCCTTCAGCGACATCTTTTATCGCTTGCTGTACCGACGCTATCCCAGCTTCACATGTAAACATTCTCAATCTACCCCGTTTTTGAGGAAAACTTAGCCAGTGGGAAACGTTCTTTGTCTATAATCCCCTCGCTGTGCGCAGAGTATAACACAAACCTCTACTTTCTGCGACCCTAACCCTTCTTATCTACACTCTCTTGCTCCAAACATTCAAAACATGTCTTTACAGAATCCCTAACTAAAGAAGTTTCTGTAATCCTTACATGTTCTGCTGTAACCAGACTTAGCTGAAGATCTCGCAACATAGGTTGCCCTTGATCACCCAAAAACTTCGGCCCCCAATAAATGACCCCTGCATTGACGAGCTTCTGTTGCCAGAAAGCGGAGTGTAGCTGCGCGCCACCCTCAACAAGCACCTGTAAACACCCTCTCTCTGCCAGATAGCGCAAAAGCCCTTTGAGATCGACCTGATGAGAAGAAGATTCCCATACTTCTACTCCTAAATCTTTCAATTTTTGAATATATTCTTTAGGGCACTGTTGAGTCGTAGCAAATAGCGTACTCCCTGAGCTGAGATCGAATACCCTAGATTCTAATGGGACTGTTCCGCGACTATCTACCACTACTCTTAATGGCTGTCTTTCATATAAATCTCCATGAGGGAACCGTGCCGACAAACGCGGATTATCTAAACAAACGGTACGAGCCCCAACAATTATAGCCTGAGACTCTGCACGAAGTTTCCCTACATCTGCCCGAGCTAATTCTCCTGAAATCCATTGCGATGATCCTCCTCGATCTGCGGTCTGACCATCTAGCGAAGCTGCTGTTTTCATCACTACCCATGGCAATCCCCGCTCTCGTTGATACAGATAAGGTTGCAAAGAAGTTTTGGCCTCCTGACTCCCTACCCCAACATAAACAGGAATCCCTGCTGCTTGCAAACGGGCTACGCCTTTTTTACAAACACGCGGATCCGGATCTAGTAAGCCAACATAAACTGCAGCAACCTTACTTTTAATTAAAAGATCCACGCAAGGTGGCGTCCTACCGAAATGACAACATGGTTCTAGGGTGACAAACACCTCAGCTCCTTCTAAAGAACATTTTTGATCTTGAACTGCGCACACCTCTGCATGAGGAGAACCGATTCCTTGATGCCAACCCTCACCTATCACACCACCATTCTTTACAATCACACATCCCACCCAAGGATTGGGTGGAGCAAAAATCCTTCCCTTTTCTCCTAAGGCAACGGCTTTGCGCATAAAAAACAGTTGTTGCTCAGACAAAACTTCCATATACTCAACCTGAAAAATCAGATAGCGAGAGAGATGCAAGGATGTTAGATATACGATTAATACGCAAGGAACCAAAAGAGTGCGAAAGCCGTCTTCAAAAAAAAGATCCCGCTATTTCTTTAGAACGCCTCCTAGACTTGGATAAAACTGTGCGTCAGTTAAAGGCGGATTCAGAAGCTCTGCTTGCAAAGCGTAAGGTATTATCTGGTCAGATTCATAAAGCTAAAGTTGCTAACGAAAATGCTGACGCCTTGATTCAAGAAGTGAATACTATTGCAGATCAACTCGTTGCATTTGAAACAACTTTGCAAGAACAGGAAGCACTTCTAGAAGATCTCATGGCGAGACTGCCTAATTATCCAGATGAAGATGTTCCAGTTTCTCCTGATAAAACAGGAAACCAAGTGATTAAAGGCCACGGTGAGGTACCTACTTTTCCTTTCCCTCCCAAACACCATATGCAACTTAATGAAGCGTTGCAAATTTTAGACTTTAAACTCCCTGCCAAAACTACAGGGTCTGGCTGGCCGGCTTATTGTAATGAAGGAGTTCTTCTAGAATGGGCTCTGCTTACTTATCTTCTGAATAAACAGCAAGCACATGGCTTTCAATTGTGGCTCCCTCCCTTACTTGTTAAACGAGATATTCTCTTCGGTTCAGGACAAATTCCTAAGTTCGATGGACAGTATTACCGTGTTGAGGATGGAGATCAGTCTCTTTTCCTTATCCCGACAGCAGAAGTCGTCCTCAATGGATTCCATTCTCAAGAAATTCTAAATGAGCAAGATCTCCCTCTCTGTTATGCTGCATTTACTCCCTGCTTCCGCAGAGAGGCTGGCGCTGGAGGAGCTCACGAACGAGGACTTGTGCGAGTCCATCAGTTCCACAAAGTAGAAATGTTTGCTTTCACTACTCCGGAACAAGAAGAAGTTGTCTATCAAAAAATGCTTCATGTTGTGGAAGAAATTCTGTCTGAACTGCAACTCCCCTATCAGCTTTCCTTACTTTCCACAGGAGACATGTCATTCACTGCTAAGAAAACGATCGATGCAGAAGTGTGGCTCCCAGGACAAAAAGCGTTCTATGAAGTCTCCTCTATTTCTAAATGCGGAGATTTTCAAGCTCGACGATCCGAAACACGCTATCGAGATGCTCAAGGTAAATTGCACTTCGTTAACACTCTAAACGGCTCTGGATTGGCAACGCCAAGATTGTTGGTCGCTATTTTAGAAAATTATCAGCAAGCGGATGGCTCTGTCGTCATTCCTTCTGTTCTTCGCCCCTATATGAATAACCAAGAGATTCTCCTACCCAAAACGGTAAGATAACCTTATAGTGAGATAGAAAGCTAGAGGAGCGGCACGATGGCATCAGAATACGAGCACTTCGGTAACTTATCTCCGGAGGATCATGTCAAAGAAGTTCAAGATTTGCATAAAGTCTGCAAAGGAGAGCCTCATCAGACAAAAAAAGGTTATTGGTATCACCTGACTTGTGATGCTATTGATTGTGGTGTTTTTCTATTTTTTATTCGCACCATCTTCTTTCTAGTCCCTGCAATCCCAGTAACCTCTTATGGAAAAATCCTATTCGCAACTGGGATCAGTTGGATTTTTTATACCAGCTGTAAGCGAGCTCAAGCAGCATGGGCCTACATAGAACTGACGCATAGAAATATGTTACAGGAAAAGAAAGAGATCGAGACAAACCCAGAACAAGAACGTATAGAATTAGCGGTGCTTTATGCAAATCAAGGATTTCAGGAGCCGCTGATCTCACAAATGCTCGATTTTGTGTGTTCCGACTCCTCTCTTCTCTTAAGTACGATGCTCCGAGAAGAGTTGCATATTCAATTGGAAGATTATCCTCATCCCCTCAAGCAAGGAAACGTTAAAGCGCTTGGCGGGATTCTTGGATTACTCCTATTTGCCCCAATTACACTTGCTGTAAGCTATACAATCGCAGCGATTTTAGCTTCCTTCATGATAGGCGTTTTATTCGCTGTGAAAACGCGCCTGATAAAAAACGCGATCGCCCCTGCCATTGTCTGGGGAGTAGGGATGTTTATTACTGCAATTAGCCTCTGCTGCTCTTTGATCCGATTATTTTAGTTCATACTCTTAGTAGGTGGCCTATGTCTCCGCAACTTTTTTCCTCTCCATTTTCTCGAGAATTACTCAGCTATTTTTTTGAATCAGGGATGGCGGAAGAGAATAGCCCTCTGCTCTCTCAAAAAAACCGTCGTTTAAGCCAAAATTTAACCTTAAAATCTGCCTATATCTCCTTGGCTTTATACTTAGGATCGCTTCTTTCTCATTGGATAGGATATCAGGCTCTCTCCTCTTTACTTCTCATTCTTACTTTTTTCTTAGCGGGAACTCCCGCTCTCATTAAATCCTTTGAAGATATTCTGGATAGAACCGTAAACATTGATATTCTCATGACATCGGCAGCCTTTGGTTCTATCTTCATTGGAGGGGCTTTGGAAGGAGCTTTGCTCTTGGTCCTCTTTGCCATCTCAGAATCCTTAGGAGCGATGGTCTCCGGAAAGGCTAAAAGTACTCTCGCTTCCTTAAAACATTTAGCACCCACTGTAGCTTGGGTCGTTCAGCAAGACGGATCCCTGCAAAAAGTTTTAGTGCAAAACGTCAAAGTTGGAGAAATTATCCGAGTAAAAAGCGGAGAGGTTGTTCCTTTAGATGGGAAAATTATTCAAGGAGCCTCTTCTATTAATCTCATGCATCTAACTGGAGAAAAGATCCCTAAATCTTGTGGCATTGGGGATACTATTCCTGCAGGGGCTCATAACTTAGAAGGGAGCTTTGATCTCCAGGTCCTCCGCATCGGTGCAGAATCCACGATTGCTCATATCATCAATCTGGTTGTTCAAGCGCAAAGCTCCAAACCTAAATTACAACAACGTTTGGACCGCTATTCATCAACATATGCTCTAACCATCTTCGCTATCTCAGCATGTATAGCTATAGGAGGCTCTCTATTCACAACACTGCCTTTCCTCGGACCAGACAGTGCCTTTTACCGCGCTCTAGCATTTTTAATTGCAGCTTCTCCCTGTGCTCTTATCATAGCTATTCCAATTGCTTATCTTAGCGCTATTAATGCTTGTGCTAAACATGGTGTCTTGCTTAAGGGCGGCGTAGTCTTAGATCGTCTAGTCTCCTGCAATTCTGTAGTTATGGATAAGACGGGAACGCTTACTACAGGAGATTTAACCTGTTCAGGATGCGAAGATTTTGGTCCAGAATCGCCTCTGTTTTATTCTTGCGTATTGGCTATGGAGCAGTCGTCCTCTCATCCTATTGCTCAAGCCATTGTCAACTACCTCACTGAGAAGCAAGTTCGGTCGCTACCAGCGACACAATGCACAACGATACCAGGAGAGGGCGTAAGCGGAGAATTTAACGGAGAACAAGCCTTTGTAGGGCGCGTCTCGACGGCGCTACGTTACGTTCCTGAAGAATACCGTGAACAGCTTCGCGAACGCGCTCAGCAAGCTCAAGAACGCGGCGACACATGTTCTATAGCTTGCTTAGGCAAACGTGTTTCCCTTTTCTATTTCCGGGATGTCCCACGCCACGATGCTGCAGATATCGTATCCTATTTGAAAAAGAATGGGTATCCTGTATGTATGCTCACAGGAGACCATCGTATCAGCGCCGAAAATACAGCTCGACTTCTGGGTATCGATGAAGTGTTCTACGACCTGACTCCTGATAACAAGCTCTCGAAAATTCAAGAACTTGCTAAATCACGGCAGATCATGATGATAGGAGATGGCATCAATGACGCTCCCGCTTTGGCTCAGGCTACTGTAGGAATCGCCATGGGGGAAGCTGGAAGCGCAACAGCAATAGAAGCCGCGGATGTGGTGCTTTTAAACCAAGGGCTTTCTTCTCTCCCTTGGCTTATTGATAAAGCAAAGAAAACTCGTCGGATTGTTTCGCAAAATCTTGCTTTAGCTCTAGCAATTATTTTATTTATTTCAGGACCAGCATCGATGGGAGTGATCCCCCTATGGCTTGCTGTGATTTTGCATGAAGGGAGCACCGTGATCGTGGGACTTAACGCTCTTCGCCTTTTAAAAAACACATGACTGCTTACGAGTTGTATAATGAAGGAATATCTGTAGGCAGAACAGCAAGACTTCCTTCCCTTGCGGGAAGGACGCGAATAACATCCCTGTTATGAAAAAAACAAAATACTTGCGTCAAGTGAACTTGTGGGTCTTTGTAGTCATCATTCTACTTATGAGCATAAGTGTGATTGTGATCTCTTCTCAAGATCCCTCTTCTATGTTAGTCCACACTTCACGAGGGCTGTTCTCTGCCAAAAGCAAAAAACAGTTGGATCACTTTGCTCTAGGATGGTGTGCCTACTTCATTTGCTTGTATGTAGACTACCATCAATTCAAAAGATGGGCTTGGGTTCTCTATTCTTTGATTCTTTTCAGTCTTATTGGACTATTTTTCGTGCCCGCTGTACAAAATGTACACCGCTGGTACCGCATACCCATTATTAATCTTAGCGTCCAACCTTCGGAATATGCCAAACTTGTCGTTGTCATTATGCTAAGCTATATTCTAGAGATGCGCAAAGCACGGATTTCTTCTAAAACGACAGCATTCGTTGCATGTATTATTGTGGGGATTCCTTTTCTGCTTATCTTGAAAGAACCGGATCTGGGAACAGCCTTGGTGCTATGCCCAATAGCCCTTACCATTTTTTATCTCGGAAATATCTATCCTCCACTAGTCAAAGTCTGTTCTGTGCTTGTCGCTTTGGGCATGTTCTGCTCTCTACTAATCTTCTCTGGGATTATCCCTCATGACAAGGTAAAACCTTACGCTCTTAAAGTATTAAAAGAATATCAGTACGAACGGCTCAGCCCTTCCAACCATCACCAAAGAGCCTCTCTTATTTCCATTGGAGTAGGAGGGCTAAAAGGCCAAGGATGGAAATCTGGCGAATTCGCAGGGAGGGGCTGGCTTCCTTACGGATATACAGACTCTGTGTTCCCTGCTATAGGAGAAGAATTCGGACTATTAGGACTCTTATTCGTATTATGGTTGTTTTACAACTTAGTCTGTTTCGGCTGCCGTACTGTGGCTGTCGCGGTTGATGATTTTGGACGATTTTTAGCTGGAGGAGTGACCGTACACCTGGTCATGCACGTACTTATCAATGTCAGCATGATGAGTGGTCTCCTGCCTATTACCGGAGTCCCCTTGGTGTTAATTTCTTATGGAGGTTCTTCTGTAATTTCTACTATGGCTTCTTTAGGTATTTTACAAAGCATCTACAGTCGACGCTTTGCAAAATACTAACTATCCTTATTCTCGCCCCCATAACGGTAGCGTCTGGATAAGATGCTTGATTTCTTTCGTGAGCCGCTTAAGCTGTTCTTCCATATCTACAGGCCTCCCTATCAATTCCTGGAGAGACGTTGCAGGCTGATCAATACCTAGCAATTCATCAGCACCCACATTACCATTCACACCGATACCAATAATGACACACGTTCCAGTCTTAACAGGGATGGTCTCACACAACACTCCTGAAAGTTTTTTCCCCTGAACTAACACGTCGTTAGGCCATTTCATGACAGCTTCTTGAATGCCTAACGATTCCCCGAGACGCATCACGGCTTCTGTCCCTATACGAAATAACAAAGCACTGTCCACATTATTCACACTTAAAAAGAAACAAAACGAAGCCAAAAGATCTTGATCTGTGGAGTGCCAGACCCTTCCAAATTTCCCTCTTCCCGCCGTTTGTTCTCTGGTCGTGATCACTGTGAGAGCATAGGGATCCCACAAAGAAAGCCCCTCTTTTGCTGTCGTATTCGTTGATTCCGTACGTGCTATTTCATAATAGATTTCTTTCATTCATCTCGTACAGCTCCTATTCGTATCTATATCGCTTCATCTAAAGGCGGAAAGGAGATTTGCGGAAAACGAAAAAGTTTCCCAGAAAATTGGATTACCGGATGACCGTGAAGAGTCGTATAGGTTTCCGCGGCTTTTTCGAAAGCAAAGGCCTCAAAAGAAAACGCATTCTCATACGCAAGTAGTTCTTCCATTAAATGCTGGACAGCCTCTTGATGCAAACTTTCTTGCAACGATGCTAATGTCTGTTTCAATCGGAGAGTAAAAAATCGTTCCATCTCATAGAAAGTAACTCCATCCGCATCACTAGCTTTAAGAAATTCTTTCAAAGAATAGAAGGAGCCTTGCTTTAAAAAGGCTATCTCCTCTTCTAAACGAAGGAGAGGGAATGTTTGCAACGCTGCGATCTCTTGTAAAACCTCTCTTTTTTTTAAGGCAAGCCGAAGGAGTTGTCGCCAGGATAACAAAAGAGCCTTTGCTGTATAGCGCAAGCGACAATAACCCCCGAATAACCCTCCTAAGCACAAACTAAAAATGCCCCAAAAAAGCATATCCGCTCCCGAGTTTCGTTATCTACAAGCCCCTAATTCCTGAGTGTACCTCTAAATAAAAAAAAGAGGGAGAAAGACCTCCCTCTTTTTGTTCTTAAGGACCAAAACTCTTTCTAATCTAAGCGACGAGAGCCACAGATTTCCCTGATAAGCAACTATCTAACTCAGAATCGGTCAACTCCCGATATTTTCCATAAGGTAAGCCCCCTAATACCAAGCTCCCTATGCGAATCCTTTTAAGTTCCAGAAGCTGTAACCCTGCAGCCTCTGCAAAAAGACGAATTTCGTGTTTTTTCCCTTCATTCACAATAATTTTAATAGTCCCGCGGCGGACTTTCTTAACTGAAACCGGACGTACCACTTTCCCATCAATCACAGTCCCTGCCATCAAAGTCTCTAAATCTCGCGCTGTGACATCCCGACTTACCTTCAATAAATACTCTTTGGTAATACCGAAAGAGGGATGAATCACCCGATTAGCGAACTCTCCATCATTCGTAACCAAAATTAAGCCTGAGGTCTCTTTATCCAAACGGCCCACAGTGAACAACCGGTAAGGGCAGTGCGACAACAGGTCAATCACTAACTTTGATCCAGGAAATTTACGCTCAGAAGAGCAAAGATACCCAAGAGGTTTATGCACCATGAAATACACTTTTTTCTCAGCACCGATACGCTGTCCCCCTACCTCTACGGAATCAAACTCCTCATCAACAGTCACAAAGGGGCCTGCAGCCACCCTACCATTAACGGTAACAGACCCGGCAAAAATGATCTCATCACACTTTCTTCGCGAAGCAACTCCTGCTGATGCCAAAAATTTATTGAGGCGAACCTTTGCCATGCCAGTCCTCTTGTCTTTCGACTGCTTAATATTTTGAAGCTCACTAATAAGCGACTATCTAAGAAACCTTCTCTCCGAAACAACACCGGGAACTCTCTTAGATTCAAGGGTAAAAATAAAAACGACCCTCCATCATATCAAGATTTCAGTAGAGAGTCCAGAAGAAGTTCTCCTCTCAAAGAGGCTCACAAATGAAGAGTTCCCCCCTCCCTTATAAGGTAAAAAATCTTTGCAAAGATAATCCGCAAACAAGGAAGATGAAGCCTTTCGTAATCATCCTTAAATCTTGCTCTCTATGACGCTTCTTATCTTGCTACGCCATGGCCAATCCGTATGGAATCAAAAAAATCTGTTTACAGGCTGGGTAGACATCCCTCTTAGCCAACAAGGAATTCAAGAGGCTATTGCCGCTGGAGAATCTATTAAACATCTTCCTATTGATTGCATCTTCACTTCCACCTTGGTTAGAAGTTTGATAACAGCCCTGTTAGCAATGACTAACCACAGCTCTCAAAAAGTTCCTTATATCGTTCATGAAGAGCGCCCCGACATGAGCCGGATTCATAGTCAAAAAGAAATGGAGCAGATGATCCCTCTTTTTCAATCTAGCGCTCTCAATGAACGCATGTACGGAGAACTTCAAGGAAAAAATAAACAAGAAGTCGCTGCTCAATTCGGAGAAGAACAGGTAAAACTGTGGCGCCGAAGCTACCGCATTGCCCCTCCTCAGGGCGAAAGTCTTTTCGATACAGGGCAACGAACCCTCCCCTATTTTCAAGAGAGAATTTTCCCTCTCCTTCAGCAAGGGAAAAATATTTTTATCTCTGCTCACGGGAATTCTTTGCGCTCCTTAATTATGGACCTAGAAAAATTATCTGAAGAACAAGTACTCTCTTTGGAGTTGCCAACAGGACAGCCTATTGTATACGAATGGACGGGACAAAAATTCACGAAACACGCTCCTTCTCTTGGTTAAACAACCAACAAGCCATCCCTCCTTCCGAAATGGTGAAGGAGGCTTTTCAACGTTACGCAGACGTATTTTCGTACAGCGCAAATACCTCCATTCTGACTTTACAAGCAGAAGCTGAAGCTTCTGCCCGCAAACTCACAGGGTGTCAGGAGAAGGCTTTTACCTTTCATTTTATTCTTCATTACCCGAATGTCACGGCCATTATCGTGGCCGCTCTTCTGGAAAACCAAAATGCCTTCCAGGGGCGTAATCACCTTCTTGTTCCTTCTTGCGAGCAACAATTTATCATTAATGCTCTCTGCCGTCGGCAAAACTTAGGGACAACCTATGATTGGGTAACCAGCAAAAACGGCCGCGTAAAAGAATCCGATCTAGCAGAAGCTCTTTCCCCGCGGACCTTGCTGTTTTCCATATCTGCTGCGAATGGTATGACAGGATTTCTGGAAGCGATCCCTGAGCTTGCTGCGTTATGTAAAGAACGCGGGGTAATTTTCCACATAGACCTGAGTGATATCTTAGGAAGATGCGCGCTACCCACAGAACTCTATCAAGCAGATATCCTTACTTTTTCTTCACAGTCTCTTGGTGGGATTGGTCCCTCAGGAGCGATGTTTATTTCTCCCGCTTTAACAAAATATTTTTCCTTATGGCTTCCTAGTAATCCACAAGTCCCTACCTGCCTGAGTTCTCTTGCAGCTTTTTCTCTTGCCTGTCAGGAACGTACAACCGCTTTCTCCTCTCTTGTGCTTTCTGCTATTTCTTCTCGAGCAGCTCTTAAACAGGCTCTTTCCGCTATTCCTCAAGTCGAATTCCTTTTGGAAGACAGTGCCCCTCGTCTCCCTAATGTCGCTGTCTTTGCTATTCCTGGTATCCCTGCAGAGTCCTTAGGATTTTTCCTTTCCCAGAAAAATATTTTTGTAGGGTTAGGCTATGAACGCTTCCAGCCTCTATCGCAGATTTTACAAAGTTCGGGCATCTCTCCCTTCTTATGCCACAGCGCTTTACACGTATCTTTTACTGAACGTACTCCTACTACACACTTCTCTGCATTAGCAACCGCCTTACAAGAAGGGATCTCTCACCTACAACCACTGGTTACTCAATCCTTATGATGATTCCATTTTATCCTTTCCCCTTATGGGGGAGCTTCCCTGCAAGATCCTTACGCTTTTTCTTCCAACCTAAACATGGCGGAGCCCTATCGCATGACCAAGAGGATGAAGAAATACAACTTGTCATAGGAAAGCAAGGGCACCTACTCATGGGAAACACTTTGCTGTTCTACTGGCTGGTAGACAAAACCAATGGCATAATCCGTGAAGCTAAATTTCAATATTTCGGACACCCTTATCTCCTTGTACTCGCTGAAGCCACCTGCTCTTTAGTCATTGGGAAAACTTTTGCCGAAGCGTATAAAATCACAATTAATGATCTAGACCAAGAAGTCCGCGGACACGCGCACCCTTCCATTTTCCTAGAAGACCTCTCTCCTCTCTACCATCTAGTCATAGATGCCTTAGACATTGCTATTGAACAATGTGTGGATATTCCCGTGAATGACAGCCCTTTCCCTTTCAAAGATGCACTATCTCAGCTTAGCGAAGGGAATCCCTACTCCACAGAAGAGTGGGGAGCTCTCTCCCATGACGAACAGCTCTCAGCATTGAATACTATGATGAAAGAGAAAATAACACCTCTCGTCGCCGTGGATTCCGGAGATGTTCGCATCGTTCATTTCGAAGGGCTTACTGTAACCATTGCCTACTCAGGAAATTGTTCGTCCTGTCTATCCTCTGTAGGATCTACTCTCAATTCGATAGGGCAGCTCTTTCGAGCTCATGTTTATCCTTTATTAGAAATAAAAGTGGACGAACAGTCTCTACTATTTTAAATCCCTTTAAACTGATTCAAAATCCTATCGAAATCTTTCTTAGATAACCTATTGTTTTTAATAGCCTCTTTTTGTTACAGAAGACAAAAGGGCTCTTTTAATTGAGAGTCCCTTTTGAGCTTCTCGGTCATCCCGGATGCTAATTTTCTTCTTGTTCACAAGAAGAAGCCTTCTTTTTCATCCTTTTCTTTGTAGGATACTTAGCGGGCTCTACCCTTGCTCTATTCCTCAACCTATACGTAGAGCTTTTGTAAGAACTTACTTCATGGAGAATGCCGGTGCTACCTCGCTTTCTAAAAAATAAGATCGCCTCCACTAAATCTTTAGGCTACCTTCTTGCAGCTATTCTTATTGGCTTCATCATGTTGTATAAACCATCCTCTCCTCAGCCTACCCCTACTGTAGCCTCTACAGAGAAAAAACCCTCACATTGGCTGAAGCTCTCCCATTTAGGGAATCTTCAATCGATAGAAATCCAAGCAAAGAAAGAGCAATTAGAAAAAGATCTGACTCTATTTGAGCCTGTGCTCCAAGCAACGGTTGCTCTATCCCAAGAAGAAGACTCCTTAGCAGAAATCTCCGTGATCCTTTCTCTTCCTCAGGCTTCGACATTATCCCCATCACTCGTGCACTCAATCACTGATTACCTGACACGCAGCGTCCCTGGGTTAACTAAAGAATATATCACCTTGTCCGATCAGCATGGTAATCTCTACTCCCCTCTCTTCGAACAAAGTAATACCCTACTCACTACCTCATTAGAACGCTCACTACAAACGATTCTTCCTCAAACGCATTTCGCCTTAAACTATATTCCTGTAGCGGATGAAGGCCATTTGCAACTTCTCGTCGATGAGGACTACCTCAATACTCTTCCTAAAGGTGCACGTGTTAAGTTGCTCTCGCATATGCAAGAGATTCTCTCAGCATTCCCAGAAATGCATCCGTCTGTAGATATTGTCCCTTTCCTAAAACCCGTAGCACACAAAACTTCTCGCCTATCCTCAATTGTCTTGAGTATTACTATTGTGTTACTAAGCCTTGGAATTCTAGGCTTTGCTACCTTCTATCTTGCTTTTCATACCTATGACCATGTCTCTCAACAGAAAGAAAAAATACAGAGCATAAATATACCAAAGCTGATAGAGATGATGAAAAGAGAATCCCCAGAAAAAGTTGCATTGATTCTCTCCTATCTAGACTCAGCAAAAGCGGAAGAACTTCTTAATAAACTTCCTGAAGAAATGAAGAGTGCTGTGTTAAAGTTAAGAACATAAACACTTGGAGGATTACGTGGCTTCTCCTCATCTTCGTTCCCTAGCGTGTTTAGATAACCCACAACTACCCATAGAAACACCTCTCTTTGAGCAAGAAGCTCTCTCCCATGAGCTTCTTTCTCTTATTCAGGTGTTCCGTAAATTATCTGTCCATCTTCTCTCTGAAATCGAAAAATTATCTCAGAAACTAAAACCTGAGCTTCTTGAACTTGCTGTCCTCGTCTGTGAAAAATTTCTGTACAGAAAGCTTGCCTGTACAGAAGAACTTGCTCTCCTAATCTCCGCAGCTCTGCAACATCATTTAGCTACTTATGCCGTCTCTCCCATAAAAATAGGTTTACATCCTGAAGATCTTTCAAACCTATCTAAATGGTTAATCCTTCACGATGTTCCCTTACTCAAAAATATCGAATTCATTGCAGATCCTTTATGCAAGAAAGCTAGCTATAAAATAGAACTCCCTTCAGGAATTCTGAGACAAGACATCGGGGAAGAGCTGTCCCATCTACTGAGTGTACTCACTCCATAAAGCGGCATCAGCTACAAACATTACGTACGAGAGATCCTAAAAAACCAAGGAATCCCCCAACCACGTACATGGTATGACTCATTTACAAGAAGAAACTCTGTTGATCCATCAATGGCGCCCGTATCGAGAATGTGGGATTTTATCACGCATATCAGGATCTCTTCTGGAAGCTCAAGGGCTCTCCGCATGCTTAGGAGAACTCTGTCAAATTTCTCTATCTCGGTCAGACCCTATTCTAGCTGAAGTAATTGGCATTCACAATCGCACGACATTATTACTCGCTCTGACTCCCATATACTATCTTGCCATAGGAGCCGAAGTAGTTCCCTTACGCAGGCCTGCCTCTCTTCCTCTATCCAACCATCTTTTAGGAAGAGTCCTTGATGGATTCGGGAACCCTTTAGATGGAGGACCTCAGCTCCCTAAAACGAACCTTTCCCCTCTATTTTCTTCTCCCCCTTCTCCTATGTCGCGTACTCCGATCCAAGAGGTATTCCCTACAGGTATCCGCGCAATCGACGCCCTACTTACCATAGGAGAAGGACAACGCGTAGGCATCTTTTCAGAGCCTGGAGGAGGGAAATCTTCTCTTCTGTCTACGATAGCAAAGGGTTCCCAACAGACAATCAATGTCATTGCCCTAATAGGAGAACGTGGTCGTGAGGTGCGCGACTATGTCAACCAACACAAAGAAGGCCTAGCCGCTCAACGTACCGTTATCATCGCCTCTACCGCTTATGAAACTGCAGCTAGCAAAGTCATTGCAGGCCGCGCAGCAATCACAATCGCAGAATATTTTCGAGATCAAGGAGCTCGCGTATTATTTACTATGGATTCCTTATCTAGATGGATAGAATCCCTTCAAGAAGTAGCGATCGCGAGAGGAGAGACACTATCTACACACCACTATGCTGCATCCGTTTTCCATCATGTTGCAGAGTTCCTAGAACGTGCTGGGAATAATGATAAAGGATCTATCACATCTTTTTATGCCATTTTGCATTACGCAAACCATCCAGATATTTTTACTGATTATGTAAAATCTCTTCTGGATGGGCATTTCTTTCTCTCCCCTCAAGAAAAAAGCTTTTCTTCTCCTCCTATCAATGTATTAACGAGCCTTTCGCGGTCTTCTCGTCAGTTAGCTCTCCCTCATCATTATGCTGCAGCTCAAGAGCTTCTCTCCTTACTCAAAGCCTATCATGAAGCTATTGATATCATCCAACTAGGAGCTTATGTCTCAGGACAAGATGCTCACCTCGATAGAGCCATTCGTTTGCTCCCCTCCGTAAAACAATTCTTATCTCAACCTTATTCTCATTACTCAGCTATTCATGAAACTATTGAACAACTGTGCCAACTGTTGAAACATGAATAAAAAACTCCAAGATCTGTCTAAACTGCTCACTATTGAGCTTTTCAAGAAACGTACACGGTTGGAAACAGTAAAAAAAGCGCTCTCCACAATAGAACATCGCTTACAACAAATACAGGAGCACATCGCGAAAATTTCCTTAACAAGGCACAAACAATTCCTATGTCGGTCATATACCCATGAATATGACCAACATTTAGAACATTTACAAAGAGAGCAAACTTCTCTATATAAACAGCATCAGACCCTGAAAACGTCTTTGAAAGATGCTTATGGCGACATACAAAAACAACTAGACCAAAGAAAAATTATCGAAAAGATCCATGACAGTAAATATCCTATAAAGAGCGCGAATAACTAAGGCCACCTACAATGACCGACTCCTCGTATGTAGATTTATCATTTCTATTGGATCAGCTGCTTCCTATTCAACAGGAGCATTTATTAGAGTATTGGCCTTCGTTATCCCCTCAACAAAGGCTACGGTTAGGCACTCAAATCGCTCAAATCGATATTCCTTTTTTTCTTCGTCAGCAAGCGTTACTACAAAATCCTCAAGCCTCTCATCAAGAATATACTCCCTTATCCCCTGTACACTATGCTGGCGACAACCCTGCTTATGCCCAGCTGGGCTTCCAGCTATTGCAAAGAGGTAAGGTTGGTTGCGTCGTATTAGCTGGTGGCCAAGGATCGCGATTAAAATTTGATGGGCCCAAAGGGCTCTATCCTGTTTCCTCTGTAAAGAAAAAACCTCTTTATCAACTAGTTGCAGAGAAGGTAGCCGCGGCTAGCAAATGGGTAGGGAGACCATTGCCATTAGCGATTATGACCTCCCCTCTTAATCATAAACAGACCCTCTCTTACTTTGCTACTAACGACTATTTTAATTTGTCTCCCTCCCAAGTAGATTTTTTTTGCCAGCCGCTCTGGCCTCTCCTTTCTTTATCCGGAGATCTGTTCCTAGAATCTGAAGATCGTCTATCTCTCGGACCTACAGGGAATGGCTGTCTATCCACATTATTACAATCTTCAGGAATCTGGGATAAATGGCATCAAGCAGGGATAGAAATGGTTAGTGTAATCCCTATAGATAATCCCTTAGCATTGCCTTTTGATAGAGAACTCGTTGGCTTTCATGCAGCGGAACACAATGATGTCACTATCAAAACTACTTTACGACAAAGTGCACAAGAAGATGTCGGAGTCTTAATCGAATTAGCAAAACAAAAAATTGCAGTTGTTGAATACTCCACACTCACTACTAAAGAACGTTGCGTGAAAACTACAGAGGGAGATCTCACCTATAAACTCGCAAATATCGGCTTGTACTGTCTATCTATGGACTTTCTAGCGCAAACAGCATACCAACCTCTTCCTCTTTACAAAGCGAATAAACATGCTAAGCAATTACATCCCTCTACCACTGAAAAAAATGCTTGGAAGTTCGAAGAATTTATTTTTGATTTGTTCCAATATAGCGAACACAGTCAAGCCATTGTATATCCTCGCCACGAATGCTTTGCTCCTCTCAAAAACTATGAAGGGAACCATAGCCCTGCAACAGTTCGAGAAGCTATGCGCAAAAGAGAACATGCTCTATTTACTGCTGTTACGGAAAGAAAACTTTCTCCAAATACAATATTTGAATTAGAAGCGGATTTTTATTACCCTTCCTCCCATACTTCCTTAGAGTGGGAAACTAAGATATTTTTCCAGGAAACAATTATTGAGGCCTCATGAAAGAGACTATAGCCTACCTAGGAATGGGCATGTGGGGATTTTCCCTCGCCAATCTTCTTGCTAATAATGGTCATCGTGTAGTGGGATGGGCAAGAAACCCTGCACTGATCGAACAGTTGTCTGTGCAACGTCGACACCCAGCAGCTCCTCATATCTCCATTCCTCAGAATCTTTCTTTCACATCCCACATGGAAGAAGCTCTAGATGGAGCGACGATGATTGTAGAAGGAGTGACCTCAGCAGGAATGAGACCTGTTCTAACACAACTCAAAGCTTTGACAGAGCTTCGCGTTCCTCTAGTAATCACATCAAAAGGTATCGAACAAAATACAGGCTTACTCCTAAGCGAAATCGCTTTAGAAATATTTGGCCGTCCCGCCGCGCAACATCTAGGCTATCTCAGTGGGCCCTCTATTGCCAGTGAAGTCCTTCGTGGATGCCCTTGCTCAGTTGTTATCAGTGCGTATAACCCTGATACTCTAAAACAAATTCATCGAGCTTTTCTCACCCCTACATTTCGTGTCTATCCTAATAGCGACCTAAAAGGAGTTGCGTTAGGAGGAGCACTGAAAAATGTAATCGCCATAGCTTGTGGAATCTCTGACGGATTCCGCTTCGGGGATAATGCTAAATCTGGACTTGTTACCCGAGGTCTGCATGAAATTCGTAAATTTGCCACCATCATGGGATGCCGTCCAGATACCTTGAATGGGCTCGCAGGTCTAGGAGACCTCTGTACCACCAGCTTTTCTGCTTTCAGTAGAAATACCCTCTTTGGGAAATTGCTAGCCGAAGGCCTGACTCCTGAACAGGCTAAAACAAAAATTGGTATGGTGGTCGAAGGGGTGTACACGGCTCTCTCTGCTCATCAAATTGCTACACACCACAGAATAGACATGCCGATTACCACCAGCGTCTATCGCGTTCTCTACGAAAATCTCGATATTCAGGAAGGGATCGCTCAGCTTCTCCAACGTGATACAAAAGAAGAATATTTGTAAGGTTCTTCTTCAATGAGAAAAGACTAAAACGCCTTCCCTGCTAGAGAGACGATGTTTTTCCTTTGTACAATTTTTTGGCATTTGCTAAAGATACGGATCAGTCCCAGACCACAAAGAAAGGCCCTTGACTAAATGAGTAGCAAGCTAGTGAACTATCTCCGTTTGACTTTCCTATCTTTTTTAGGGATCGCATCTACTTCATTAGACGCTATGCCTGCGGGGAATCCGGCGTTTCCAGTCATCCCGGGGATTAATATTGAACAGAAAAATGCCTGTTCTTTCGATTTATGTAATTCTTATGATGTACTATCCGCACTGTCCGGTAACCTGAAGCTCTGCTTCTGCGGAGATTATATCTTTTCAGAAGAAGCTCAGGTAAAAGATGTCCCTGTCGTTACCTCTGTGACAACAGCTGGGGTTGGTCCTTCTCCTGATATTACTTCGACAACCAAAACGCGAAATTTCGATCTCGTGAACTGTAATCTCAATACAAACTGTGTAGCTGTAGCTTTTTCCCTTCCTGATCGTTCGCTGAGCGCGATTCCTCTGTTTGATGTGAGTTTCGAAGTGAAAGTAGGAGGACTGAAACAATACTACCGCCTTCCCATGAATGCCTATCGAGACTTCACCTCGGAACCTCTCAATTCTGAATCAGAAGTTACGGACGGGATGATTGAAGTACAGTCCAATTACGGATTTGTTTGGGATGTTAGCTTGAAAAAAGTCATATGGAAAGATGGCGTTTCCTTTGTAGGCGTCGGTGCAGACTATCGCCATGCTTCTTGCCCTATTGACTACATCATTGCAAACAGTCAAGCTAATCCAGAAGTATTCATCGCTGACTCGGATGGGAAACTGAACTTCAAGGAGTGGAGTGTCTGCGTAGGTCTTACTACCTATGTGAATGACTACGTTCTTCCTTACTTAGCGTTTTCTATAGGGAGTGTTTCTCGCCAAGCTCCGGACGACAGCTTCAAAAAATTAGAAGATCGCTTCACTAACCTCAAATTTAAAGTTCGTAAAATTACCAGCTCTCATCGTGGAAACATCTGCATCGGAGCGACAAACTATGTCGCCGATAACTTCTTCTACAACGTAGAAGGAAGATGGGGAAGCCAGCGCGCTGTGAACGTCTCCGGAGGATTCCAATTCTAACCCCCCGAACCCTCTTCTCTCATGTCTAGCTAGAAGCCAATGTTCTATATACATTATGTAAGAGTTTCAAAGAGGCTGTAACTAAACTCCATTGCTGATGCATAGCTCGCATTTGTAGTTCTAACATCAACTGATTCGTTTGTGCTAAATCTCCAAAATTCTGTACGTCTGCAAGAAAATAGGTAAAGAAGTTTAAAAGCCCACCTTTCGTTTCTCCAGAGGAAATATTGATCTCCCCATCGACAACCTTCCCTTCCAAGTTTTGTAAAGTAACTACGGAAAAAGAAGATCCCATAATCTCATAAGCAGGGCTGTATTCATCTCTACCAGGGATAAATGATAATCCTCGCAATCCAGTAGACAGCTCTTGCATTTGGGAGATACAGACATCTAAAGTCTGAATATACCCATTTGCCATATCCTTGAGCTGAGTCTTGTGCTCTGTCGTTAAAGAATTATTTGCCTCTATGTTCTTAATAATCTGTGCCAGCTGCTGCTTGGCATTCTCAGCATTTTTAATATCCTTTCTCAACTGGCCAGTCTCTGTTTCATAACGATCCAAGACCATCTGATAGCCATATTTAAAGTTCGCAGTTCCTGCTGTCTGCCCAATGTAAGAGCCTAAGTTGTAAACGATAGGCGCGTTATTAAAACTTTTCACTAACTCTAAAACTGGGCTAAATAATGTCTGTGCATACCCTGAAAAACTGAGCTCTCTTGCTAATGCATACAGAGCCTCTTCCTGTGCAGGAATATACTTATCAAGAAGGATATACGCAAAAGCCGATTGAAAAGGCATCTTATTCACAATACTATCATCCACAGGATGCAACTCCTCAGCAGTCGTTAATGCCTGAGGACCTAGTACCTTGGACTCTAGTTGTTGCTGGAGCTCTTTTCTCTCTCTCTTACGCGCTTCTCTTTGACTCTCTTCAGTCCATAGAGCTTGCATCAAAGACATCTCGGAGCCTGTTTTTAAGAAATCTTGACGCAAACTCTCTACGAACTCTTTATTTAGTCCTAACTGATGCGCATCGTTCAATAAATCTTGAAATACTTGAAGATACGTTGCCGCCTCATGCAACTGCGTGTAGTCGGCTGCTACTTCTGCAGGGGAGACTCTGCGTTCTCGAGGAGCCGCAGTCTCTATTGTTGGAACAAAATACTTTTGTCCTTCTGGAATCGGATAGTTTCTCATAATCGTTTTTGCCCTCTAAAACGATTTTATTTAAATCTACGGATCAACTTAGCAAAAATCTGATTCATTAATGCTAAGGCTGCTGCTACCATAGTCCACTCTTGTTGAATCGCTGCGGACTCCATTTGTAGAGCTAATTGCTGATTCTGGTTGAACGACGTGTAATCTTGCTGCTTGCTCTCTAAACTCTGTAAAACCTGCTGCTCTCCCCCAGGCATCACACCATTACGCCCACCTTCAATCACAGCACTTTCAAATGTTGTAAGCTGCTGAATCCAAGTATCGAATTCCTTCGATCCAATCTTAGCAGTAAAAGCCTCATCCACTTCATCAGGCTTGCTTACGCCAGAAATCTGTACCTTAGAAACCATGACGTAAACATTAGAGAGGTTGTGATAGAGATTCTCAAATTCAAAAGCATAACTAGCTAACGTCTCTAATAACTCTGCACGCTGAGATGAGGTCAATTCAGTATCCGCATTTACAGAAGTCACTAATTCTTTAATCTTTTCGATAGCTTTTTTACAGTGAAAGAGATCCGCACGACTCCGATCTATCTCTTTTTTCACAGTATCGTTAGCACGAGAAATCACCTCAGGAAATTCCTGCTGGTTCATTTGTCGAAGATACATCCCTAAAGAATAATAGACGTCAGCTGTTTGGAAGCTAACTGCATACGCAATGATATCATTTAAATACCGAGCAGCCTTGTTAGAGAAAGTCATCTGACTTCCTAATGTCTCTAATATGTACTGCTGATTCGGAAGATACTTATCCAACATCAAAGATGAATAGACCATCTGTATTGGAGAGGTCTCTACGAAGGTCTTCTTCGCTTCGACCATAGCATTAAAATAATTTAAACTGGATGGTTCGAGCTTCGCTTTTTTAGTCCCACATTCTGCAATAGCTAGTTCCCAAGCGGTAATAGCCTGATTAATCTTCTGAATACTGGATTCCGAGGCTGTAATCACCTTATTGTAATCCTGTCGAGACATAGTCTTCGTAGGATCAGCTGTCATGAGACTCACAACATCAAAGAAGAACGTAGGATTAAAGAGATTAGTCTCTAATCCTTTATTATCAAAAAGATATACGCCGTTATAATCAGCCGAAGGCTTATTTTTAAAGGTTTGCAATGCTTGATTGGAGATATTAAAACTTGAAGTCTCTCTAGGCGTCCAATATTGGATCTCTTGGTTTAGAAAATTAGTATAATCTGTAAAAGAAGCTTGTGCATTATTGAATACATCCTTCTTAGCAAAACCTAAAGTACTAGCATAATAAGCATATACTAAACTCAACAGACCGTTGAGTTTGACCTGTTCATTGGCTTTCAAATCAGCTAAAGAATTCACATAATCATCAATAGCAGTATGAATGACGTCTTCGTTTTTATCATTTTTAGGATAAAGTGCGCCTATCTCATCAACTGTTGCAGTACGACTCATTAACTGCCGGAATAGACCCGCAAAGCTAAGCAAGCTTTGAATCATATTGCCTTCTAAAGCGTTATACTCAGCTCCTTTTAACCCAAAAATTCCTGTTTGTTCACGCACATCCCAAACTGGATTGAAAATGTCTTTGATCGTGTTGGTTATCTCCCGTATCAACTTGGCAGCCTCTGTAGCTCTCTCAATATAAAGAGAGTACTCCGCCATAGTCGTATTCATCGCATCGGTAACAGGTTCTGATAACGAGGTTACCGAGTTGTAAGTGAGCATGATATTCTGCCAAAAGTTAGTGACTTTACTTTTGGGAATTAACCTCACATTATTTTCATTCTTTAAGCTTTCTATCTCTTTAACAAAGTTTTGAGGAATAGCATAAAGCTTCGTATACTCATCGTCTGTTAAAGATTGTTGCTTGAGTTTATTGCGCAGAGTATTGAGTTCTGTTTGATACTTAGTAACAATCTCTTCTTCTATTGCTGTAGGATCTTGAATCCCCCCATTTTCAGATAATCTGAGCCAATCATCAAAACTATCTGCAAGCCCCTCTCCAAAAACCTGAGCTGCAGCTTTATTAGGATCTGCCAAAATTGTTTCTGAAGAAAGCTCTCCAACAATCTCAATCCCATCAGCGGAAATTTTACTCGTTGTTCCCGTAGTGATAGGTGTAGGTGATTTTTCTAAAGACGGTGTAAATTTTTCTAGATTAACCTCTTCGAGCAATCCTAAAGCCTGTTTCAGCCCCTTGCTTTTTTCATCCAGTTGCTGAAAGAAAAAAACAGCCTGCGGCATATACACTGCAGCAGCATCGACCTGCTCTCCGGCTAAAGCTGCCGTTATATTCTTAGTTAAAGAAATGGATGTAGGTTGTATTGACACGAGATCATCCAGAAAACTATTGTTTTTCTAATTTTAAAAATAAAAAATGTTTTTTAAAACAGAAAAACAATAGTATCTAAACTAGAATAATCAAAACTCGTTTCTTTTTAATTATTTCAATTCGCTTTCTATTCTGGATAATTCTTCAAGAATACGCTGTGGCATATCAGCTCCGAAAATCGAACAATACTTCCGAATATTACTGACCTCAGCTTTCCAACCCTGCGCATCTACAGTCAACAAAGCTCGCAAAGCATCCTCGGATAGATCAAGCCCCGATGTATTAAGCCCTTCTGCTGTAGGTAAATATCCTACCGGAGTACGGTGCGCAATGGCATCCTCTCCATCCGTACGACGGAAGATCCATTCCAATACACGAAGATTTTCTGAGAACCCAGGCCAAATGAACTGCCCGTGCTCATCCTTACGGAACCAGTTGACACCAAAAATTCTAGGCAACTGCAAACCTTTAGTAGCAAACGACAACCAATGCTCGAAATAAGCTGCCATGTTATAGCCACAAAATGGAAGCATAGCAAAAGGATCATGTCGCAGCTTACCCAACTCCCCTACAATCGCGGCAGTTGTCGTTGAGGACATCCCTGCCCCCATCATCACCCCATGCTCCCAGCTTAACGCCTCATATACTAAAGGAATGGTCTCTGTACGTCTTCCACCAAAAATGACCGCCTCTAAAGGAACCCCTTGAGGATTATTCCATTGCGGATCTAAAGAAGGACAATGATCCAACGGAGCTGTAAAACGCGCATTAGGATGTGCTGCAGGCTCCCCTCCAGAGACCCAAGCTCGACCCTTCCAATCAATCATACCTTGCGGAGGCGTGGTAGTTTTACCTTCCCACCATACATCTCCATCAGCAGTCAAAGCTACGTTCGTGAATAGTGAGTCCGCATGACAAGTGGCAAGTGCGTGAGGATTTGTAGTCTCTGAAGTTCCTAATGCCACTCCAAAAAATCCAAATTCTGGATTCACTGCGTATAATCTTCCATCATTACCAGGACGAATCCAAGCAATGTCATCCCCAATACACTCCACCTTCCACCCTGGCAGCTTAGGCATCAACATAGCGAGATTCGTTTTTCCACAAGCGCTAGGGAACGCCGCAGCAAAATACTTCTTCCTTCCTTCAGGGTTAGTCACCCCAATAATCAACATATGCTCCGCTAACCAACCTTGTTGATGTCCTAAATAAGAAGCTAAACGCAAAGCTACGCACTTCTTACCTAGCAATGCGTTGCCTCCGTATCCGCTACCAAAAGACATCACACTACTGTCATCTTGGAAATAGACAATACGCATATGCTCAGGATCACAAGGCCATGCTACATCTTTCTCTCCAGGAGCTAAGGGCTTCCCTACACTATGTAAACACTTATAGAAAGTCCCATTAGAACCCAACATCGCTAAAACAGAAGCTCCCATACGCGTCATGATCTTCATAGAACATACAACATAAGGAGAGTCTGTAATCTCAACACCAATCAAAGAAAATGGAGAGTTCAAAGGCCCCATACAAAAAGGCACAATGTAGAGTGTGCGACCTCGCATACACCCTCGGAATAATGCGTGCAGCTCTGCACGCATCTCTTGAGGATCTCTCCAGTTATTTGTTGGACCAGCTTCTTCTTGAGTCTTGGTACAAATAAAAGTAAATTGTTCAGCACGAGCGACATCACTAGGAGAAGAACGAACGAGGAAGCAGTTAGGATGCAGCTCAGGATTTAGAGGGGTCATCACCCCAGCATCCTGCATCTGCTGGCAAAGCTGTTGGTATTCGGCTTCTGAACCATCGCATAACCTTACGTCGTCAGGTGACACCAAAGCAATTACTTCTTCTATCCAAGATTTTAATCCTGAATGAGTTATCTTAGATATCCAATCGCCGGTCATACTAAACTCTCTTTTCGTTTCTTCAATTGATCCAGATGTTCCAAAGCTTTCCCTGTACCTAAACAGACCGCTAAAAGTGGATGCGGCGCTGTAATAACAGAGAGCCCGGTGTTTTTACTCAATGCTTTATCTAACCCTTTAATCAGAGCTCCTCCTCCGGCTAGCACCATCCCACGCTCTACTAAATCTGCAGAGAGTTCTGGAGGACACTTCTCTAGAGTCAACCGTACACATTCTATAATTTGCTGAATAGGTTCTGCTAAGCACTCCCGGATTTCTACGGAATTGATTCTTTTCGTGATAGGCAGCCCAGCTACCTGATCGCGTCCGCGTACTTCCATCTCCAATTCCTGATCACCTAACGGATAAGCAGAACCTATAGTAATCTTGATCTCCTCTGCTGTCCGCGGACCGATCATTAAATTGTATGTGCGGCGCATATAATTAATAATACACTCATCGAACTCATCCCCTGCTATACGCAAAGAACGCGACTCTACAATTCCTCCAAGAGAAATAATAGCTATTTCTGTTGTCCCTCCCCCAATGTCAATAATCATACTTGCTGCAGGTTCATGTACAGGGAGATCGACGCCAATGGCTGCTGCCATAGGCTCTTCAATCAGAATTACTTCCTGTGCTCCCGCATGCAAAGCAGAATCTTCAACAGCGCGTTTTTCAACACCGGTAATTCCTGAGGGAACAGCAATAAGAATTTTCGGACGAAACATACTACGAGCAGGAGTCACTCGTTTAATGAGGGCTTTTAGCATCCCTTCTGCTATTTCAAAATCCGCAATGACACCGTCCTTCATGGGACGAACAGCTACAATTTTCCGCGGGGTCTTCCCTAACATCGCCTTCGCTTTATGACCTACGGCTAAGACCGCATGAGTCTGTGCATCTACAGCCACAACGGAAGGTTCACTAAGAACAATCCCTCGACCTCGGACATAAACTAAGGTGTTTGCCGTCCCTAGGTCGATACCAACATTCCCGGAAAAAAAATTAAATACACGATCGAAACGACCTAACGCCTTGTTATACAGACGGTTAGACAAATGTTTAATCTTATATAAGCTGCGGTATGGGCTCATAAAATTATATCTGTAGAAGTTCGAGCACTTCTTCCCAAGTTAACTTAGAAACGACTTCATCATCAGAATCGATCACTTTCTTTACAAGACCCTTTTTCCGGTTCTGCAAACTCAGGATTTTTTCTTCGATTGTATTCAATGTAACTAGTTTATAGGAAGAGACCGAACGACTCTGGCCAATACGATGCACCCGATCGGTAGCTTGATTCTCCACAGCAGGATTCCACCACATATCGTAATGAATCACAGTATCAGCTCCAACCAAGTTTAATCCTGTTCCTCCAGCTTTTAAAGAAACTAAGAAAACAAGAAGACCTGGATCTTCATTGAACTGTTGAACAATCTCTAATCTGTTCTTGGTGGAACCATCAAGATATACGAAAGGAATACCCTTAGCTTCCAAATCTTGTCTAATAATACCTAACATCTTGGTGTACTGACTAAAGACAACTGTCTTATGGCCAGAATCCACTAATGAGCTCAACAGATCCATCAACATGTCATATTTTGCTGAATCCCCTGGCTCTGGAGTATCCTTCGCAAAAATTGCAGGATGACAACAAATCTGTTTTAATCGGGTAAGCGTAGCCAACACATGAATGTGAATTCTCTCGAAACCTTCTTGTTTCACTAAGCGAGATAATTCTTGTCTCGCCGAAGCCGCATAGGACTGATAGAGTTCTCGCTGTGATTCTGTGAGATGACAATGATAAAGAATTTCAGACACAGGAGGTAGATCTTCTAGAACATCCTCTTTCATTCTGCGAAGAATAAAAGGCGCAACCTTTCTTCTTAAAGCTTCCACATTGTCCGCTTTATTCCCCATATAGTTGCCGATACGAATGTATTTACCCACAAAGCGATCATAGCTGCTAAGGAGACCTGGCATGAGGAAATCGAATAAACTCCACAACTCTTCCAATGAATTCTCAATCGGAGTTCCTGTAAGAATCAAACGATGACAAGCGCGAATCATTTTTACCGATTTGGCATTGCGGGTAGTTCGATTCTTAATGTGATGCGCCTCGTCTAAAACAACGTAGTCAAAAAGAAAATCTTTGTAGATATCGATGTCTTTCTGCAATAAATTGTAAGAAGTAATCGCTACATCATACTCTTCTAATGAAGCTAACTGCTTACGTCGCTGAGACGGAATACCATCAACTACGAGAGTCTTAAACTCTGGGTTAAATTTTCGGAATTCTTCTTTCCAGTTGTACACAAGAGAAGTGGGGCAAATGATTAGAGAACATCCGCCGCCTTTTTCCAAGCGACTCTGTGTCACAGCAATAATGGTCTGCAACGTCTTCCCTAATCCCATGTCATCTGCAAGAATTCCATTAAGATGCATCTTACGCAGACGCTCTAACCAATGCACCCCTTCTTTCTGATAGCCTCTTAACGTTGCCTGAATTTGAGAAGGAACCTCTTGGAACTCAAAGTCTACTTCTCCACGAATCTGTTTCTGTATTTCAGCGAGATCTTCTGTCATAGAAAAGTTCACAGGAAGATCTTTGAAAGATTCCGGCGAAATTCCAGATAGACTCCATAAAGGACATTTCTCAACAAAATCATCTAGAACTTGGAACCCAATTTCATTGAAAATTTGAATAACAGGTGCGATTTTTTCTAAATCGAGGACAAGGATGCATGGAAGTTTCGAAGCAGAAGCCTTTCCTCGCCGCGCTTTTTTCAATTGACCGCCCTTTTTAGGCAACTCTAAGAAGCGCTTCTTCGCACTGACACAATCCCAAAGTAAGTCTAAACTGATGCCTTTCAGCAAGCCATGAACTTTTAACTCCGCTTCGTAGTAGTTGATATCCTCTCCTGCTCGGAAAGTGAGATCAAAGACAGTTTCATCATAAATAAACTGATCAGACAGAGTTTCTGGACAATTAAATGTGATGCGATGCTGGTTATTAGGGATCGTCTCTGTCATAAATTCGACAATCTTCTTCTCACTTTTCACATGAAAAGCTCCATCGCGCTCGTCATAGACAAACCCAGAAAATACCTCTTCTAGAATTTTTCTCTCTTCAACTAAGTTCCGAGCTAAAATCCCATCAGGACGAACAAAAGTGCGAACTTCTTGATACTGCAAAGAGAAAGAAGTTGCAGGAACTTTCTGCCCGTCGTAAAGGAAAAAGAGTCTCGCCTCGAGTTCTCCATCCAAATAGCTAATATCGCAAACGCCTTGTAATTCCTCTGTATATGGCAATGTACTGAAAACGTTTAAAGCCTCGACATTGGACAATTCCGCATAATTTCGGAATACTGGCAAAGCGTTCTCGCAAAAGGAACCAAACAGAGCTTCCGGGATAGCTATATCACGCAACCCTGCAAAAGTTCTTAAATGAGCACGCTTAATCTGCGGCAAGAAATGGTGATAAACATTCTTATGAATAATCCCAGGATAATTGGATTCCAGAAGAACTGCTTGCTCAGGCTGTAATTCCTCTTCATCCACAACAATCAAAGGTTTCATTAATAACGCTTTGTATGGCGTATCAAAGTAATCTAAGTGGAACTTCATCTTAGCGGAAGAAACTGACCAAAGCAAAGGTTCTTCTAAATTCCCACAAAAGATCCCCTGAAAACATTCTCTCTCTCCTAATTGAGAACCTCCGCTTTCTGCCATTTGATGTTCGAACATTTTGGATAAAATCATCCCCAAAGATGCTGGAGTCAGAAAAGCAGACTTTAATAATTTCTCTTCAGAACTTCCTGTAGCATAACGCGCATAACGAATCAGCAAATCGATGAGTTTTCTGTCCGAAGCACTAAAAGACTGGAGCGTAAAGAAAAATCTTCTTCCACTAAAGACAATGGGCTCTTGATACAAAACCCCTTCTAAAAATGTTTTGATATTGGAAATGTAAAATGGTTTAGAACGCCCAGGAAGACGCAGAACAAGCTGAAATTCTATAGGCTGGTTAGGAGAGAAGACTTCCCCTTCATTTTTTTGAGGAACAAACAAAACAGCTAGTTCTGCACTATCTTTCTCAGAATACTCTAAAGGCAAGAAGAAGGGATTTTCACTTAAAACATTAGCAGCATGATTGTATTCCCGAAGGATTTCTTTTTGGTGTTCCCGATCTCTTCGTTCCTCCTCTCGAGTCGCTGCAACGACAAAAGTCTCTTGCAATTCCTTACTCACCTCCTCATTAGAAGAAAGATCTGCTTCCTTAGAGTAGGTAACTACCATTTCATTGAAGTACTGCTCTAAGTAAAATAACAAGGCAACGATATGCTGACAGTCGTAATTGTAAGAACAATCGCAGTTGGAATCCACGGTGTCAGATTCCGCTCGATCTACTTCAATTTCGCACTCGTAAACGTTATCGTACGAACCACGAATTTGTGCGCTAATACACACCGTCTCGCCATTCATAGATAAGATTTTGGCACTAACCACAGCTCCTTGAGCAAATAACTCTTTTCCATCTTGCAGTATGTTAGCTGTAAAATCTCTTCTTAATTTACGAAAATTAAGCATTTCTCCTCTAAAACATAGGGGGTTGACAGACCTGTTACTTGTACCTTTTTACTTCCGCTAAATCAATGAAAATTTTGACCCTCTCTTCTTCCTCTATTTTTCCCCTTTTTAAAGCTGTTTGCAGTCCAATTTTTCTTTTTTTACCACCTCTTCACCTTCTCAAAAAACCTTTTTCCAAAGTTTTTTTTGTAAAACCTACAAGCAAAGGATTGCGAAAAACTCCCCAGATTATCTAGAATGCTCTTCTTCTCGCGGGTGTAGCTCAGTGGTAGAGCGCCACGTTGCCAACGTGAAGGTCGTGAGTTCAAGCCTCATCACCCGCTTCTCTTTCCCGGATAACTTACCAATGGGTATTCTGTGTCTTCACGAGATTTTTCTAATGATTTGTTTTCTATAAATATAGAAGAAAATGCTGGTTGTGTTGTGTCTGCAAAAGTCCAAGCTAATCCCTTGGTCACACAAAAGTGTCATAAAGAAGCTCTGAAGACTGTCAAAAAAAATGTTGTTTTACCAGGATTTCGCAAAGGAAAAGCACCTGATAATATTGTTGAGTCTCGCTATTCAACCCAAGTGGAGCAGGAACTCCGACGTTTGTTTCTTAGAGCCTCTTTTGAAGCTCTTTCACAAATGTGTGATAGAAAACCTTTATCTCCAAAAGCTGTGCGCTCCTCGGCAATTGATACTTGCAACCCGGTAAACGGAGGCTCTGTTTCTTTCCTGTACGAAGCATTCCCTGTCATTCCTTCTCTACCATGGGAGCAGTTAAGCTTACCTGATCCTGAACCTGTCAAAGAGATCTCTGAAGAAGATTTAGAGAATGGGTTAAAAAATGTTGCTTACTTTTTTGCAACCAAAACACCTGTCACGAGACCTTCCCAAGAGGGAGACTTTATCTCCTTATCTCTATATGTCTCTAAAAGGGGTGATGAGAATTCGACTCCAGTAGCTATTTTTGAAAATAAATATTTCAAAATTAGCGAAGAGGATATGACAGATTCTTTTAAAGCTAGATTCTTGAACGTGTCTACAGGGCATCGTGTAGAAGAGGAAATTGGTTCTGAAGATATTCAATCCTTCCTAAACGGAGATCTTCTTACCTTCACTGTCAACGCTGTGATTGAAATTTCATCTCCGGAAATGGACGATGAAAAAGCTCGACAGCTACAGGCAGAATCTTTGGAAGATCTGAAGAAAAAGCTTCGCATACAATTAGAAAATCAAGCTAAAGAAGCTCAGCACCAAAAACGTTTCTCTGATGCAGAGGATGCTTTAGCTCAGCTTATAGATTTTGATTTACCAGAGAGCTTATTGCAAGAGCGAGAAGAACTTCTCTCTAGAGAAAAACTGTTAAACGCTCGTTTAGTCAAATATTGCTCCGATTCCGAGCTAGAGGAACAGAAACAAGCTTTACTAGAAGAAGCGAAAGCAGATGCAAGGAAGGCTGTGAAGCTTCTGTTCTTAACTCAAAAAGTATTCTCAGAAAAAGGCTTGTCTATTTCTAGAGAAGAACTCCAATATATGATGGATGTTTGCTCCAGAGAACGTTTTGGAGGCTACCCTCCAAAAGATATTTCTAATGAGATGATCCAAGAGTTGGTTCTTGTTGCTCGTGATCGATTGACTTATCGTAAAGCAATTGAAGCAATTTCATCCGAGAAAAAAGATTTAGAGGTTGTTCCTTCTTAATTTTGATCGCAGGAAAACGCTTGACCCAAGAGACACTTAAACATAGAATTCATCATTTTGATGCGTAGGTGTATTTTGAATTAGATGGGATCTTTCTTTTCTAGGGTCAAGAGTAGCCATAACGTAAGCACCCCTGTAACCAAATGATTTGAGAGGAAGCACATATATGACGTTGGTACCATACGTTGTTGAAGACACGGGTCGCGGCGAACGAGCCATGGATATTTATTCTCGGCTACTGAAAGACCGCATAGTCATGATTGGGCAAGAAATTACAGAGCCTTTGGCTAATACGGTCATAGCCCAGCTTCTATTTCTTATGTCTGAAGATCCTACTAAGGATATTCAAATTTTCATCAACTCTCCAGGGGGATATATCACAGCAGGGTTAGCGATTTACGACACTATTCGTTTCCTAGGCTGTGATGTAAATACGTACTGCATTGGACAAGCCGCTTCTATGGGAGCGCTTTTATTATCTGCAGGGACAAAGGGGAAACGTTATGCCCTACCCCATAGCCGCATGATGATTCACCAGCCTTCAGGAGGGATCATTGGGACCTCTGCAGACATTCAACTGCAAGCTGCTGAAATTTTAACATTGAAAAAACACCTGTCCAATATTCTTGCAGAATGCACTGGCCAATCAGTAGAAAAAATCATTGAAGACTCAGAGAGAGACTTCTTTATGGGAGCAGAAGAAGCAATTGCTTATGGGTTAATTGATAAAGTGATCTCTTCTGCTAAAGAGACAAAAGATAAGAGTATTGCGTCTTAGAGAATTGTTATGACAAAAAAAAATCTTGCGGTCTGTTCTTTTTGTGGACGATCTGAGAAAGATGTTGAGAAGCTAATCGCTGGTCCATCCGTGTACATTTGCGACTATTGTATTAAGCTGTGTTCTGGGATCCTGGATAAAACTCCAGCTCCCGCAACACAGGAGATCGCAACATCTTCCACAAGCTCTCCAACAAGTCTGAGAGTGTTAACCCCTAAAGAAATCAAACGCCATATCGACTCTTATGTCATTGGACAAGAGCGCGCGAAAAAAACGATTTCGGTTGCCGTCTATAACCACTATAAGCGTATCCGTGCTCTTATGCAGGATAAGCAAGTGGGTTATGGGAAATCCAACGTATTATTACTAGGCCCAACAGGATCTGGGAAAACTTTAATCGCTAAAACATTAGCTAAGATTTTAGATGTCCCATTTACAATTGCAGACGCGACTACCTTAACTGAAGCCGGTTATGTCGGAGAAGATGTAGAAAATATTGTTTTACGGCTTTTGCAAGCAGCAGATTATGATGTAGCGCGAGCAGAGCGAGGCATTATTTACATTGATGAGATCGATAAAATTGGTCGCACAACTGCTAATGTTTCCATTACTCGAGATGTTTCTGGAGAAGGCGTCCAACAAGCCCTTTTGAAAATCATCGAAGGAACTGTTGCGAATATCCCTCCTAAAGGAGGAAGAAAGCATCCTAACCAAGAGTATATTCGTGTAAATACGGAGAATATTCTCTTCATTGTGGGGGGAGCTTTTGTTAACCTGGATAAAATCATTGCTAAAAGACTCGGAAGAACAACGATAGGCTTCTCCGAAGAAACCGATCTGGCTGTAACGAATCGCGATCATCTACTTGCAAAAGTAGAAACAGAAGACTTGATCGCCTTTGGAATGATTCCAGAATTTATCGGGCGGTTTAATTGTATTGTCAACTGTGAAGAACTCACTCTTGATGAGCTTGTTGAGATTCTTACGGAGCCAGCTAACGCGATTGTTAAGCAATACACAGAGTTATTCGAAGAAGAAAACGTCAAGTTAATCTTCGAAAAAGAGGCTCTTTATGCTATAGCCCAAAAAGCTAAACAAGCCAAAACCGGAGCCCGAGCCTTAGGAATGATCTTAGAGAATCTTCTCAGAGATCTTATGTTCGAGATCCCTTCCGACCCTACGGTAGAAGCCATCCGTATAGAGGAAGACACTATCACACAAAATAAACCTCCGGTCATTATTCAGAAATCACCAGAGGCGATTGCTTAACTTTTAGGAATTGCATGACCCAGTCCACATTGGAAGTTGCAAAAAAGATTGTTCGGAAATTACGCAATGCTGGGTATCAAGCGTATTTCGTTGGTGGGAGCGTTCGAGACATGCTCTTAGGACGCCCCATCGAAGAGGTAGACATAGCAACTAATGCTTCTCCTACTATTATCACTACAATCTTCCCGGATACTCTTTCTATTGGCGCGGCTTTCGGCATTATCGCTGTAAAGGAGAATGGGCAGTTATTTGAAGTCGCTACTTTCCGTAGCGATGAAGATTATGAAGACGGTCGACATCCTAATCGAGTTGTCTTTGCATCGATGAAAGACGATGCTATTCGTAGGGATTTTACCATCAATGGCATGTACTATGATCCCTTTGAAGAGAAACTATTCGACTTAGTGGAAGGTAGAGCCGACTTAGAAAGAAAAATCATTCGGGCCATTGGCCATCCAAAACAAAGATTCCTAGAGGATAAACTCCGTATCCTAAGAGCCATTCGTTTTGCTGCGACATTAGGCTTTGCTTTAGATCCGCAAACCGAACAAGCCATCATTAAGGAGCTGCCTTCCTTACCAAATTCTGTCTCTCCTGAAAGAATTTGGCAAGAGCTCAAAAAAATGCTCCGGACAGCCCCTTACGAGTCTTTGCAGTTACTTACCAAATTAAAAGTGCTTCCTATCCTATTCCCTGAATTAAAAGTATCCTCGAGTGGATTTTTACGCTCTGCAATTGCTTTTGCACAAAAAATCCATGATTCTCAGATTCCAGAGATCGCTTTGTTGCTACCTTTATTCCGAGAAGTAGACAAGGAAAAAGCTCTAGAAGCCTTCTCTCGCTTACGCGTATCCAACAAAGAGCTTAAACTATTGGAAGACTGGTACGCAGCTCTTCCTCAATTTTTATCCAAACAAAATGACAAGTTTTTCTGGGCACATTTTTTTGCTTCAGAGACCTCCTCTTTGCTGCTTTCGCTCTTCCTGTCGATGCAGCGCTCACCAGACGAGCAAGAACTATTTATTGCTCGTATACATGACCTAAAAACACGTCTTGCAGCATTCATAGAAAGAATCCAGTCAGGAGCTCCTCTTGTTTCGGCGCAAGATCTCATCGCGAAGGGAATTACTCCGGGTCGGTTACTAGGGGAACTACTCAGAGAAGCTGAAGCGCTATCCATAGAACACGAGTGCTCGGACAAAGAAAAAATTTTATCTCTACTGAAGAGCAAGGGATTTTGGAAATAACTCTTCTTCTCCGATAAAACATTCTGAAATAGTTTATTTTAGTTCTTTAGATTTAATTTTTTACTCTTTATCATTTCTTCCTAATTATTCAACTTTGGATTAATAGAGCCTGTTTATGCGTATTGCTATTTTAGGAAGACCCAATGTAGGGAAGTCTTCTCTCTTCAACCGCTTATGTAAACGCTCTTTAGCGATTGTGAACTCTCAAGAAGGAACTACGCGAGATCGTTTGTATGGAGAAATTCGAGCCTGGGATTCTATTATCCATGTTATCGATACTGGGGGCGTAGACCAAGAGTCTACCGACCGATTCCAAAAGCAAATTCATCAACAAGCTTTAGCAGCAGCAGAGGAAGCCTCTGTTCTGCTGCTTGTAGTAGATATCCGATGTGGTATCACCAAACAAGATGAAGAGCTGGCTAAGCGTCTCCTGCCGTTGAAGAAGCCTTTGATTCTTGTTATGAATAAAGCGGATTCCCAGCAGGATTTACAGCGCATTCATGAATTTTATGGATTGGGAATCTCTGATATGATTGCCACATCGGCTAGCCATGATAAGCATATTGATTTACTCTTGGAACGCATCCGTCAGATCGCGCAGATCCCTGTACCTTCTGTAGAAGAACAAGATGCTGTACAAGAAGACGAGCTCCCCTCTGAAGAGGCTGCTATATCTTTGCATGCCTTTGCTGATGAAACTCTTTTTGAAAATGAATCCCTATCGCAAGAAGAAGCTTCTTTCCTGGAAGAGCTCGTTGCGCAGACGGCGACGCCAGCCCCTGTAGACCGCCCGTTAAAGGTAGCGTTGATTGGGCATCCCAATGTAGGGAAATCCTCCATTATCAATGCTCTTCTTAAGGAGGAGCGCTGTATAACGGATAATTCTCCAGGGACTACACGAGACAACATCGATGTTGCCTATACGCATAACAATAAAGAATACGTCTTTATAGATACTGCCGGATTAAGAAAAACTAAGAGCATTAAAAACTCTGTGGAATGGATGTCTTCTTCTCGAACAGAAAAAGCCATTTCCAGAACAGACATTTGCCTATTAGTGATCGATGCGACCCAGCAGCTCTCCTATCAAGATAAGCGGATTCTATCTATGATTGCGAGATATAAAAAACCTCATGTGATTCTCGTAAATAAATGGGACTTAATGTTTGGTGTTCGCATGGAACATTATGTTCAAGACTTGCGAAAAATGGATCCCTATATAGGTCAAGCGCGCATACTTTGTATTTCAGCCAAGCAACGCCGCAATCTGTTACAAATCTTTTCTGCTATTGATGATGTCTATACTATTGCAACGACAAAACTCTCGACTTCCTTAGTTAACAAGGTATTAGCTTCTGCTATGCAAAGACACCATCCGCAGGTCATTAATGGCAAACGTTTACGCATCTACTATGCGATTCATAAGACGACGACACCATTTACTTTCTTGCTGTTTATCAATTCCAATAGTCTGCTGACGAAACCTTACGAGTTGTATTTAAAAAACACTTTAAAAGCAGCTTTTAATTTATATAGAGTTCCATTTGATTTAGAATACAAAGCAAAACCAGCAAGAAAATCAAATTAATTTGTAAAAAAATAAAAATCTTTTATTAGAAATAATAAAAACTAAAATTAGTTATTTCTTGGAGATTTTAATCCCTATGCACTACGAACCCTATGATGAATTCGAGCCCGATAATGAACTAGATCATCTCATCTGCGAGTCTGATAAGACAAAACCTCTAGATGCCTACCATGATACAGGGGTGTATATAGAAGAAGATGATCGAGAAAATGGTGACTTACTGATTGTATTAGGGAAGTCCATATTAAATGGTGCGATTCGTCAATTCTATATTAGTGATCATAATTATGCCTATACTCGCGGCTATTACCAAGGTTGTTGGGAAGGGTGGTTTAATATTCCTCCTAAAAAGATCACTACAGCCGAATATGACTGCGATCAACTTCTTCAGCCAGATTTGCTACTCACCACTAATGTGGAAAAGCTGATTCATGCTCCTGAAGACTTCCCAGCCCAAAATGCCAACTTAGACAATATCATCATTTGCATGACCGCATTGAATGGGGAACATCGTGTACAATTCTTAATAGGTGATAATCATCGCTCTTTCTGGATTCGTCACCATGACGGGGAATCCTGGTCTAAATGGTCTACTTTCATATAACCAATACACCCTAGCTCTTTTCGAATCCTAACGAACTCTCTAAATAGAAAAGGCAATCTCCAATTAAGGAGATTGCCTAGTTTGACAAGCCTCTTACGACTCTTCTTCCTCACCGACAATTGTCAACTCCATAGGGCGAAAATTGTCATGATTATGGAAAGCCGTGGCTACTGTTGGGATAGCATTATCTGGTCTATCGCTACGTGTTAATGATAATTCTAAAGCGAATAAGTGTTTCACTATAGCAATGCGAATATCGCGAATCAGCCCTTCAAACAGCAGGAAGGATTCATTCTTAAATTCGATTAAAGGATCTTTTTGCCCAACGGAACGCAGTCCTACTTCAGAACGTAATAAGTCCATATCTACAAGATGCACTTTCCATTCCTCATCGATATGAGAAATAATCACCGAACGAAGAATGTCGTTACATATCCCCTGAGCATTCGCTGCTGACCCAATAATCTCTGTAAACTCAGCAAGCATCGCAGAGAACTTAACATCGAAGGCTTCTATTAATAAATCCCCTATGTAGTCTGCTACCGCATCTACATCACCGAGTCGACGGATTTCCTGATCATCTAGCTTCACAGGGAACGAATAACTCAACCACTCTTCTATCTTAGGCAAAGAGCAATGATCCGCATGCGCATCTTTTAAAATCAGAAAGGCTAAGGCTAAAGCAACATGTTCTATTTGCTCTTTAGCAACAACAAACAAGTCTTCAGCATGAAGTACATCATTACGGAAAGCGTAAATGGTTTGTCGTTGTTTATTCATGACGTCATCATACTCTAAGGTATGCTTACGTATGGTATAGTTACGTCCTTCAACACGCTTTTGCGCTGTTTCAATCAATCGATCAAACATAGGATCCGACATCGCCTCACCTTCTGGAGGACGGAAATGGCGAATCAATGTATTGAGTTTTGGAGAGGCAAAAAGCCTCATCAATCTATCTTCAAAAGAAAGGAAGAATTTCGCAGCACCAGGATCTCCTAAACGTGCACAACGACCACGCAGCTGTCTGTCAATACGTCGAGATTGATGTCGTGACGTACCGATAACATACAGTCCTCCAGCAGCCACAGCCTCTTCATCCAGCTTGATGTCTGTCCCTCTACCAGCCATATTCGTAGCCACCGTAACCGCGCCAACCTTTCCAGCTCCTGCGATAATTTCCGCTTCTTGCGCATGGTTTTTAGCATTGAGTACAGTATGATTAATACGATTTTGCCGCAAAATACGAGAAAGTTTCTCAGACACCTCCACCGATTCTGTCCCGATCAGAATCGGCTTTCCGGAACGATGCGCAGAAATGATCTCAGCAACAATAGCCTGATACTTCTCACGCTCTGTCATATAAAAGGCATCATTATGATCTATACGCAAGCAAGGCTTAAATGTAGGGACTTGCAGCACATAGAGACTATAAATTTCCTTAAACTCTCGAGATTCGGTGATTGCGGTTCCTGTCATCCCTGCTAATTTTTCATATAATCTGAAAAAGTTCTGCAAGGTAACCGTCGCGAAGGTCTGCGACTCTTTACGGATCGTTACATGTTCCTTCGCTTCAATCGCTTGATGTAATCCTTCTGAAAAACGACGTCCTGATTGCGGGCGTCCTGTATGTTCATCGATGATCACGATCTGATCATCGCGCACAATATAATCGATGTCTTTCTCCATCAATAAGTGTGCTCTTAACAGCTGCCGTAGCCCATGAGCTCGGGCTTTTCTTTGCGTATCCTTCTCGGAAACAGCTATCTTACGATTTAACTTATCTGCTGGTGAAAGCGTTGCATCTTCTTCAATCAGAGCATATTCATGCCCCATATCCATCATCACAAAGTCTTCTGCAGCACCACCGATCTTCTCAATCCACTGCAACATTCCTTTGTCTGTTAACTCAAAATCATTATTGTGTTCATCGACTACAATATATAGAGAAGAGAGCTTCTCTAGACATTGCTCTTTATTTTGTTCGGCATGATAGAACACATCCCATTTATCGATCATAGCACGAAGATCTGGATGCTCTCGTACACGACGCAACACTCTGTTGAGCGGCATTCCTTTGCTAACTAACCATAAGGCTCGACAAGCTTCGGAGATTGCCTCCATAACCTTTTTATCCTTAGGAAGCACATCGGTTCCTAAAAAAGGATCCAAGACCTTTCTAGCTTCAATAGCAATGTGGTTGCACATTTCCCTTTGGAAATACACTAATTCCGCTACGCGATCTTTTAATTCAAAATACACGGGATTATGTTTTTCTCCTGGCCCGGAGATAATGAGTGGAGTTCGAGCCTCATCAATCAACACCGAATCTATCTCGTCAATAATAGCGAAGTAAAAACCGCGACCTACTTGCTCTTCTTTTCTTGTGGCGATCGAATTATCCCGAAGATAATCGAACCCAAATTCCGAAGCTGTTCCGTATACGACATCACACTGATAAATAGCTTTACGCTTCTCTGGTGGGCTCCCAGAGACTAAAACCCCGGTCGTCAATCCTAACCAACGCAACACAGAACCTACCCACTCACAATCTCGTTGAGCTAAATAATCATTCACCGTAACGAGATGAACAGGCTTTCCTGTTAAAGCATTTAAATACAGCGGCATCACTGCAGTTAATGTCTTTCCTTCCCCGGTTTGCATCTCGGTGATAAAGCCTTTATGCATAGCGATAGCACCCAGAATCTGCACATCGTAGGGAACCATATCCCACTGCTGATGATACCCAGATACCTCCACCGGAGTTCCTGCCAAACGCCGGCATACGTTCTTAACAACTCCATAAGCCTCTGGAAGAAGTTTATCTAATGACTCCCCGTCTTGATATCTTTGCTTCAATTGAGGGGTCTTTTTGCGAAGCTCGTCGTCAGACAGGGACGAGAATTTCTCATCGCAAGCATTAACCTCTTCAACCAACTTCTGGAATCGTTTTAATATTCTCTCTTGGGAGGATCCGAAAAAACGCTTAAGGAAATCCATCATATGTTCAATACATGCTCTTGAAACGAACCTACCCTCTTATTTAAAGGCGCCTATACAACAAGGATGGTTCTTTTCTATTTCTTTTTGATAATTATCTTTTTACGCACAAACTCTCTCAGGGAAAGGCTACTCGAGAGAAAAGAAATCCGTGCATTCAGGCACATTCTAGACTTTCCTAGAGAAAAAGAAAACAAAAAGCACTCGAGCAATACGAGGGCTAAGATCTTATATTGGGCTTACTTACAAGAGAGAAAAAGGCTAGGCAGCTAGCAGTAAAGAAACCTCTACTATATGCTGTTGGTCTATAGGAAGTTTCTGTCGTAAATTCTTCAAAATCTGTGACCGTCGCTCACGTTCCTTCGCCGTCGTATCTCGCTCGGCTAAAATAGCCTGAATATCATAAGCAACATCAAAATTACCTTCTCGAGCTTCACAAGCACTCAATAACTCGAGTACTTCCGGAGATCGTTTGATCTGCAGCGCTCGCTTAGCATAAGCTATTCCTTCTCGAGCAGAAATCATCGTCGCATGTCCGACTCCTGCGAGCCAAGCCAGTGCTTTACAAGCAACCAAACAATCCGGAGTCTTTTGAATCACTCTTAAATATACCTTCTCAGCCTCGGCATATTTCTTTAAATGGCATAATGCTAAACCATAATGAACACAGCAATTCCAATCATCAGCATAACTTTGACAACGGAAAGCTAATGTCCAGCAGTGCTCTGCGAGCTGATAATCTTGCTGATCCGCCGCCGCAAGAGCTGCATACCGCATCATCAAAGCATCTCCGCGAACCCATAACTCACTATTTTGATAGATCAGCAGAGCCTTTTTCGAATTCCCTAATTTTTGCTCACATAAGCCGATATTAAACATCGCTTCGTCTTTATAAACCGGATCCCCTAAAAGCTCTCTAAAGAGTATCCCAGCATCGACATACTGCCCGCAAATACGCAAAGAATGTGCTAAGTTGTACAAAACATCGATAGGGCAAGATCCTAGGGACCGTGCGCGTCGATAGAAATCGATAGCATCTGCATAGCGCTTCGTCGCAAAATAGATATGTCCTACGCTAATAAAGACTTCTTGGTGAGCAAGTGGACCAATCCATGGTTCAATGATCCGACAAGCAGCATCTACTTCTCCAAGATATACCAGAGAAATGGTGTAGCGAGCGACCTCTCGCTCGCCCATAAGCTCAGCGGAAAGAAGAGAAAAAGCATGTGCAGCCTCTTTATAGGCGCCATGCCGGAAAGCCTTATGTGCAACCTCTAAGAAAAAATAGGCACCTGCTAATTTCAATTTCTTAGCTTCTCCCAAAAGCTTTTCAGCTTCTTCAAAACGTTCGAGCTCTCGAAGAATACGGATATATTCGAATAAATATTTACGTCGATATTGACGTTTTTTCAGGATCGGGGCCAAGCGCATTTCTGCGACCGCCCACTCTTTTAAATCTACGCTCAAGCGCACATCCCGTATCACTTGATTCACGTAGCTGCGGAAGCTGATAACATGCCTATAAGCTTTAAAGACTAAAGCCATCGCTAAGCAAACCAAGAGTGTCGATGCTACGATTAGCCACATAATGCACAACTTCTGAGTTTTCTCTCTCTTGCAATACCAAAAAAAACGTTTTAAGTCTTTATTTTTATGAAGAGAAACGTTTTCCTAACGATTGTCCCATTCGACACCGGGTTTCTAAACCCTGAGCAGAATAACCAACTAGATCTGCATCAAAGATAATCCGTTGGGGCTGAAATAATAGAACAACAGTCGATCCTCCAAAAGCAAAAAAACCTTTTTCGGCACCTTTTTTCACATAACTACCGGGAGAAAACGTTTGGTGGATAGAACCCACATTTAACGCCCCTACTTCCACGTAGGCAACCTCACCAAACTCTTTTGACGTAATTATGGTAATTTCGCGTTTATTCTCCGTAAACACTTCGAAATTCCGCTTAAGCATAAGAGGATGAATAGAAAAAAGATGGCCGTTGATACGGCGCGGTGCCTCAGCAATACCCGCTATAGGAAAGTGGAAGCGATGGTAATCAAAAGGAGCTAATCGAGCGATTGCCATACTCCCTTGCGCATATTGGTGAGCCAATTGCGGATCCCCTAAAAAACTTTCTAAAGAAAACGGCTTATTTTTAATGGTAAACAAGGATAGATCTGCCATGGAAGGGAAAACAAGATAGGCACCATCAGCAGGAGTCACACAGATATCCTCTCCCTGGCAGATAGGTCGAGCATCTGGTTTGAGTTTTCGTACAAAAAAATCATTAAATGACGCGTAGTCGTGCAGAGGAGAAGCACTCTCTTCTATGCAAATACGATATTTTGTAACGAAAGGTTTAATAAAATATCGCGTCACTCGCAGTCTTTGACACCAGCCTACGATACGGGAAAACAGGCTATTCTTACATAAAACAGAGTACAGAGCTCTCCCTATTCTCGTTTCAATAAAAAACTTTACCAGAGAAGAACAGATGATACGTTCCTGTTCCACCTTCCCTGTTTCGCGATTAACATATAACATTTCCCGCGCTGCCATGCTTATCTCCTGCTCTGCAAGCGGCTGATTTGCTCTTCCTATAGAAGCCTTTTACACACAAAGCATAAAGAACTATAAAGAAGTTTCTCTTTCTCAAAAACACAAACCCTTTCAGGATACCGAACTCCTAAAAAAAGCTTCTTTATTTAAAAATTTTTATATGAACAATCCGCCTTTCTTCGATTAGCCCTTCTTGCTTAGAAAGATCATCCAAAAGTATAATCATTTCCTTTTCAGCACTTTATTTAGCCTAAAGGCTGCTACCCATGCTTCGAAATGATACGATCACAGCTATTGCAACTCCTCCAGGAGAAGGAAGTATTGCTATTGTTCGCGTCTCCGGACCGGATGCTATTTCTATTTCTGATCGTATTTTTTCTGGCAACATTGCGGGTTACGCATCACATACAGCCCACCTAGGCACCGTATCCCATAATGCTGTCTATATTGATCAAGCGTTGGTCTTAGTGATGCGCGCCCCGCGATCTTTCACGGGAGAGGACATCGTAGAATTTCAATGCCATGGAGGTTACTTTGCTTGCTCCCAAATTGTAAACACTCTATTAGCGGAGGGAGCTCGTGCAGCACTTCCTGGTGAATTTTCGCAACGTGCATTTTTGAATGGGAAAATCGATCTTATTCAAGCGGAAGCCATACAACAGTTAATCGCTGCTGATAATATCGATGCTTTTCGTATAGCTCAAAATCAATTCCAAGGGCATACTTCTCAAGCGATCTCCTCTATCTCCTCTTTAATTATAGAAGCTCTTGCTTATATAGAAGTCTTAGCAGACTTCCCTGAAGAAGATATAGAAACTGAAGATTCGCTCCCTAAACATCGAATTATGGAAGCTCTATCTATCACAGACGAGCTTCTTTCTAGTTTTGATGAAGGACAACGTCTGGCTCAAGGAACGAGTATTGTTTTAGCAGGGCTTCCAAATGCAGGAAAATCATCCATCCTAAATGCGCTCACTCAAAAAAACCGAGCGATTGTCACTGATATTCCAGGGACAACTCGTGATATTTTAGAAGAAAACTGGGTCTTGCAAGGGAAAAATCTTCGTCTCATTGATTCTGCGGGTCTAAGAGAAACAGAAAATTTAGTTGAGAAAGAAGGGATTGCTCGTGCCCGAGAAGCCATGAGTCAAGCAGAAGGAATTCTCTGGGTTGTGGATGCGTCGCAGCCACTTCCAGAATTCCCTACTATTTTGTATCAAAAGCCGACCATTTTACTTTGGAATAAGTGTGATATCGTATCTCCTCCTCAAATAGAGGTTCCTTTCCAGCAAATTTCTGTATCTGCTAAAACTGGAGAAGGATTGCTGGAATTAAAACAAGCTTTGCAAAAATGGCTCAATACTACGCAGTTAGGAAAATCTTCTAAGATCTTTTTAGTCTCTGCGCGCCATCACAGCTTGCTTCATTCCGTTTATACATGCCTAACAGCTGCGTTGAATGGATTTACAGAACATCTTCCTAATGAATGTATCGCTTTGGATCTCCGACAAGCTTTGCATTCTATAGGCAATTTATCTGGATCCGAAGTCACTGAGAATGTCTTAGGAGAAATTTTCAGCAAGTTTTGTATAGGAAAATAACCTCTTATGAAGTCACTAAATGTACAAGCTAAGCGTGCATTTATTATCTCTACCTTAAACCGTCTTTTCCCTAATCCTGCGCCTTCGTTAACAGGATGGCAAACTCCCTTTCAACTCCTCATTGCTATCCTTTTATCTGGAAATTCGACAGACAAAGCTGTGAACTCTGTCACTCCCTCTCTCTTTGCTAAAGCACCAGATGCACAATCTATGAGTATGCTGGCTCCTTCTGAAATCTATTCACTCATTGCTCCTTGTGGATTAGGAGAACGCAAAGCTGCGTATATTCATGCTCTATCACATATTCTTGTGGATCGTTATCATCAAGAACCTCCTCACACCCTTCCAGAATTAACAGCTCTTCCAGGAGTAGGCAGAAAAACAGCTTCTGTTTTTTTAAGCATTTATTACGGAGAAAATACCTTCCCTGTAGATACACATATCCTTCGCTTAGCACATCGTTGGCAACTTTCTACGAAACGGAGTCCTTCAGCTGTAGAAAAAGATTTAGTACAGTTCTTTGGACCAAAGCACTCTCCGAAATTGCATTTACAACTCATCTACTATGCAAGAGCGTATTGTCCAGCGCTCCACCACAACATCGATGTGTGTCCTATCTGCTCTTTCTTACAGACAGACTAACGAGCTTCCTTACGGAAAGTTCCATCTCCTGATTCCGAGGGAATCATTTGCCAAAAAGGCGGTCGTGGCGGGCACCGTAGAATTTCTTCTTTTAGGTGCGCATACACATCAAAATGATAATCGAGCAACCAGCGCATTAATAACACTCGCATCATCCTTGCCCAAGCTTGAGGACTATGGTCTCGAATGCTGTACAGACTGCCTACCTGCTCTGGGGAAGTAGGTTTAACCTTTGCATTTAAATGAATGTGGTGTTGCACCACGTGCAACACAACTTCTGCTAAAAATGCTTGCGTATAGAGCATATCATGTGGGTATGTCTGTGATATCCCTTTCCAAGAATCAAAAAGTTCTCTCCCTTCCTGAGAGAAAATCATACATCCTACAACGAGTTGATCTTCCTCTTGAAAGAGTGATTCGGTAATCACGCCTCCGATAAACGTTTGGAAATCCTCAGGGCTGACTAAATACAAATCTTTTATCTTCTTAATTGCCTCGTGACTACGCGGAGACAAGCTCCTTTTCGACAACACCTTCTCTTCTAAAAAATTTCGAAGAATTTCGAAACTTACAGAGAGGTACATATCTTGATTATCTAAAAAGGCTAGCAGAACCTCTACGATCATTTGTGAAGCAGCATCTTCTTCCACTCGTCCTCGCAATGAATCTGGCATGTCTGTTTCCCTACCAGATTTTTGAGTCTGCACATCATGTGTAAAATCGTCCCAAGACGAAAAATTTCCTTTTGATCTCTGTAAAATAGAATCGGCAACTGATTCGACCTTCTTAACAGGCCGTTGGCGTTCAAAAAATAGGATACTTTTTAACAAAAGCAACTTATTAATTGTTTGTCGTTTTCTAGCCCGCTCTCTCTTCCGAAAGATTCGAGCGAACCATGAATTCGACGGTTGCTCTTGTTTTAAATAAATATCGATTACGGCAAGTAATTGAGCTGAAATCGCATAACTTTCCCCAGAATGCGCAAGTAGCTCGCTAATCACTTCTCGTAAAATAATTGATTCCCCCTCTTGATCAGTAGAAAGTTTTTGATCAAGAGGGATCGCCTCCAACATATGCAGGCGTCGGTTATATACCAATTTACAAGAAGCATCCCGGATGACTAATTCTAGGATACGTAAATAATAATCTGTAGGGAAACGAGAATCTAATAGCATATAAGGATTTAGGTCTTTTTGCCTATTCTTCACATAATCAGTATTATTTCACGCTATTTATCCTCTTCCCTATTAGAAAATGTTCTTAGATATTCCCAACCGAAGAAGGATCTTCCTCGCTAGGTAAGAAAAAGAAATTGGTTACCAAACCTTCGATCATACGCAAATAAGCTTGTGGCTCATGAGCGAAAGTGGAATGCAATCGTTCTACGTTTGCATTAACAATTTGCACAACGAGCTGCTCATTCACAGGAGGGAATACGCCTCCGCGGCCAACCTTCCATACAGGAGGAAGCAAATCGAGAATAATGAGTTCTCCTATGAGCTCCGAAACTCGAACACGCAATGCATCCAAAACATACTTTGCAGCCATAGGGGCTTTCTCCGCCAAGCGATCTATTATCCCTGCTAATAATAAAGCTTGAGAATAGTCTGAAGAAGGGTCTTCTTTTTCTAAACGAACAATCGACTTGAAACATTCTTGAGAAGTCGCATTATAAGGAGTCGCACATAATTGAACGAGACCACGAGAAAACCCTATCATGACATGTTGAGGCCAGTTGGTTCTCGTATTTAAAATCGATTCAATATCGTCTACAGCATCATCAACAAGAGTTCTCCCCGCACCTGTCACCGGAGCATCATTATTTACTAATCGATCTTCGTAATTCCCACCGACATGTTCAAAAGAGCGTAAGGTAGCCATACGCAAAAGCAAACCCACCGCAACAAGAACTTCTAAAGAGTCTTTATCAGCTCCACAAAAGTTGATCCCAGAACGTGTACAATGTCGATAATACGCATCCCTTAAAGCACGAAAAATGGTAGCGAAAAACTCACGAATCGTACGTAAGCATGCAGAATTGAAAGCACGGAGATGGCGATAGGCACGCGTTAAAGCAGGCATTTTCGAATCCTGCAGATATTGCACAATCCCTTGCTGCTCTTCTGCTTTTTTCACATCATAGTTTTCATTCCTTCGTGCAACACGACGCTTCCAAATAGAAACTACTGCATCACGGATCCGTCCAAGGAAACCTCGTTGTCGTGGAGATTCCTCCAAGCTAACGTGTTGCTGAAGATCTTCACTGACCCCTGATGAAGAAGTAGTACGAAACAGCGTTTCCGAGCTCTCGGTAATGATAGACTCTGCATGATCCGAAACGCGCTCTTCTAGCTCTCCCTCTTCACTATCTGGTACATCATCAATCTCATCGCCTCGAGATGCACTAGAAAATCCCTCTGGCCCAGAATTCCCCCCTATAGGGCTTATGCTACTCACTACTACTTCCTCTTAATAGTTGAAAGGACCGAACACCGTATACCTTCTCTTTAGTCTAAGAAAACAGAAGAAGTTATGACAGTTAGTGTTTGGAAATATAACTCAGGATCTATTTTTCGAGCATTTTCTAACAGTTTTTGTAACTCTTTTGAGTTATCTTGAACACGTTGAGGATCTTGCCCATTTTGATCTCCTAAAACAAGCTGGTTCATCTCCTCGTTTTCTAAAACGACTTGTCCACAATTTCCTATATAATTAAGAATGACTCGCCCTGAACCAGGACTAGAGAATTCCGTCGCATCGATTTTTGCTGCTAAATCTAAAATGGCATCTACCGTAGGATCTGTAGCCTCGTTCTCATCAGTAAACGTACCCTTTATAGTATCCATGTATTCTCTTAAATGCCCTGCAGGCACATGCTTCCCTCCCACAGATAGGTTAGCCATTAACATAAGCCCATCTGTATTCCCATTGGTAGCAAAATCTCCTGCAGCCTGTTCCCAGAGATCCCGACCCGTAACGCACGCTTGACGTTCCCGCTCGCTACTCACAGTAGTTTCGCCTGGAGTAAACAGCATCAATCCTAGCGCACTATACGCACCAGCTTTATAATCTTGAGGAGATTGTCCCTCCATAGAACCTAGCTTACTTTGAATATGTGTAGCCAAAGTCTGTTTATTCTGCGCACGCAAATCTGCTTGAATAATTGCGCTATCTAATTTCTTATCTCCTGTAGAGACAATAGGTTGAGCTCCTTGTCCAGAAATAGTCGGATGATGAATATCTGCCTGAGTGATAACAGGTCGAGATGGCGTAGTAGTAGTGCCTCTATTACGAGAGAAACAGTTACGGAATAAATCGGCTATTCGTGCGCATATCCCTTGAAATCCTCCTCGAGAAGATACCGTATGGCCTCCGTAATTAGGCCCAGAGGTCGATTGCACAAGACCGTCTTGATTATCGTTAGAAGGATTAATAGACGAGTATCCATTTCCACTCCCATTAGTAGGTCGAATACTCATAAATCCTCCTCCAAAGCAACAACTTTTAATTCCAACTATTTTTATTAAATTTTAAAAACTTCTTTTAAGAAAAACAATTGTCTTGTTTTAAACAAACGAAAATTAGTTTCTAATTAATTAAAAACAATGGGGTTAAGAGTTACCTTTTTTGCAAAAGATCTTAATCATTCTAAATCTCGAATTCAGACCTCCTTTTAAACAAAAAAAAAGCCCTGATAAACAGGGCTTTTCATTAACAAAGAATGCATACGCAGATATTTAGCTTTGAGCTGGAGATAGTATTTCCGTACCAGGAAGACTACTTTTTTCTAAGAATTCTAAGGAAGCGCCTCCCCCTGTAGATACGTGGGAGATCTGTGAAGCACACCCTGCAAGAGCTACTACAGCAGCCGCATCGCCTCCCCCAACCACAGTCACAGCAGAAGAATGGCTCGCGAGACATTGTGCTATTGCCTTCGATCCTTGATCAAAAGGAGGGACTTCGTATACCCCGACAGGACCATTCCAAAATATCGTTGCCGACTCCTGAATCACCTTAGAAAATAGTTCTATTGTCTGTGCCCCAATATCAAAACCTGCTAATCCTTCAGGGATTCCTTCCTGTATAGACAGCTCCCTCCAATCCTCTCCAGAGTCACACTGTTTAGCGACCTTCGCATCCACTGGAAGATGGATCTTCACCCCCAGAGCTTGAGCTTTCTCTAATACTTTTTTCGCTAAAGGGATCCCAGATTCTTCCACTAATGAATTCCCTACCTGGCGATTTATAGCCCTTAAAAAGGTGTACCCCATACCCCCAGCTAATACGAGATGATCCACGCACGAAAGTAGCGCCTCGATTACTCCTATTTTCGAAGACATTTTCGCGCCTCCTAAAATAGCAGTGAAAGGACGTTTAGGCTCAACTAATAGATGCTGGCCCAAAAATTCTAATTCTTTTTCCATAAGGAAGCCTGCGGCTGCCCGGTCAGGGAATAGTTGTGGCACCCGATATACAGAAGCATGCTTACGATGAGATGTCCCGAAAGCATCATTCACATAAAAATCTGCATAAGCAGCAAGCTCAATAGCAAAACTAGGATCCTCGTCAGGATGTTCTTCCCCCTTATGGAAACGTACATTCTCTAAAAGAAGAACTCTACCAGGAGAAAGTTGCGCGACCGCCTGTCGCGCGACTTCTCCTATACAATCTGGAGAAAGAGGCACATGATGCCCTAAATACCCCTCTAGCACAGGAACAATAGGAGCTAATGAATATGCCTCTTCAAATACGCCTCCCTTTGGGCGTCCTAAATGGCTCACCAAAATGACTGCTGCATCTTGTTTCAAAAGATAATGGATCGTAGGCATTGCGCTACGAATACGCACATCATCTAAAATCTTTCCATCTTTAATAGGAACATTAAAATCTACACGAACTAGTACCTTTTTCCCTTCAAGAGAAAGGTCTCTTATCGATAATTTATCCATGCTTATCTGATCCTTAACCTAAATTTTCTTATAGGCCTAAGCAAAGGAAAACTCAAGCCTTTATCTCAGTGCCACATGAAGAATCGCTCAGACAAAACATTTTTAGTCTGCATATAGAGAGTTGCGCTTAACAAAATAGTGCGCGCAGTAACAAAAAAAATACGATAGAAAGCGCCGCTCCAGCAGGAACTGTAATAAACCACGAAAGCACAATATCTTTAATGATCCGCAAATTAATGGCTCGTAAACCTCTTGCGAACCCAATCCCCAATACCGATCCTACAACAACATGCGTAGTAGATATAGGGAATCCTAAGGAGGAAGCGGCCGCTATAGTGATAGCGGAACTCATTCCTACGGAAAAGCCTCGTGATGGAGTCAATTCTGTAATTTTTTTCCCGATAGTATCAATCACACGCCAGCCCCATGTTGCTAATCCGCAAACTAAACCTAGTCCTCCCAAAGACATAAACACTAAGAGAACTTTTGAAGAATAACTTTGGGGATAGAGTGTCCGGTAAATACCTGCAACAGGAGCGACCGCATTAGCAACATCATTGGATCCATGCGCAAAAGACATAAAGCATGCAATGATCATCTGTAAGTAAGCAAAAATGCGTTCAACTATAAGATACTTACGCCCATAATCGGTGCTTTTGGATAACAACCGATCTAATAATGTTCCAGGAAGAACTTCCTGAGGAAGAATCGCAAGTTTAAAGAAGCGTATTCCCCATATCGTGAAGAAAAAAGCAAAAAGAGATAAACCGCAAACAATACGCAACGCTGGAGAAAAGGAAATAACGGGAGCAACTGCACCACTCAGGATAAGGACTAGTCCTAATGCAAAAATAATGATCGCCGATAAAAATGGCGCGATACGCACCATAGCAGAGACGGGATCCTTTTTATATAGGATAGCTTTCCGAATAAAAGAGAAGATGAGGAAAGCAAAGTATCCTCCAATAATGGGAGATGCTAACCAGCTGACAAACACTCGGCCACAAGAATTCCAGTAGATAACCGCATCCTCTTTAAGGATGATACCGAAGCCCAACACTGCGCCTACAATAGCATGCGTTGTCGACACTGGCCATCCACAGAAAGAAGCGATCTGCAACCACACGCCAGTGGCAAGAAGCGCTGCAGTCATCCCAAAGACATAGTCTTGGGATGACAACACATGACCGGAAGGAGCTACCAGCCCACTTTCTATGGTGCCGATAACTCGATCTCCTAACAATACTGCTCCAAGAAATTCAAAGACGGCTGCAATAAGAACGGCTTGCTTTAGAGTTAGCGCACCGGCTCCTACACTTGGTCCCACAGCATTCGCTACATCATTAGCGCCTATGTTCCAAGCTGTGTAGAATCCGCCTACAACTACACAAACCAGCAGCAACCACATGCCTATTTCTCTTCTAGCGTCATACTCACTCGATAAGCTAGTTTCTCGGAATTATTAGATATCCCCGATATCCCCTTAATAATCTGCATCCAGAGAACAAATCCTTTTGTCCCTATAGCAAAATCGTCAGAGAAGAATACCTTCATTAATTCCCTCTGCAATAAATCGCACTCATGTTCAAGGTTAGATACTTCACTCACTAAAACACGAGTTTTGTCTGCCCGATTTCCACTGAAAGAAGATTCCAAAAGGCGATCCATCTCTCGTATAGTTTTCGCAACAGCTTCGAAAGATTGCACAGTCTTTTGCAGAAACTCGAAGAACAACTCCTCAAATTCTGGATAAAACTGCAGCTCTTTCACTGTCAACAAAATTGCGATATCCTCAGCACAATCTGCTAAGGAATCTTGTATCGAAATGATCTCCAACAGCGCTGCGCGCGATACAGGAAGAAATACCCCCGAAGCCAAGTGTCTTCTTACATCGTTTTTCACACCATCAGCTTGCCGTTCTTTTGAAGAAACGAGCTGAGCCAACACCCCAACCCTTTCATAATCGCTTTCTTTAAGAGCGCTGAAAAGTGGGAAAAGAACATTGATAGTCGAAGAAACTAATTCTAAATGTGCTTGTAATGGAGCAAAAGGAGATTGACCGAATAAACTTGCTAGGACTTGCATATAAGCCTTTCTTAAAGGTCTTTGAGAAAAATGCTCCCAAAATATACCTCCTTCATATATATATTTGCAATCTAGAATGTACTAAGAACCAAAACTTTTTGTTTTTTTCTAAGATTTTTCACGCTCGAGGTCCCCTTCAAATAGTAGGAGATACATAGCTATGTGTGCTCAGCCGCTTCTGCAAGTTAAAAATCTTTCTGTATCTCTAAATAGAAATCGTGTATCATTTCTAGCTGTGGACTCTTTGTCCTTTGATGTTTTCCCAGGCCAAACTCTGGCTATTATTGGGGAGTCAGGGTCAGGGAAATCCATTACAGCACAATCTCTTATGCAGCTTCTCCCGGAAGAGAACTTTTCTCTTTCAGGAGAAGCTCTTTTTAATAAAGAGAATCTCCTCGATCGTAAGAATACAAATGCGAAAGTCCTGTTTGGATCAAAAATCTCTATGATTTTTCAGAATCCTCTTGCTTCCTTTGATCCTGTTTTTACTATTGAACAACAATTCCATGAAGTCATTCGCACACACTTAGGAATCTCGAATAAAATGGCTCATGAGCAAATGTTAGCTGTATTGCGAGAAACAGGATTCCAAGATTCTGAGCGTTGCATTAAATTGTATCCTCACGAGTTATCTGGAGGAATGCTTCAGCGCATGGCTATCGCTATGACCTTGCTGACCTCTCCAGACTTATTAATAGCAGACGAACCCACAACGGCTTTAGATGTTTCTGTGCAGTATCAAATTCTACAACTGCTTAAAACATTACAAAAAAAAACTGGGATGAGTCTTTTAATCATTACTCATGACATGGGAGTCGTTGCCGAAATGGCTGACGATGTCTTTGTTTTGTACGCAGGCCGTATGGCAGAATATTCTTCTGTCCAAGAGATCTTTCATTCTCCTGCCCATCCTTATACAGAAGATCTCTTAGCTTCTCGTCCTTCACAATATAGACAGCAGACCTTTGTTCCTATTGCAGGACAGCCTCCTCATTACACAAGCCTTCCTAAGGGCTGTTGCTATTCTCCTCGTTGCCGTAAAGCTCAGCCTATTTGCTTTGAAAAATCCCCGGACTCCCTATCTTTAAATGATCATCATCGTGTGAGGTGCTGGTTACATGAATAATCCTCTTCTCCTTCAAGCAAGCCGCTTGACTAAACATTATTACAAGCGATCTTTCTGGTTTCAGAAGAAAAAAGTGGCGACTACGCCTTTAAATCAGGTGTCCTTTAGCCTTCCTAGACATAAAATTATTGGGCTCATAGGAGAATCGGGATCCGGAAAAACTACGTTAGCTCTAGGGCTTGCAGGGCTCATTCCATTAACTTCTGGCCACCTAATACTCAATGACAAGGCCATCCCTCTACATAATAAAAAAGGAAGGCAATATCTTAGTTCTCAGGTGCGGATGGTGTTTCAGAATCCCCGCTCATCCTTAAATCCGCGTAAAACCATTTTCGACACGGTAAGTCATTCCCTACTCTATCATCGTTTAGTTTCTAAAGAAGAACTTGGTGCTACAGTAGAAAAAGCTTTATCTCTGGTGGGGCTCTCTACAGATTACCTTTATTCTTACCCACACCAGTTATCCGGGGGACAGCTACAACGCATCTCTATTGCTAGAGCTTTGTTAGGAGCCCCACAACTGATTATCTGTGATGAAATTGTCTCTGCTTTAGATCTATCTATGCAAGCACAGATTCTGAACATGCTAACTTCGTTACAGCAACAAGCGCGACTCACCTACTTATTTATTTCCCATGATCTTGCTGTCGTCCGCTCATTTTGTTCGGAACTCATTATCATGTATAAAGGGCAAATCGTAGAAACTGGAGCTACAGAAGAAATCTTTTGTAATCCGCAGCATTCCTACACACGAATGCTGCTCCATTCACAATTACCTGAATTTCCCGAGGACCGCCGAGACGTGCAGGTTCCTTTAAGTTAAGATAGCTTCAGAAGAAGATGTTGTTAAAGCTTTTTCCAAAGCTTCTAACGCTTCCTCTCCTTCTACAAAAAATGATACGCATATGCGTCTTCCCTGAGGCTTTACCGTTACAGGATAGCCAAAGGTTGTTGCTAACCGTTCTTGACAAAACCCTAGTCGAGAAGAAGGTTGTGAAGAACTGGCTTCTTTCAAAGAAGCTCCTTTACCTTTCACTAGACGTTTAGCCTCCATCTCTGCCTCGCGTACTGCTAACTTGCAGGAGATAATTTTCTGACTCAGAATCTGTCTAAGATTTTCATCTTCCAACGATAAGATGACTTTGGCATGCCCTAAAGAGATCTCTCCAGAGTTCATTTTTTCTTGGACCTCTTGAGGAAGAGAGAATAAACGTAGATAATTAGCTACTGTCGAACGCTTCTTCCCAACTTTTTTAGCAACCTTATCTTGAGTAAGACCAAAAACAACAATCAAACGTCGAAAAGCTTCCGCCATTTCTAAAGGGTTTAGGTTTACCCTTTGGATATTTTCTATTAAAGTCGCCTCTGCTGCCATATCATCAGCTAGCACCTGCTTCAAAACAACAGGGACCGTTTTATATCCTGCTAATTGCAAGGCGCGCCAGCGACGCTCACCTGCTATTAACTCATAATACAGGACCTTATCCCCATTACGGATCTCCCTAACTACAGGAGGATGAATCAGTCCTACCGTCTTGATAGAAAGAACTAATTCTTTTAAATCTTCCTCAAGAAATGTACGTCGAGGTTGAAAAGGGCTGACCCGGATGTCCTCTATATTCACTTCTAAAAGTGTATCTTCGCTAGGTAATCTACTCACAATATTTTCCTAATTCTCAGCCCAATTCGTTGTATTCTACAGACCGTCCCCAGAATACAAAAACTCAAGATACAAAATCTTATAATGCAAATCAAGAGATGCCCACTCCGCATCTCTCTTGACAACAGAAGCGTATTACGAACGATATGCTCGTAAAATATCTTTCAAAGCTTCTACGAAAAGAAGAATATCTTGCTGCTCATTATAGATTCCCAAAGAAGCTCGCAGAACATGTCCTAAATCCCAACGCACCATAGCTGGCTGTGAACACTGATGCCCAGAACGTACAGAAATCCCTCTCCCGTCTAACAAAAAACCTAAATCCGAAGCTTGCACACCAGGAATACTGATACTACACAGAGAACCTCGTGCAGCTCCCTGTTTAGGGCCAATGATCTGAATACCTGGAACTGTAAGTAGCTGCTCGTATAAGAAATGAGTAAGCTCTGTTAAACGATCTGTTATCGAAAAAGGAAGAGCCTGCAAATAATCAATCGCCGCACCTAATCCTAATACTCCTGCAATATGCGGAGTCCCCGCCTCAAAACGCAACGGAGGTTCTTGATACGACAGCTCTTCAAAATCATATACGATCACCATATCGCCTCCTCCTTCAACAGGAGGAAGCGATTCCAAAAGTTCTTTTTTGCCGTATAGAACACCAATTCCAGTAGGAGCATACAGCTTATGACCAGAAAAGGCATAGAAATCTACGCCCCATTCAGAAAGATTAAGAGGCCCTTTCCCAACTCCTTGAGCTCCGTCTACAGCAAATAAAGCCTCGTAACGGTGCACTAAATGAGCAATTTCCGGCAAAGGAAGAACTGCCCCCGATACATTACTCACATGAGCTAAGCTTACCAGCTGTACGCCTTGTTTTAATAGTTGCTCGAGATGGCTACAATCTACCATCCCTTCATCATCCACACGCACTTTTTTTATGGTAGCTCCGGAACGTTGACAAGCGAGTTCCCATGATACGAGATTAGCATGGTGCTCCGCTTCAGAAATCACAACCGTCCCTCCAGCTAACCAACTATCGTTAGCTGCAATAGCGAGTAAGTTCAATGAAGATGTAGTTCCCCTGGTAAAAATGATTTCTTGGTCATATTGCGCTCCGATCCATGAACCTACTTTTGAACGCACTTGCCAATGTGCAAAGGTGATATCATGAGACGCCGTGTAAAGAGCTCGGTTCACAGTCGCATATGAAGAGCTATAGTAATCCACTATAGAGTCAATCACACACTGAGGCTTATGTGTCGTAGCTGCAGAATCCAAATAAACATAAGGATCCCCCTGATTCTTAAAAATAGGGAAGTCTTTTTTCACATTATACATGGTAAAGATCCTGTTTCTGCAGTTTTGGAAAATACGGTTTCTCTATATCTAATGTCAAAAAGCTCTTTTGTAGAGCCTGTTTGGCTTCTATTAAACTAAATCCTCGAGATCGAAGATAGGTCAAAAGGTGCGCATTTAAAGAGCCCACAGTGGCTCCATGCGAAGCTTTAACATCGTCAGTGAGAATCTCCAACCGAGGAAATGTGGATGCAGAAGCTCGATTACTTAATAAGAGGGTATCGTGCTTCTGATAAGCATTAGATAGCGTCCCGCGAGGACTAATATAGATGCCTCCCTCAAAGGAGAAGCTCCCCTCTTCTAAGATGGAGCGAATATTTTGACGCGAAGTAGTCTCTCGGTCATCATGATGCATCGTGTTATGCACACCTAGAAAATCTCCACCTAATACCTTAACTAGAGATTCTCCATGAGCAGTTTCTCCTTTCAAGAAAAAGCTATTCCGGAACCAGCCTTTCCCCATTGAACGCATGTCTTGGATCAATGCGCAAGCCCCCCTCCGTTCGACTTCTACATGATGAGCCCATATGATTCTTTCTGTCCCTTTAGGAAGCGGCTTCATGGTCAAAACAAGCTCTGCTTCCTCGCCTAGGAAACAGAGCGTTTTTCCCAAAAGATATACGTTATCCGGTAGGGCAGACATTCCCATTTCAATCGAAATGGCAGCTCCCTTCCCTAAAACAAAAACTATATAGGGGGCGCTCACCGTCTTCTTATTTTCTTCCTCGCTACAGACGTAGTGATGCTGTACAAATAAAGGTGTTTGCAGTTCTGTACCTTCAGGAATATAGATAACTGTCCCTTCTTCTCCACGAAGTAAAGAATGCAACTCTTCTACAACATCGTCCTCATCGCGCTTCTGAAAAAAAGCGCGTGCTTCGCGTAAAGGGGCCACGATGATTTCTGCAGGCAATACAGATAAAGAAGGCGCAAAACATCCATTTACAAATACACAAGTTGCGGCTCTCTCTTCAGAAGAAATGGCTCCTATCTCACATCCTCCTACACAATAGATCCAAGAATCTTCTTGTGTCATTTCCTTCAACCAGGAGCAAGCTTCTCGAAATACGTGATCGCGTTGATACTGACGCCATACAGAGCGTGTAACGTCTGCCAGTAGTGTATCGGGATGAATCTGTCTCTGCTGATGAGTCCCCCACATAGTTTACTCCTGGGTAACGACATCTAATAATTCTTGATAACTCTTCCTTTCTAGCTCTTCCATAAGATGCATGTCTCCGGAAAAGACAACGCGTCCATTCAAAAGAATATGTACATGGTCTGGCTGCAGGAGATCACCTAACCTAGGATTATGCGTTACGATACAAAAAGCGGTCTCAGGATGCTGTTGACGATAGCGTTGTAAAACAGAACAAATCCCTTTCAAAGCATCGACATCAAGACCTGAATCGGGTTCATCCAGAACCACCATCTTAGGTTCCAAAGCCAACATCTGCCAAAGTTCATTTTTCTTTTTCTCTCCTCCGGAGAATCCTTCATTCACATTCCTATTAGAAAAAAAATGAAATCCCGGGAATCCATATACCTCTTCTAGATCCGTAAGCAGCTCTTCAAAAGCAGCATCATCTAAAACTGCTTGATTGCGTGCCTTTCGGCAGGCATTACAAGCTTCTTTTAAGAAAATACGGTTGTTCACCCCAGGAATTTCCAGAGGATGTTGAAAACTAATAAACATCCCTGCATGAGCTCTCTCTTCTGGAGACAGCTCCAGTAAATCCTGCCCAGCCAACGTCATTGTCCCAGAAGACACCTCAACACTCTCATCTCCAGATAGCACCTTAGCTAAAGTGGATTTCCCTGCGCCGTTTGGCCCCATAATAATATGTAGCTCGCCAGGATGAATGGATAAAGATAGCCCTTCTAAGATCTTTTTTTCTTCACAACATACATGTACATCACATAGATGAAGCATTTCTAGCCTACACTATTTTCTAACTTAATCATTAATAACTTGGTTGCTTCCCGAGCAAACTCTAGAGGTAATAGCTCTATAACCTCCCTACAGAAACCATGTACCACTAAACTAACCGCTTCTTCCGTATTGAATCCTCGACTACGAAGATAAAACAACTGATCTTCTCGTAATTTAGAAGTTGCAGCTTCATGTTCCACGCAACTCTTTCCATTGTTTACAACAATTTGTGGATCCGTATAAGCCCCGCAGTGCTCTCCAACAAGCATAGAGTCGCACTGCGTGTAATTACAACTTCCCACTGCCTGAGAAGAAATTGAAACCAAACTACGGAAAGTATTGTGAGATTCTTCTGCAGAAATTCCCTTAGAAACAATGGTTGATGAAGAGCCTTTCCCAATATGTAACATTTTTGTTCCTGTATCCGCCTGCATCTTCCCATTAGTTAGTGCTATAGAATAGAACTCCCCTACGCTGTTCTCTCCCTTTAGAATACAGCTCGGATATTTCCAAGTAATCGCAGCACCGACTTCCACCTGAGACCAGGAAATTTTAGAATGCTCTCCTGCACATAATCCCCGTTTGGTAACAAAATTATAAATGCCTCCCTTCCCCGTCTTACGATCTCCAGGATACCAATTTTGTACGGTTGAGTAGCGGATAACCGAACGGTTATGTGCTACCAGCTCAACAACAGCGGCATGCAGTTGATGCGAAGAGAAAGAAGGTGCTGTACATCCTTCTAAATAACTGACATAGGAGTCATCTTCCGCAATGATAAGCGTCCGCTCAAATTGCCCGGACTCTTTATCATTGATTCTAAAATATGTAGATATCTCCATCGGACAGCAAACTCCCTTAGGGATATACACGAACGACCCGTCACTAAACACTGCAGAATTTAATGCCGCGAAGAAATTATCCCGAGCTGGCACTACGGATCCTAAATAGCGCTTCACTAAATCAGGATAATTGTGGATTGCCTCCCGAAATGAACAGAAAATGACTCCAGCATCTTCCAAAGTTTTTTTGAAAGTCGTCCCTATGGAAACGGAATCAAACACTAAATCCATAGCAACATCCTGCACATTGAGAAGTCTTTTTTGCTCATCAATAGGGATGCCTAATTTTTTAAATGTCTCTAAAATTTCTGGATCTGCGTCTTCTAATTTCCCTAGGGGTTTCTTTGTTTTAGGGGCCGAAAAATAGACGATGTCATCATAGGCGATAGGTGGATAGCGCAGGCGAGCCCATGTAGGTTCTTCCATCTTTTGCCAAAAACGAAACGCTTTTAACCGGAAATCTAATAAAAATTTAGGCTCGCCGCGTAAATGAACCAATTGCTCTATATGTTCTTCACTAATACCTGGCGCTAACCCTTCCGACTGTATCGGAGTAACAAATCCATAGGGATATTCCTGCTGCTGCAGAAATTTATCTACCGGTGCGTCCATGATCCTCCTCTTTCATCAGGATGCCACTCTATTTGGAGTGGAGCTCGTGAGAAAAGAGCCTATTATCTCCTCTGTCTCAAAAAAGGCAAAACAAATCCTGAACTGCAATTCGAGATATTTTTTTCGAACACCTTCTTGAAAAAAAAAGAAAGACAGCCTAGGGAAAGAGGATGTCTCTCCCTAGACCCAAGGAAAGGACTGTCAAACAGCCCTTAAGAAAAAAACTTGTTGGCTACGGATCGTAAAAAAAATGGAATTTTTCTACAACACAAACAAATAAAAAATCAAAAAATCGCTAGACAGTCAGAGAGAGTATTGCTAAGCAAAAAAGGGTTCGCTTATTCAAAATAATGTCTCCTTTTTACCCAGAAAAACCGAGCTGCTTACGGTTTTTTGTAACAAAGGAGCAAACACAGATTCTTTAGCAACCAAAAAAGAAAGTTCCTTTTCTGCTTTTTCCGACTCGCCTTGCATATGATGTAAATATCCCAATAAATAGTGCGAACGTTCGTGATCTAAATTGATCCCTAGAGCTCGATAAAATGCATCATATGCCTGCTCATTTTGCTTAAGATCCATATGAGCTAATCCTATATAAAAATGCGCATCCGCATCTTCTGCATTTAACAGCAAAGATTCTTGAAACGCTTTCAATGCTAATCGCGTTTTATCTAGCGTTAAATAACATAACCCAAGATTGTAATGCCCATCTGACAAATCAGGACGCAACTGCACAACACGCTCATATGCTTCCGTTGCACGATCCCAAATCTTATTTCTAGAAAGTAAATAACCTAATTTAACCCAAGCTTTCCAATATAGAGGGTTTCTTTTCACCGTAGATTCTAATAAATCAATGGCGCCTTCCTCATCCTCCATATCTGATAAAACGACTGCTTTATTGTATAGACCTTGAGGATTCCATGGATCCAACTGCGTAATGCGATCAAAACAAGCAATCGCTTCTTCATAACGCAATAAACGATGATATGCACTCCCTAAACTAAATAAACATTCTATATCTTCAGGATGTAACTCTGTATACACTTGATAATGCCCGATCGCTTCTTCTAAGCGATCGGCTTTATCTAAAGCCACGCCATAACAATAACGTAAATAGCTGTCTCCAGGCTCAGCTTCTAACCCTTGCTTACACCAAACCAAAGCCTCAGCTGTACGTCCTGTTTCTAACGCAATAATCCCCAGATAACAATAGGCTAGCCCAGCTTCCGAGTCTAACTCTAAGGACTCTTTCAATCTCTCTTCTGCTTGCTCGTACTCACCACTCAAAAATAAATTAATGCCTGAACACAAAAACTCTTTCGCTAAATGCTTTTCCGCCTCTTCCATAGTCGTTCCCTGTCAAAGTAATACCTTACCTTTTACAGGAGCAAAAACCGTGCCAATCACGAATTAGCTGAAAGATTTTTTACGAATCTCTTCCCATTTCTCTATTATACGCACTGCCATAGGCGCAGCATCCCTTCCAAACTCTCCTAGCCGTAAGTACACAACAACAACAATATCCGGATGAGATAACGCTTCATCTTCATATCCTACCGCAGCGAACCACACGTCTTTCAATTTCATGCGTCCTCGCTCACGATCTAACCCTACTCGCGCAATCACTTCTGCTGTGCTCGTTTTGCCAATAATACGAGCCAATCGTTCAGGAGCAAACCGTTGACGCATGAACCGCGTCGTCCCGTATTGACCCCAAATCACGTTATGCATACCTCTCTTAAATAGATCGACGATCGAATCTGGCAAGAAAATTTCTCTTTTCTTCTTAGCTTGTTCTGGAGAAAAACTTCCTTGATACCACTCACCTTGTATCAAACTCGGCTGATAAACAATCCCTCCATTAACTAACGTCGCCATCATCACTGCGGTTTGTAAAGGAGTCACCACTAATGTATGTTGCCCAATAGCAGTCGCATATAACCCCGAACGGTTATATGCGACATCGATAGGCACTCTTCCAGCATATTCTCCAGGAAGTCCTATCCCTGTTTTTTCTCCAAAACCGAAGAGTTTAGCTGCCTCGCATAAATCTTCAGGATCAGAAAGATATTCACTAACGAGAAGAGAAAAATAGGGATTGCTAGACATCTCCAAAGCTGCGATCAGATCGATATATCCTCTCCCAGAATAATCATTCCCAGGCAGAATCCCTCCTTTAAAGAAAGAAGCAATAGGAGAGCCGTCTTTAAAAAATCCAACATGAGGCTTCCCAGAACGCAGCCCCAGAGATTGCTTATCTACGATCACCAATAACTTAGATAAATCTTCTTGGTCAGAAAGATGCTGCACAAGAACGGAATAAGCAGATACTAACTTAAAAATAGACCCTAAAGTCGCTGCTTGACCGAAAGCATGAGCAGATAGATGCCCATAACCATACAATGGGTAAAAAGAAGCGATCAGATCCTGCTCTATTTGCTCTATGTTCCGCGTCAGTGTTAGTGGATATTGTCCATATAGAGGACGCTTAAGCTCAGAAAACTCTCGAAAAGCTGCAAACAGTTCGCATAAATCATAAGAGGTCTGCGACAAATGCTTATGTAAAAAATCGTAATGCTCTCGCCATTCTAAAGCAGGGTAAGCGCCAGAACGTAGTTCTTGGCGCCAACAAGCAATCTCCTGATAATAGGGATTACCAAGAGGAGGCTCTATCTCTGACAATAAAAAAGTAATAAAAGAATCCATATGCTCTCGGCAAAAAAGAGCATATTGCCGAGACCGCTCTTCTACTAAATAATCCACATAAGGGGTTGGGTATTGTTGTTTCCTCTCCAACTCCTCATCGCGTTTCTGCTTAATAAACTGTGTGAAATGCTCTTCACGCCAAGCGGTAAAATCATGATCGATAAATGCATTCTCCATCAGTTTAGCAAATGATTTCCGCAAAGCAATGAAATGCCCTTGATAATTTACAAAATCCAAGACAGACATATGGCCAATTTCTGCTAATAAAGAGATAGAGATTTTTTCTGGATCTACTGCCGTACGCAATAGATCCAGAAATAGAATTTTATCGTAGTTGGCAGATAGATCTGCAAAAATAGAGCCAAGACGCTCGCGAAAAGCTTGTACCTCTTCTTCTCTTTCAGCAAGGATAGCTTTAAACTGTTTCTGTCGTTTAAGAGATGTGATCTCTCCGATAATCTCATGCCCATTCTCTTTAGGGAATAGAACATCAAAAACGAGACCACACTCTTTTTCTTCACACTCAAACATTTCCAAAAGCTGCTCGATCGTTCCTTGCAGATAAATAGAAAGCCCAACAGACCCTTTCTCACATAGCATCTGCTTAACTTTAGAAGTGTCTGGCAAAATAAAATCTAAAAAAGCTCGATACGAAAAAGAGAGCTCTTCATCAAAATATTTTCCACTGAGAGGATCCAATCGCTCTCTTCGTAAAGGAACGCGTCTATCAAATACTTCTCCGATGTACTCAAGGTTTTCCAGCCATCGCAATACAGAAGAACGACACTCCTCCTGATTAGGAGAGTCTTTCATATTGATAAAGTCATTATTGTCATAACGTGGTGAAGAGGCCATCGCTAGAATTTGCCCATTCTTAGGATCCATAGCAACAATCGCCCCGCCTTTTATCCAAGGGAAAAAAGGCGGCAAATATTGTTGCTGACGCCACTGTCGATAATCGCAAAACACCTCACCTCGCTCATGTTCTGCAAGGAGCTCATGAGCAAAAGCTTGTAGCTCTGTAGAGATCGTTAACTGGATTTTTCTACCTGGGCTTCCAACAGAAGAACCTTCCATCTCCTGAATAAAATTCCCTCTTCGATCTACCAGCATAGATCGCTTGCCTATCAAACCTCTTAATTTACGATCACAAAAAGCTTCTACACCTAATTTGCCGATCAAGGAGTTTAATCCATAGGCATGCATCTCTAACTCATGCAAAAGCTTGCGTACTTGATCGACGCTCGATATTCCTGCAGGAAATTTAGGATCCTCACCCTCTTCATAAGAACGAATGCATTCTCTGAGATTTCCTAACTCCCTCGTAATTTTTCTATGTTCTTCTGCGCTAATAGGTCCGACATACCCCAACAAATCAGCTACTGTGCGCCCTTCAGGATAGTGTCTGCGAACCGAAGATTCGACATGCAATCCTGGCCAATCCTTCTCCAGCATCTTGAGCCTTAAAAAAGTACGCTCAGATACATTAGCCTGAAGGATGTAAGGTACAGACCCTAATACAGAAGCTTTGGCATGGATCGTATCTTCAACGAAATCCCGGTCCATATGCAGCTCTTGAGCCAAAAAATCTACAAATTTTTTAATGTAATCCTTACGAACAGGAACAAGCCTCTTATTCCCTTGCTCATCTGTATGCCAAACACGCGTCGGAATATCACGTATCGCTCGATAAGAGATCCCCACATTATATTGTAAAACGTTTTCTGCCAGCGTCTTACCAAAACGATCACATACTCCTGCGCGATCACAATGCTCAGGAACACTTCTACGCTGAGGACGGTAAGCTTCTTCCTTCTTTTTCTCGTGCTGCACAACAGCAACATGCCATATACGCAAAGTGATGATAGACAAAGCAATAATAAATCCCACAAGCAGTCTGTTAGCCTTTTCTGGCACAGAAAGTGGGGTGCGTCGTTTTCTTTTCATATATGGTTAGTTTAATCTGTTTTTATTGGGAGCCCGTTTAAAAACACTTTCTTTGTAGTAATAAAAACGATTTCTATCAAAACAAATTCTTAGATTTTCTTACAAAAATCTCCTCTTTTCTTTTAGCCAAACCCCCATCTTCGAGCTATTCCAAACACAAAAATCTTAGGTTTTGGAAATTAACAACTCATAAAAATTGAACTGTTTTATAATTAACTCAAAACCCTCTCATTCTCAACAATCAACATCTTGCCAACATGGCTTTTGCTCTCGGTTTCAGAGCGATTTTTTTCGCAAAAACCAAGAACATAAAAACATAAAAAGATATACAAAAATGGCTCTCTGCTTTATTGCTAAATCAGGAGGCGCTTAAGGGCTTCTTCCTGGGACGAACGTTTTTCTTATCAACTTTACGAGAATAAGAAAATTTTGTTATGGTCTCGAGCATTGAACGACATGTTCTCGATTAAGGCTGCTTTTACTTGCAAGACATTCCTCAGGCCATTAATTGCTACAGGACATCTTGTCTGGCTTTAACTAGGACACAGTGCCGCCAGAAAAAGATAGCGAGCACAAAGAGAGCTAATTATACAATTTAGAGGTAAGAATGAAAAAACTCTTGAAATCGGTATTAGTATTTGCCGCTTTGAGTTCTGCTTCCTCCTTGCAAGCTCTGCCTGTGGGGAATCCTGCTGAACCAAGCCTTATGATCGACGGAATTCTGTGGGAAGGTTTCGGCGGAGATCCTTGCGATCCTTGCACCACTTGGTGTGACGCTATCAGCATGCGTATGGGTTACTATGGTGACTTTGTTTTCGACCGTGTTTTGAAAACAGATGTGAATAAAGAATTTCAGATGGGAGCGGCGCCTACTACCAGCGATGTAGCAGGCTTAGAAAAGGATCCAGTAGCAAATGTTGCTCGCCCAAATCCCGCTTATGGCAAACACATGCAAGATGCTGAAATGTTTACGAACGCTGCTTACATGGCATTAAATATCTGGGATCGTTTTGATGTATTTTGTACATTGGGAGCAACTACCGGTTATTTAAAAGGAAACTCCGCTTCCTTCAACTTAGTTGGATTATTCGGAACAAAAACACAATCTTCTGGCTTTGATACAGCGAATATTGTTCCTAACACTGCTTTGAATCAAGCTGTGGTTGAGCTTTATACAGACACTACCTTTGCTTGGAGCGTAGGTGCTCGTGCAGCTCTCTGGGAATGTGGGTGTGCAACGTTAGGAGCTTCTTTCCAATATGCTCAATCTAAACCTAAAGTAGAAGAGTTGAATGTTCTTTGTAATGCATCCGAATTTACTATTAATAAGCCGAAAGGATATGTTGGGGCGGAATTTCCACTTGATATTACCGCAGGAACAGAAGCTGCGACAGGGACTAAGGATGCCTCTATTGACTACCATGAGTGGCAAGCAAGTTTAGCCCTTTCTTACAGATTAAATATGTTCACTCCTTACATTGGAGTTAAATGGTCTAGAGTAAGTTTTGATGCCGACACGATCCGTATCGCTCAGCCTAAATTGGCTAAACCAGTCTTGGATACCACTACTCTAAACCCGACCATCGCTGGTAAAGGAACTGTGGTCTCTTCCGCAGAAAACGAACTGGCTGATACAATGCAAATCGTTTCCTTGCAGTTGAACAAGATGAAATCTAGAAAATCTTGCGGTATTGCAGTAGGAACAACTGTTGTAGATGCAGATAAATACGCAGTTACAATTGAGACTCGCTTGATCGATGAGAGAGCAGCTCACGTAAATGCACAATTCCGCTTCTAATATTCTAATAATTGTATAATTATATTAGAATCTTTTCTTAGTAAGCTTATCTTTGTTAATAACGCTATCCGTGTTTCTGGGCTCGGCTTCGGTCGGGTCCAGTTTTTTTATAAACTTTTGTTCGATTGACTTCCTTCCTATCTTTTTGCAAGCCAAAATAAAATTTCTCTAAAAGAAGATTGCATAAAAATCCTTACTTCCAGTACTATATCGGTCTACTTGAGCGCGCCCGTAGCTCAATGGTAGAGCTGTAGCCTTCCAAGCTACCGGTGTCAGTTCGATTCTGATCGGGCGCTTTTACTCCCAATATGACTCCCAAGTCTGAAATCTGAGCATCACTCAGATGCCTTGTTAACACATAAAAAGAGGAACAAAGCTTGGAATTTCCCTGCACACTCACTTTAAAAGAACTGTTAGAATCCGGGGCACATTTTGGGCACCAGACAAGTCGCTGGAATCCCCGAATGAAGCCTTTTATTTTTGAAGAAAAAAATGGTCTTTACATCATCGACTTGGCTAAGACTTTGGCCCAGTTGAAAAAGGCTGTTGCTTGCATTCAAACAACTATTGGACAAGAGAAATCTATTTTGTTTGTTGGAACAAAAAAACAAGCAAAACAGATCATTAGAGAAGCTGCGATCGAATGCGGTGAATTCTTTGCTTCGGAGAGATGGTTGGGCGGCATGTTGACCAACATGGCAACCATTAGAAACTCTGTGAAGACATTGAATAGAATTGAATTGGATCTTGAGGCTTCTAATTCTGGTCTTACGAAAAAAGAGCTCGCTTTATTAGCAAAAAGACATCGCAAATTGCTCAACAACCTGGAAGGCGTTCGTCATATGAACTCTCTCCCAGGGCTTCTGATTGTAATTGATCCAGGCTATGAGCGCATTGCTGTTGCGGAAGCTGGGAAACTTGGCATTCCTGTCATGGCTTTAGTGGATACAAACTGCGATCCAACACCTATTAATCATGTTATCCCTTGTAACGATGATTCCATGAAGAGTATCCGTCTAATTGTCAATGTGCTTAAAGATGCTGTTATTGATGCGAAGAAACGTTTAGGCATCGGAATTTTATCTCCGGTGCGTCCTGCAGAAAGACCTGCGGAAGAAGCTGTGGAAGAGTTGCCTCTTCCAACAGGTGAAGCTCAAGATGAAGCTTCTTCTAAAGAAGGTTTTTTACTCTGGGCAGATATTGACAATTGCGAGGCATTGAAATGAGCGACTTCTCTATGGAAACATTGAAAAATTTAAGACAGCAGACAGGTGTAGGCCTGACTAAATGTAAAGAAGCTCTAGAGCATGCTAAGGGCAATTTAGAGGATGCTGTTGTTTATTTACGTAAGCTTGGTCTTGCCTCTGCAGGCAAAAAAGAACACCGAGAAACAAAAGAAGGCGTAATTGCTGCACTCGTTGATGAACGTGGTGCGGCACTTGTTGAAGTCAACGTTGAAACTGATTTTGTTGCTAACAACAGTGTTTTCCGAGCATTCGTTACAGGTTTGTTATCCGATCTTCTTGACCACAAGCTTAGCGATGTTGAAGCTTTGGCTCGCGTAATGTCTTCTCAAGAGCCTTCCTTGTCTGTGGAAGAGCTTAAAGCTGTCACTATGCAAACAGTTGGAGAGAATATCCGCATTAGCCGAGCTCTCTATACACCTGTTAGCTCGGGCCAAAGCGTAGGAATTTACTCTCATGGAAATGGTAAAGCTGTTGCCATGGTTTTCCTTTCTGGATCTGAAAATCAAGAGGCGTTGGCTAAAGACATTGCTATGCATATTGTCGCAAGTCAACCGCAGTTCTTAAGTAAAGACAGCGTTCCTCAAGAGGTTTTGGAAAGAGAACGAGAAGTATTTTCTTCCCAAGTAGCAGGGAAGCTCCAAGAAGTAGTTGAGAAAATTACTCAAGGGAAATTTAAGGCCTTTTTCCAAGAGGCTTGTTTGTTAGAACAAGCCTTTATTAAAGACCCTGAAGTCACAATTCAAGGTCTGATTGATAGAGCTGCAAAAGCTAGTGGCGAGCCACTCAAAGTTGAGCACTTTGTCTTCTGGAAAATGGGCGCATAACCAAATGGCGAGATGATGAAAAAACGAGTGAAACGAGTTTTATTCAAGATCTCTGGAGAGGCTCTTTCTGATGGAGATTCTAGCAATAGAATTAGTGAAGAAAGACTCTCCCGGTTAATTGCGGAATTAAAAGTCGTCCGCAATGCAGATGTTGAGGTTGCGCTGGTAATCGGTGGGGGCAATATCCTCCGCGGCCTCTCACAAAGCCAGAGCCTGCAGATTAATCGGGTTTCGGCTGATCAGATGGGAATGTTAGCGACATTAATTAATGGAATGGCGTTAGCGGATGCTTTGAACACTGAGGATGTGCCCAATTTATTGACATCGACTTTGTCATGCCCACAGTTAGCAGAGTTATATAATCCGCAGAAAGCATCTGACGCCCTAAGCCAGGGTAAAGTTGTTATATGCACCATGGGAGCGGGAGCTCCATATTTAACAACAGACACAGGTGCGGCTTTGCGAGCCTGTGAATTAAAGGTCGATATTTTACTAAAAGCGACTATGCATGTGGATGGGGTGTACGACCAAGATCCTCGTGAATGCGCTGATGCGGTAAGATATGACCACATCTCTTACAGAGACTTTCTCTCCCAAGGATTGGGAGCGATCGATCCGGCTGCCATATCTTTGTGTATGGAAGCAGGAATCCCCATAAAGATGTTTAGCTTTGCTAGACATTCTTTAGAAGAGGCAGTCTTTAATACTGTTGGTACAGTGATATCTTCTGCGGAAGGAGGACAATTATGACACTAGCTTCTGCGGAGAAAGAGATGGCCGGGGTGTTAACGTTTTTTCAGAAAGAGACCCGTGGTTTCAAAACTGGAAAAGCGCACCCAGCGCTGGTAGAAACGGTTACTATTGAGGTATACGGGACAACCATGCGACTGTCAGACATCGCATCGATTAGCGTGTCTGACATGCGGCAACTTTTAATCTCCCCCTATGATGCGGGAACAGTTTCTGCGATTTCTAAAGGGATTTTGGCAGCAAATTTGAACCTGCAACCTATAGTTGAAGGAGCAACGGTTCGAATTAACGTACCGGAGCCTACGGAAGAATACCGACGAGAAGTAATCAAGCAGCTGAAGCGTAAAAGCGAAGAAGCAAAGGTTGCGATTCGTAATATTCGACGTACTTTTAATGATAGGCTGAAAAAGGATGACAGCCTAACAGAGGACGCTGTGAAAAGCTTAGAGAAAAAAATTCAAGAGCTCACAGATAAGTTTTGTAAGCAAATAGAAGAGCTTGCAAAACAAAAAGAAGCAGAGTTAGCTACGGTGTAGTTGTGCTTCTTTGCAACTCACCTATTCTCTAAAAATAAACGCGTTAGAGAACAGAAAAAGTTGCAGAAAAAAAGGGTTTAGTGATAACATTAGACCCGTCCTGGCCCCATCGTCTAGCCTGGCCCAGGACATCGGATTTTCATTCCGGTAACAGGGGTTCGAATCCCCTTGGGGTCATTACAAAAAGAAATGCGGGTCTTTAGCTCAGCGGTTAGAGCATCTCACTTTTAATGAGAGGGTCGAAGGTTCGAATCCTTCAAGACCCATTTCTTTCTCTATTCTTCTCATCAAAAAGATTTCCTTCCTTTATCTTTTCTGTTATTGCTGAAAGTACCTCGTTTGTATCTACACGGCTTTCGATATGGATCATACAGAAGAGTCTCCTGCTCTTTGCTATAATTGTCAGCAACCCGCCACCATCTGTTTTACAGAAATTTCTGAAAACATTGCTTCTCGCTGTTATGTGTGTAATAGTTGTCCATATCCCTCTCGCTATTATGATCGCGAGACGATTCTAGCCTCTCCTACTCATGAAGCACTTATTCTAGAGTGTGGTAATTGTAAAACGAAATGGTGTATCCGTGATACGGATGAGCTCCTATTAGGCTGTCATCTATGCTATCGCACTTTTAAATCCCTTATCCTATCCAGGCTCCTGCGTTATCAGGCGATTTCATCCTATACATCAGAGAAAGCAAATAACTTTCATATTGGTCGAGGTTTGGGGAATTCCGAACAACCGATCATCAACCCGGCTATGCGCCTTATTGCTTTACACGAGGCTTTACAAGAGACTTTGCGCCACGAAGACTATGAGCAGGCAGCAGAGATCCGTGATCAGATTAATCAGCTAAAAAATCAGAATACTACCGATGCTCCCTAATCATATTCTTACTGCTATCGCAACGATCAAATATTCTTTGAGAACGGAGACGCCGCGCCCTATTTGCACGCTCTCTTTATCTAGAAATCTTTCTGTTTCCAAATTCGTTCCCTGTCTTTCTAAGGAAAACAAACGTGATGTGTTAGAGACTATAGCCAAACAGTTTTCAGCTATCGAAGGCGAGGAATTCTTTATTTTACCCCTTAAAGATTTGCCCATCTGGCAACGAGAATGTTTATTAGAACACTATTTGTTTCCATATCATTTAGGGAGTTGTTTGGAGGGCGAAGCTTTGATTGTAAATCAGGCAGGCACGTTGTTAGCAGGCATTAATCTACGTGACCACTTAGTAATCCATGGCGTAGATTTTGTATGGCAGCCGGAAGTATTACTCCAAAAGCTAGTTGATTTAGATATACGTTTACAACAGTCTCTTTCTTTTGCTTTTTCTTCGGATTTTGGTTTTTTAACTGCTGATCCCCTACGTTGTGGAACGGCGCTGATAGCGCGAGCCTTTGTTCATGTTCCGGCTCTTAAGTATGGAGATGCGTTATCTGAGCTTTTAGTTCCCTATCAACGTGAGTTCGCTAGCTCTTCTTTACTGCCGTTATCACAAGAATCATTAGGAGATATCTTGTGCTTGTCCAATATTTGTTCCTTAGGGCTATCAGAAGAGCAGATCCTATCTTCATTAAGACTAGTAGTGTCGAAAATTTTATCTGCTGAGAAAGAGGCTAGAAACCAGCTTGTGAAAGAAAATCCTACAGAAATAAAAAATCGCATTTTACGTTCTGTGGGGATGCTGACACATTCTTGTTGTTTAGATTTGCAAGAGGCATTGGATGCCACTAGCTGGATACAATTAGGAATGAGTATGCAGTGGATTGAAGATAGCGAAAAACACCCTTTATGGAATCCTTTATTCTGGGATCTACGCAGAGGTCACCTTGCTCTGTATAACCAAGATACTGCGAATAGAAGCATTGAAAAGGAAGTGATCGCCCAGATCCGGGCCAAGACAACAAAACCCCAGGCAGAGCGACTGATTATTCGAATCTGATGAGAGAGGGGACGAAGGAATGGTTACTTGCCTCTTCAACCTAGATATTGACGGCCTGTATGTGAAAATATCTAAGCGACTACCCTAATCGAATCACTCTGCCTAGGAATGCCCAAAGCCGGGATCGAACCGACGACCTACGCGTTACGAATGCGTTGCTCTACCAACTGAGCTATTTAGGCTAACTCCATAAAAAGCCAAGAGAACCGGAGATACGGCTAACTCCAGTCCATCTTGACTTCCCCCCTGTGTACAAACACTAGAGTCAGAAGCTATTCCATGGCGTTAGAATACCAACTTGCAACTCTTATAACATTATTCCGCTTCTATTTCCAGCATTTTAAAATCACTTTCTGCTTGGACCTTAGGAATATGTTGGCATTCAGGGGCATGACGAGGGGCTACCTCTAAAGATCCTCTTTCGCTTTCCCAGTTATAACGATATCCTTCTGTATTCGATAACGCAGTTCCCTCCTCGAAACTACTGATGACTTTCGGCTTAATGAAAATCATAATATTCCGTTTCTGACGCTGATCGATAGACCGACTAAAGAGTCCTTTGATCAGAGGAAGAGAACTGAGTAACGGCACTCCGGATACAATTTTTGTTAGTTTATCACGAATATGCCCACTCATGACGAGGAAACATCCATCCGGCACTTGTAGTCTCGTAGCTGCAAACGTTTTATCTGTTACAGGAGTCAGCACTCCTTGTGCCGAATGCAACTCAGAAATCGTTTGCTCGATTTGTAAAGTTACTACGTTATTAGGAGCTATTGTCGAAGTTACAACAAGATTGACTCCGATATCTTCGTATTCAATATTTTGTGTAACAGATCCGGTTTCCTGAATCACCGTACTCGTAGTCTGGAACGGAATCGTTTGTCCTACAAAGAACGATGCCTGTTGTGTATCTTGCGCCATAATTCTAGGGTTAAGTACCACTGTGGTATCCCCATCTTGATCTAAGGCGCTCAATAACCCCCCTAATGTTAAATACGATTTCCCATTATGGCTGAGAACGTTTCCAATAATTCCTAGTCCAAATGCAGAGGATCCGTACATCATATCACTGATCCCTGCTAACTGACCGGGTGTTGGCAATGAGATATTCCCTGGGTTTGGTGCTACAGGTAGAGATTGATTACGAAGGGGATCCGTTAATCCTGTATTACTCAACAATCCGGACGCATATGCCACCTTCCCTTGTTCATCTCCAAGAGCCGCCCATTGTACTCCGAAGTCCCAAGACTTCTCTAAGCTTGTCTCTAGAATCAATACTTCAATGTACACTTGTTTTGGAGGGAGGTCCAACCCATTTAGCAAGCTAACGACCTTATCGACGTTAGCTTGATTTCCAATGACAACGATGGAGTTGTTTACAGGCAACCATTGAATACTATTCAATGTGTTGATGAAATCCTCATCCATTGCTGTTGTCACGTATAGATTGTATCCAATATCTTGAATCGCCTGAGCGATAGCTGCCCCATTTTGATATTTTAATTTGTACATGAAGAAGCGCAAACTCTTAGGATTAGCAGCTCCAGAGCTTCCCAAAGCAGCAGCAGGACTTGTGACATCGTCTAGCGTATGTGCCATTTCTGGAATGTCCAAGGACTCCAATAATTGAATTGTCTTTGCTGTTAATCGTGGCGAGGAAATAACAAAAATTTTATTGGTCCCAGGCTGAATAAAAATTTGAAAAGCCTCTTCCTCAGCCATGGCACCGAGAACATCCTGACAATAGCTGACCAAAGCAGCGGGATTTGCAAACTGCACATCATATTCCGACATGTCAATAGCGGTGCCTGGGCTATCCAATGCTTGCAATAACTCCCGGACTTTCTCAATATTTCCTGCTATATCTGATACGATAATGTGTCTCGTAGACTCGGAAGCACTAATAATTGCATCATGAGAGAGCAGCGGTTGAATAATGCCTACCGCAGCGGAAGGACTGACGCTGTACAAGCGAAATACTCGTGTAACTACTACAGCCTCACAAGTATCTTTTGCTGATCCATCTGTAACCACCGTAGAAAGCTTGGAAAGCTTAGGATTGCGGTAGATCAATACATTATTTCCTTGTTCAACGACTTTCAAGTCATGCATTTTCAAGACTTGCAATAGAATCGTTGCTAAATCATCCACGGAAGTAGGATCATGAGAAACGATAGTGACATTGAATTGCAAGTCATTGCTATCGAAAACGAAATTCGTTCCTGAGATCTTACTGACAAACTGGAGCAATTCTAAGATAGAAATGTCCTCAAAATTGACGGTATATCCAACTTCTTTCAGATCCTGACACGTCAGAGAACGTTTATTTAATCGCTCTAAAACTTTTTTCTCTTCTTCTTGATCCTGAGAACAGTCTTGTACCGTTTGGATAACAGGTTCTCCAGATGTCTGCGGATCTTTCTTCCCAGGAAGAGTCTGGTCATTTCCTGGATTGGAAATGGTTTTCTGTTGCTCTTCTATCTGCTTTCTTACACTGAAATTGATGGCATTGACTGCACGACGAGCATAACTTTGCTTCTCTTCCCAGAGTTTAGATGCCTCTTCTTCTTGTTTGGATACTTCCTGTTCAAGAGCCTTCTTTTCCTTTGCAGCAGCTGCCTGCTTAGCCGCACCTTGTAAATACCGAGACTCCAAAGGACGTCTTCTTTCCTCAGGTTTATTAACCTGTTGGGGAGACTGTGTAAAATTAGGAGAGAAAATCTGATGGCTCTTTTTAAAATGCCGTGTTTGTGCAACAGGAGTTTGTGGCTTTGCAGGAGCTGCCTTCACGGAAACTGGCCGTGAAGGAAATGAAGCTCCTACTGTAGGTTTAGACCCCGGAGAGCTTTTCTTTGCTAAATTCTTAGCAATATTTTTAGGACAAGCAGCGATCTGCTGTTCTGTCTCATGATAATTCGGCAAAGAAGCGGATTGGCCTATTAAGCCTTCGCTAGATCGTGAATTCACACTTAACAACGCCGCATCTAGAACAACTAACGCAGACAAGAGGCCTAATTTCTTGTTATTTTGAATGATTCTTAAAATCTTGCTTCCTATTTTCGACGTCACTATGTTCACCGGACTCTTTTTAAGCTGATAAGTGTTGAGGGATAAAGACTTCTGTCATACTTCTGCCTTATTCCCTTCTGCAGGTTATCTGTTTGGCAGAATATATCTATTTGCCCTCTATCTTGCAACTTCAGGAAAGAAGGGCAATATAAATATACCAAATCTCTAGCCTTTGGGGTGTGTACGATAAGCTCATCTCCAGGCTCCCACAAAAAGGACTGTTCGTGGATCTCTAGGGGAGTTTCCTCCCCAATTCCTTGCGATTCCGCTTGAAATCGTTGCCCCCCCCCTGTTTGCTTTTTTAACGAGAAATCAGTTTTCCCACAAGAAAAGCACATGAGTTCTTCTAGGAAAAATATAAAACAGCAACAAGAAATCCCTTCTTCACAAATAGGGATATGCATGGTTTTGCACAGAGTATCCATACTTTTGATTACTGTTTGAATATCTTTTGCTTTCTCCTCTCGTTGATTAAGAAACTGTTTCATCATGCTAAGCGCAAAACTACAGTTTCCTGGAGCGTAGCAGAACCAAAATTCTGCTACGTTTCCAGATGTAAGCATATCATAGTAAATATTATGTAAATAACAGGGCTCTTTTTGTGAGTAAATATGAACACAGATCTCTTCCGGAGCAGATAACTTTTCTGGAGATAGCCACGCTCTCTGATTGTGCCACTGTTCTATCTGTGCAACAACATGGTCTTTCTTACGATAATCCTCATGTACATCGTGCAATAAGTAATCTTGTAAAGCTTCTGCAAACTCTTGCATGGATGAAAAGCGTGCTGCCGGTGATGGCTGTAATGCCTGTATTAAAATTTTGCTGATCTTAGAAGGCAGTAACGATACATATACCTTTCCTAATGCAAGCTGCCCCATGATCAGTTCATAGGCCAACAAAGCTAAGGAATACACATCGGATGCCGGAGAGGGCGGTTCCTGTCTGCTCTGCTCAGGACTCATATATGCTGGAGATCCCCAATGATTGAATTGCCAAGCGGAAAGCCCATAGTCAATGAGCTTGATCTCGCCTGATTGCGAGAGCACGATATTTTCTGGTTTGATATCGAGATGTAAAACCCCATGCCGATGCAGAGTCGTGATAGCTTGCGCTACTTGCAAGACAATAGAAATCGCTTTATCCAAAGAGATTTGCGATGAAAGAATACTATCTCGCAGAGAACTCCCTAAAATGTATTCCGAAACCAAGTAGCGTCCCTGCTCACACTCTCCTCTATCCTCCAAGCGAACAAACGCTGGGTGCGTTACTAGCTGCATAATCCTTGCTTCTTCTTCGAAAGCACGAAGAAAACGTCGATCATGAATTCCTGGCGATACCAATGTTTTAATAACAACAGGACGAGAAGAGTGCTCATCCACACCTTGATAGACAGTCAACCCTACCTTACGACTGAGCTCCCGTGTTAGGAGATAGTTCGTCTTAGAGGAGGAGAAGGATACACCCGATCTGAGCATAAAAACTTACGGTATGACAATGCTTTCAGAACTCGATACCTCTAGCATTTTGCTAGGTCCTTGCCGCTTGTGAAATAGCGGCAAGCAAACAATTCTCACGTAGAATGACAGAGGATTCTCTATCACTAAAAGGCTTATACTTCTAAAACTCGAATCCCTAGAACATCTTGCAAAGCAATGATGTTACCACGTCCAACCTTAGCTCCATTCAAAATAATATCTACGCCTAAAGTTGGATGTACACCATCGAATTGTAATACACTACCAGGTCCTAGTTTCAAAAATTCTCCAACGGAAAGAGAATAGCGAGCTACTTCAGCAACGATTTTTGTTGCCGAAGGCAAAGGAGTTGCCGGACCTCCTTCACTAGGTTCTTCGGGTGCATCTTCTGGTTGCATCTCTTGCAATCCTGTAATTTTAAAAGCTCCCGACTGCTTATCTAAAAACCGCCCACCAAAAAACCGGGTCCGTTGAATGGATAAGAAAGCGCCAGCATCTCCTGTATCCGGATCATACAGACAAGCATCTAACAAAATAAAACTACCAGGAACAACCTGGTGCCAATCTTCTTCTGAAATTTGACAAAAGCCCACTTCTACAGCGAGAGTAATTGGGGTTTGCAAATCGACTTTTGGCATATCAAAAGCCTGATCTTTCTCTTCTAAGAATCTACAGGCGCTCTGCGCTGTAGTTTCAGGCACTAAGATAGAAAACCGTATACAAGATCCATCTAAACGACAAGAGACTTGGATCACATGATACTCTCCCTCCAAAGCACGCGCAGAAAAAGCAACATCTCCTGTTACTTTTACAGACATAGAAGGAATCCAAGGACTTTCTTGAAGCAGCTTGCAGATCTCTGCAACAAAATAATAATGAAATCCTAATAAACGATCTTTTTCGTAGAAGTAAGAAGCTAAGGAACTATCATTAAAAATCGTTCCTATTAGAGCTTGCAAATCTTCTTCCGAAGAAACTATGTAAAACTCCCCAGATTCAAAGGGGTTTGCTAAAAACGGTTGGAGCAAAATATGCTCCCCATATTCCTGCACAGCAGCTGCAACAGACAGAAGCCCTCGAGACTCAAATGACAATTCCACTTCTTCCATATGGAATTTATCTTTGAGTTTCTGCTCACACTCCTGCTTTGGAAAAACAGGAAAAGAAAACATTCCTTCCTTCTGTTCTTGCAAAGAACTTAGTAACTCGTCTCTAGCTTTTAACCAATTACTACTAGGCTCTGCTGCAACTGCCATGGGAATACCTTATATATGAGCTTCTTCTACTTTCTTCTCTTGATGCTGGCCTTGATGTTGATCTTGACGACCTTCACCTTCTTGATCTCCTTCTTGGTCATGATGCCGAATAGTTGCAGCAATCATATGCAAAGGAGTTTCTATTTTTTCAATCGTAGGCAAACTAACAGCTACATTCCCTACAACCAACTCTGTAAGATTTAACTGACGAGCTTTCAAAGACTCCACCAATGAGACTAGCTGCTTAGGATTCTGCTGTACGAGTTGTGTAGCTTCTGTAAGCTGAGCTTGGTCTACAAAATTCGAAAAGGAAACGGAAATTTCTTCCCCTGTTTGTACCAGAGTCAGGTTAGCTCCACAGAAAGCTGCAGGTACTGTATTGCTATTATCCAATACAATTTCTACTAACTGCTTGCCATCAATATCGGCGACTAACAGGGATTCTACAGTAGATGTTACCAATTGCTCTACCCATTGTAGATCTACCTGACTTACCGTCATCGTACTCGTTTCCATCATAGCTTCGCTCACTACAGCCATAGGAGTTTCAACTAATGCCATTCCGGATGTAGGATTGCCACCAGTGAAGAATCCATCTCCTTTGCTCTCTTCTTCTTCTTTAGAAGAGACGCCTGCTGTACTCTCATGAACAGCACCCTCTTCAGAGCCTTTAGAAGACTCTTGACGTGACGAGGTTCTTCCTGGCATCCGATCTGCTTTCTCTTGTCTAGTCGAAGATCTTCCTTCTAAAGAGAACACTCGGACTTCTCTTTGATCTCTAGGCTCATGAGCCTCTGTACGTGGATGATTATGATCAATCTTTGCACTAAACAAAGATTCCGAAGTTTTATTTAATTCCATAAATTAGTTCTCTCCAGATTCCCGTTGTTTTTGCTTATGTAATTGATGAAGCAACTGCCCCATCTCATCTTGCTCTTTTTCTTCCTGGCGAGCCTCTTCTTTCAGAGCTTCTTTCATCCATTCTTCTTTATGCAGTCGAGTTTTTTCTTCTTCTTTACGTCGTTTGGTCAGCTCTACTTCAGCCCTTTCCAGCTCCTTTGCTGCTGCCAGCACATTTTCTTTCTGCTCATTGACCTTTTCTTCTTCTTCAGAAAGCTGTATCGCAACTACTTTGATATACGCTTTCATTTTAAGAATCGCATCGCTGGTTGTTCCGTCATCTAATTGCTCGCGGAGCTGGCGAATCTTCTGCATATAGTGATTCTTAACTTTATCACGCTCCGATTCGCGTTCACGCAATTTCTCTTGTTCTAACTCTAAAAGTCTGCGTTTCTCCTTAACAACCTTCTCTGCTCTGTCTACACGATCCTTCTTAATAGATAAGACAGGTTCTAAAGGATATCTAACCACACAATCCTACTATTTTCCAGACTTACCGGAATATTGCTCGCAACTGTTGAGCAGCTTCCTCATAATTTGTTTTTTCATGAATGTCTTGTTTAAGGAATCGATTTAATTTATCGATATGATCGATTGCGAAATCGACTTCACGATCCGATCCTCGACGATATTCCCCAATACGAATCAACATCTCATTAGCTTTATATTTAGCTAAAACCTCTCTAGCACGCCCAATAATTCGACGTTGTTCCTCAGGAACAATAGCTGTCAGCAATCGGCTAATAGAAGCCAACACATCAATCGCTGGATAATGATATGCTTGCGCTAATGCATTAGAAAGAACAATATGCCCGTCTAAAATGGATTTCACCTCATCCGCTACCGGCTCGTTCATATCATCCCCGGCCACTAACACAGTATAAAATGCTGTAATCGTTCCTTTATCAGAGGCTCCTGCTCTTTCTAACAGTTTAGGCAAAGTGGAAAATACAGAAGGCGTGTACCCAGCACGAGCAGGAGGCTCTCCAGCCGCTAACCCCACTTCACGTAAAGCTCGCGCAAAACGTGTAACTGAGTCCATCATCAATACAACCGTTTTACCTTGATCTCGGAAATATTCTGCTATCGCAGTTCCTACGTAGGCAGCATTGAGTCGCAGCTGAGACGACTGATCAGAAGTAGAGACCACAATAACGGAACGTTTCATTCCCTCTTCACCAAGGTCATTTTCTATGAACTCGCGAACCTCTCGTCCCCGCTCTCCAATCAAAGCAATTACGTTAATGTCTGCTTCTTCAGCATTACGAGCAATCATGCCCAATAAAGAGGACTTACCAACCCCGGCTCCTGCAAAAATTCCGATTCTCTGCCCTTTAGCTACAGTGAGCATCCCATCAATACAGCGCACGCCTGTAGACAAGATCGTACGCAATTTAGCTCGATGCAACGGATCCGGTGGAGCTTTAAAAATTGGATAAATGGCATCGACACTCTCTAAAGGTCCCTTTGTCTCTGTATCAATAGGATTTCCCAAACCATTTAATACACGACCCAATAACCCTTCTCCTGCTCGGATATGCAATGGCAATCCAGTAGCCATCACTTCCGAAGAAGGACTCACTCCTGTCAACTCCCCTAAAGGAGAAAGGAAGACAAAATTCTGCGTAAAACCGACTACCTCTGTAACTAGAGGCTCCATCCCGTGACGTTTCACCAAGCACACTTCACCGACACGAACATCCGGAACAACAGCCTTGATTAACATCCCGACAACTTCGATAATACGTCCCACAACTGCGGTTAATTGCACGTCCGGCAATTCCGTCATGAGCGTATTAAACTCGGTCGTTATCTCTTCCATGTTAACCTAACTGGGTTGTCATAATCGTTTTTACACTACTCACCGTAGCACCTAGAATACTGGCAAATAACTCGGCGCGTTGTGTAGCTCTTTGAACGGCATACTGAACTTTTAAGAAATCGGCTAATGTTTCTCTTTCTCCATTACGATCGGAGAAATACAACAAAGCACGATTCAAAATTTCTTCTCCTGAAGAGACCCAATCGACTATCTTGCGTGTAACAGATTTTTCTTCGTCACCATTACCCTGCTTGACCGTCTGTTGTGTATGTTCAGCTATCGCTTGAAAATCCCCATTGATTAAATCAACAATGACTCCTAAAGCATCTACATGCTCAGAGGCCAACTTGTCGGGATCTTGCATTTGCATCTGCGTTTGTGCATCCCACAAACGACTTTTTAACAAATGGATCTGCTCTTGTAACTCTTCAGAGTTCAGAGCTTCCTCCAACTCAGGATCGATCAACTGCGAATTTTTATCCTGCATCATAGCCATCAACGATAGCTTTTCTGTGGACACTGTCGAATCCAACGCAGCACCTCCACCCCCTAAAGAGAATGAGGCAACATTTTTACTTAATTCGCTGGGCATAGGAGATGCTGAAGGTTTATTCACCGCAGCACTCTCCTTATCCCCATCAAAATTTGGAAAAAGCTTAAGAGGATCTATCATGGAATACCCCAATCTTTCCCTAATTTAAAGGCCCACCACTTTTAGCAACTAATCCATCATGCCAATCCAGAACAGACTTAGCTAAAGCTCTTGTAGACTCTACTTCACAACTTTCTAATACCTGATCAGCTAACTGTAAGCAGCGCTCCAAACTCTCTCTACGCACTTCGAAAGAACTTCCTTGCTGAAGAACGATCATCATAAGTGTGAGTGATAAAAATGCCTTAGCACTCCAATTCTCGGGATCTTTTTCAACAATAGCACGGAATAAAACTTCTGCTTTTGTGAGCTCCATTTTATGCAAATGCAACAATCCTGATCCTAACTCATGTGCTGTATGCTCAGGATCCAATACTTGTAATGCTTGAAATAACGCTTTAGCGCTTGCTTCATCCCCTTGTTTGATAGCAACCATTCCTGCTTCAAACAACAATGCAAAATCTTCTTTAAATACATCCAAATCTGCCATGACCCATCTCTTATTTTATTAACTTCCTTTAACAGCTCTTGCCATGGTGATCATTTCAGTATTCACCGCAGTCAAGATATTGGATACAGACTCCATATATTGAGACAAAATTTGCATACGGAATTGCAAATTAAACATTGTCCCTAGGTCTACAGTTCCTTGCGTGGATGTTTCTAATTCTGTTAGATATTGTTGTACTCCCTGAACGTATTTACATACGCCATCCAGCATCTGGTTGAAATTAAAAGCCGAACAACTTCCGCTCGCCATAGATACCCTCTCTTTTACCGTTTACATTACACCATTTTACGGTTGATACGTCCTAGCACCTTTTGAAGAGCTACATATCCCGCGAGTAATGTTTGTTGTTTCTCAAAAGACTCTTTAGAAGCCCCTTCTCGAAGAGAAGATGTCAGCGTCTGCACCTTACTCTGTACATTAGCATTTACTTCGTGGGCTTTGGTTACATCGTGCATGTCTTGTTCAAGATCAAACAACTGACGAGCAGCTTTTTCTCCTTTAGCTGCCGAATTTTCCATATTAAACATAGATTTATTCCTACCTGGAAGAATTAAATAAACCTCGAACTGCCTATTTATTGTACTCAATTTTATATTTCAACCCTTCCCGTTCTAAAAAGATACAATGCGGTTGAATGCTTGTTACCGTCATTCCATCTAAAATATCGCCTCGAGTTAAAATACGCCCATTAACTACAACATTAATACTAATATCCCCGCACTTTGAAAAACCGGTTACCCGATAACGGCCTGGATACCGCATATTTAGATCAACAACACCTTCTTCTGCAGGCAGCAAAACGACAAAATTCTTCACCGCACGAATCCCTGCAATATCTTGCAGTTCTTGCACAACCGTTCGGAATTTATCTGCATCTTTATTATTGATATATCCTGTCAAAACAGCTTCACCATTGGTGAAGGACACATGAACGTTCGCAAAACCTGATTGCACAAGATGTCCAGCAAGAGCTTTCATGACTTGTGATTCGATAATCACCTTATTATCCAATAGTGAAAGGTAATTAAAATGTAGATTTAGATAATCAGCCAAACAAGCTGCTTGTTCTTCTGTCTTTAGATACCCGCTGATTACAAAAATCCCCGGCTCTGGAGATTGCATGCTGATACCTTTAAATTCTGGATTCTTAGACAAGAGAATATTCATCTCTTGCCATACTGCCTCGTCATCGATCACGTTATCATCTACCGACTTGACAAACGAGAGAGCATCCACTTTGTAAAGTAACTCGCTCTTATCAATGCTATTTCTTACATGCCCAATTAAGAACAACTGTCCGTTGTTCTTATTGAACGTAAACCGTACAGTTGGAAACTGCTGAATTACATGTTCAATATCATGAATCAAATCGATTTGATCTATAGAAACTACTTCCTTCGTATGGAACAAAGAAGCTGTTCCTATTCCAAAGAGCAGAGCTAACCCTCCAATGAACAAGGTTAATATAAAAGCACCTGTTGGCAACGTAGCACGTTTTCTCTTCTCTTCTTCCTCTTCCGCAGCTCTGGCAGCAATCTCTTCAGGAGATTGCGGACGACCAAATAACCCATAATCTTCAGAAGAAATCGTCGCCATTACCGTATCGGAAGGAGCAGCATAGTCGACAAGTAAGAATAACGTTGTTCCTAGAGCAACAACTTGATTCGCAGAGAGCGTAGATAGATGTTCAATCTTGCGCCCTTCAACAATCACGCCATTCTTACTACCCAGATCTTCAATCAAAACTGAATTATCATTTCCGATAATGATCTTCGCATGTTGGCGCGAAATACTCATATCACTTAAGACAATGTCTGCAACCTGCGGATCACTTCCTACGATATAGGTTTTCCCACTATCCAAATGGAATTCAGCACCGATATTCGCACCAGCAAGAACCTTCAACAAAAATCGTGATGGTTGCGTCAAATCAACCGCAACTTGTTTCTGTGCAAGATCTTCTATCTCAGCAGGGAAGATTCCTTGATCAAAACGGAAAAGATCCTGAACATTAAAGGGAGCAAGAACCTCTCCTTTATCTTCCTCTTTCTTCTCTTCTTCTTGAGAAGCCTCTGCCTTTGGCTCTTCATTTGCTGCGCTTTCAGCAGTATCTTCTTCACCCTCTTTTTCTTCTTCACTCGTCCCTGAGCTGCCTTCTTCTGTTACGGAAGCTTTCTCCATTGGAGATGGCGAGTTTTCTTCCGTAGCGCTATTAGGTTCTCCTGACGGCTCTGGAGTTTCCGGGGATGGGGGAGGCGTTTGAGAAGGTTGTTGCTCCTGATTTTCGGGACTTTGAGAACCCGATTCTGAAGCAGAAGAAAGCTGTGGCTGCTGATTTTGATCGGGCGACGTTCTGTTTTCTTCCATACTCGCGTTTTGAGATTGGGTTGGTTCACCACTGCCTGATGGAGTAGTTTGTTTAGGTTGTTCTTGACTTGCCAAAGGAAGCTCAAGATCCTTTTTTTCTCCTGTAACAGAAGGAGTCTGTCCTTCTTGTGAAGAGACCTTTGGCTCAGAGACTTCTTTTGGTGTTCCAGGCTCCTTCTCAACAGAAGCTAAAAAGGACGCCGCTAACTCTTGTTCTTTCGCTATTGCTGAACTAGATACTTCTCCAGAAGCCTTTGCCTCCGAAGGAAGACTTGGATTCCCTGTCTCCTTTTTAGGAGCTTCGGACGAAACGCTTGAAGAGCCTTGCGCTGCAGGCTCTCCCTCATTACCACCTTCTGTCTGGAACGATAACTCTATATCTCCTTCTACCTCTTCCCCTTTAAAAAACGAGACTTGGCAGCTTCCCATTACAAAGGAAACCCCATCTTTTAACAAAACAGGGGCAGTGATAACTGTTCCATCAACAGAAACCGGCCTCAAAGCATCTAAATTTTCTAAATAATACTCGCCATCTTTTAAAGTGATGCGAATCTGAGAGGGAGCAAGCTTTTCATCTTGCAGGAGAATATCACTAGCTTTTCCATCACTGCCAAGAGACCAACTCGTCCCATTTTCTAAAATAAGAACAGTTCCAGACAAGGGCCCTTTATCAATAACTAAGCGTATACCCATCCCTTACTCCTGCTCCGTTTTACTTAGTCCTAAATCTTCTAGCCACGCTTCAGCATAATTCAGGACACTCTCTATATAACTTGCAAAATCTTCTTGAGACACCTCTCCTGGGACTCGCCGTACGAGCACTGCATGCCCATCACTATCAAGCCCTAAGGCAGCTCCCCCAGTCTCCTGGCCAAACAAATTGCCTTCCATCATTCGAGCATATGCTTTTTCTATATCCATAGATGCGGGAATCTCTCCCAAAAAAGCACTGATGATAATTTCCTCATCAGCATTCTGACGAACGCGCATCCGCACAAGGCTGCTAATCGGAAGCACATAGGATCCATCGGCATCGAATTCTAATTCGGAAGCCACTCCCATATACGCCACAAAATTCTTTATCAATTTTTCCAACATGTATTCACGTGCTCATCTCTAACTGAGAGCTCTGGGTCCGAAATACTCCCTCCCTAGCTATTGGAATGGGCCCCGCTGACCTTATGCTGAGTTATGCCAATACCTACTTTAAAAAGAAAAACGATTTCTCATCTCGATAGAGGAGCCTTTTCTGTTTTCTCTTTCATCCCTTTCAATTTAAAGTACAAAAGAATTTTAGAAAAAAATCGGGCACGAACGACTCGTTCTTTTGATTTCTAAAGACATCTCCCAAAACACATTTTCCCGGCACAAATCAACTCATTCAGAGCAGCTCTCGTATCGACAACACGCAGGGACATCGTGCCACTGCATCAAAGAATCATTTATGTGCGAAAAGTATGTATCCAAGAAATCACAAGAGAAGCCTTCCCTCTCTTCGATCTTCGTTCTTAGGTTAAGCGCAGCTTAACAGACCCCCCTCCCCTGCTTTCTATCAAGGCTTTGCATTCCATCATATTAGAGAAATTGCAAGCTTTCGAATGAAAGGCTGAATAGAGCAACGTACCTCTAATACACAAATAAATCAACTTGAAAGTTCACAGTTTAGAAAGTCTAGAACTAAGCTGAAGAGAAAAAGAGTCTCAAGGCTTTTAATAGAAATGATCGCTCTCTATTTCCTTGCTATTTTCTATAGCCTTAACAGGAGATTCTATTCTGTTTGCTCTGTACTTTGCAAACACACCCAGAGACAGTCCAACTAGGCGTTCGCTCCTACACAGTCACGCCGTTCTAATCTTTGATTTAGAGAGTTCCAATAACGGTACGCAACCTCTCTCAAGCTGTGGAGATGTGCTGAGTTCACTTCCTTTCGATGCTCTCTTAACCAATCACTGATTTGGTCCATATCCACGTACCGGTGAGGGAATACCGTATGCGAAGGCAGAGCACGAGGAACAGCAAAATCAAAAACAATCCGATCGGGGATATCCCAGATACTTTCCCAAAGGGAATGTGGCAGAGCATACTGCAATTCTGAAGAACCTAAAAACACGACGCGATAAGGATCTTGAAAACATAGCTCCTCTCTTACTACCTGACGCATAGATAACGTCGGCAGCTGCTGACGAGAACAAAAGGTGATACAAGAAAATCCTTGCCTTTGCAAATGATAAGCTACAGAACGATTGATCTCAGAATAGCCTATAAATAACAAAGAGGCCTTCTTATCTATTTGACGTCTTCGTAACTCCTGATCCACGAGAATAGGGATAGTGATTTCTGCATAAGGCGCGCCTCCTTTCGCTCGAAATACTTTCCCTTCCTTAAGGGCTTTTTGAAAGAGAAAATGGAGAGCAAAAGAAAGCTTTTGCTCTCTAGCAGCTTGTAAATAGGCACGTTTCACTTGTCCTTGAATCTCCGTCTCTCCAAGAACTAAGCTATCTAACCCGCCTGCTACACAAAATAAATGTGCAAAGCAATCTTGATTTCGATAAAAATAAGGCGAGACACCTAAGAGCTCTATTTCCTGTGCCAGTGAATCAAATAGCTCGGCTGGCGCGACGCTATACAACTCGACGCGATGGCACGTAGCCAATAAAACATAGTCCTTCTCTTCTTGAAAGACTTCAAGACGAAAAGACCCCTGTGCTTGTTGTAAAATGTGAAGAACTTGCTCTCGTTGCTGCAAAGTAGTCTCTCGATAACTCACGCCAATAACGCCCAACGAAACTCTATTACCTATACGTTCTTCCCCTTCCCTAACCATCACGGTTTCTTCTTTACTCCTTAAGCTCCCTCTCATCATTCCCTTTCTAAAGAAAAAGATTGTATGCTTCTTCTCTCGGTTGGCTCATTCTCTTTGTTTCGTATTTTTATACCAATATTTTTGAGACTCTCTTCGTTCTCTGCATTGAAAAAATTTTGTAGTCTGGAGACGAAAATAGAAAAACCGTTAAAAAAGGCGTTTCCACGGCTTAATCTTAGTATCTCAAGTCCTCACCGCTCACACTGCTTAGTGAGACAGAAGACTAAAAGAAATACTACGCCTTACATTATTTTTCTAAAGAGAGCATAACTATTAGCTGATTGTTTTCTCAGAAATTATAGAACCCGAATCAAACTTTTGCCTTATTCCACACACTCTTATGCGAAAAAAAACTGCGTATTCAGAATCTTCTATCATTTCTTTAGCTTCCTTGGATCATATCCGCCTACGCGCGGGAATGTATATTGGAAGATTAGGCGACGGATCTCAAGCTGAAGACGGCATTTACACGTTATTTAAAGAAGTAGTCGATAATGCTATTGATGAATTTGTCATGGGATATGGACACACCATCCACATAACAGGAGACGCACACGAACTGTCTATTCGTGATGAAGGCCGCGGCATTCCCTTGGGGAAGGTGATTGATTGTGTTTCTAAAATCAATACTGGCGCGAAATACACTCAGGATGTTTTCCATTTTTCTGTTGGATTAAATGGCGTGGGACTGAAAGCCGTTAATGCCTTATCGCAACATTTCTCTGTACGTTCTGTGCGGAACAAAAAATTCCTCAAAGCTTCTTTCTCCAAAGGCATTCTCTTACACACAGAACAGGGTGCTACCCAAGATCCCGACGGTACAGAAGTCGTTTTCTCTCCCGATCATGAACTATTCGAGAATTTTTCTTTCCAAGTGGAGTTTCTAAAAAAGAAAATCCGTCAATACACCTATCTCCATCCCGGACTGACAATTATTTATAACGGAGAACGTATTGTTTCCACTCGTGGTCTTCTTGATCTTTTTGAAGAAGAAGTGCAAACCCCTCTTCTGTATTCCCCTATTACGTTTCAACACTCCGATCTCGCATTTCTTTTCTCCCATACAGAAACGTCTTCCGAACAATATTTTTCCTTTGTAAATGGCCAAGAAACAACTGATGGCGGAACCCATCTCGTTGCCTTTAAAGAGGGTATAGTCAAGGGCGTTAATGAGTTTTTTGGAAAAAACTTTTCCTCTCAAGATATTCGTGAGGGACTTGCTGGCTGTATCGCCATTAAAATTGCTTCTCCTATTTTTGAATCCCAAACCAAAAATAAACTAGGGAATACGAATATCCGCGCAGAGTTAGCCAAACGCGTAAAAGAAGCTGTGCTCTCTTCTTTGAAAAAGAATCCTTCCAGCGCGGAACGGATCCAAGAGAAAATCAAACTCAACGAAAAAACTCGGAAGAATGCGCAATTTCTCAAGCAAGAGCTCAAAGATAAACAAAAAAAACTCCACTATAAAATCCCTAAACTTCGGGATTGTAAATTTCATCTCACAGACAATTCTCTGTATGGTAAAAATTCCTCTATTTTCATTACTGAAGGAGAATCGGCTTCCGCTTCGATTCTAGCTTCGCGAAATCCGCTCACACAAGCAGTGTTCTCTTTGAGAGGGAAACCTATGAACGTCTTTTCCTCCAAAGAAGAAACCATCTATAAAAATGACGAACTTTTTTACCTTACTACAGCCCTCGGCCTGCACAAAGACTCTCTACAAAATCTTCGATACAACCAGGTGATCTTAGCAACAGATGCGGATGTTGATGGTATGCATATTCGTAATCTTATGATTACTTTCTTCCTAAAAACCTTTCTTCCTCTTGTTGCAAGCAACCACCTATTTATCCTAGAAACCCCTCTTTTTAAAGTACGCCACAAAGATGCCACTTTCTATTGCTACTCAGAAGAAGAAAAACTCTCGACCATAGAACACATCGGTAAAAAAGAATCGTCTCTTGAAATTACTCGTTTCAAAGGCTTAGGAGAAATTTCTCCTAAAGAATTCAAATCTTTTATCGGCGCAGACATGCGCTTAACTCCAGTTTCTCTTCCTGATACAGAAACCCTCGACACACTTTTACAATTCTACATGGGGAAAAACACAAAAGAGAGAAAACTATTTATTATTGAGAATCTTGTTACCAACCTCTAGCTATAAACGAACTTATGAGCGACCTCTCGGACCTATTTAAAACTCATTTCACACAGTATGCGTCTTACGTCATTTTGGAACGTGCAATCCCTCATGTTTTAGATGGCCTCAAGCCTGTTCAAAGAAGGCTTCTTTGGACCTTATTCCGTATGGATGATGGTAAAATGCATAAGGTGGCTAATATCGCAGGACGTACGATGGCGCTGCACCCGCATGGTGATGCGCCTATCGTGGAAGCTCTTGTCGTTTTGGCAAATAAAGGGTTCCTGATAGAGACACAAGGGAACTTTGGTAACCCTCTCACAGGAGATCCTCATGCAGCGGCTCGTTATATAGAAGCGCGGCTAAGCCCTTTAGCTAAAGAGGTACTTTTTAATACGGATCTCATGACCTTCCATGATTCTTACGATGGAAGAGAGCAAGAACCCGATATCTTAGCTGCAAAGATTCCTCTACTACTCCTTCATGGCGTGGATGGCATCGCAGTAGGGATGACTACAAAAATTTTCCCTCACAACTTTTGTGATCTACTAGAAGCACAAATAGCTATACTGAATGACCAACCGTTTTCTCTCCTTCCCGACTTCCCTCCAGGAGGCACGATGGATGCTTCCGACTACCAAGATGGCTTAGGATCCATTGTTCTGCGCGCAACAATTGATATTATTAATGACAAAACCTTGCTAATCAAAGAAATCTGTCCTTCCACAACTACAGAGACTCTAATTCGTTCTATCGAAAACGCAGCAAAACGAGGAATCATTAAAATCGATTCGATTCAAGATTTCTCTACGGACCTCCCTCATATCGAGATCAAACTCCCTAAAGGTATCTACGCTAAAGATCTGTTACGCCCTCTATATACACATACAGAATGTCAGGTTATCTTAACCTCTCGGCCAACAGCTATTTACCAGGGAAAACCTTGGGAAACAACGATCAGCGAAATCCTACGCTTACAAACCAAGACTCTCCAAAATTACCTAAAAAAAGAATTACTCATACTAGAAGATTCCTTAAGCCGCGAGCTGTACCACAAAACTTTAGAATATCTATTCATTAAACATAAGCTTTACGATACCGTGCGCTCCATGCTTTCTAAAAGAAAGACGTCTCCTTCATCAAGTGCCATTCACAACGCTGTTTTGGAAGCTCTGACTCCATTTCTTGACACGCTCCCGGCTCCTGATAAGCAAGCAACCGCTCAACTAGCAGCTCTAACTATTAAAAAAATCCTCTGTTTTGATGAAAATTCCTACGAGAAGGAGCTGGCATGCTTAGAAAAGAAACGCAGTAGCGTACAGAAAGATCTGAGCCAACTGAAAAAATACACAGTTCTCTACATTAAGAAGCTGCTCGAAACCTACAGACAACTCGGGCATCGAAAGACAAAAATTGCAAAATTTGATGACCTACCTACCGAGAGAATCTCCGCTCATAAGAAAGCAAAAGAACTCGCTGCGCTCGATCAAGAAGAGAACTTCTAAAACGTGACTCGGCCCTTGAGATCCTTAAACTCTCGGGCCAAAAAGACTACAGTCTTCTCGAGAAGAAAAACGGTGTTAGAAAATACGCGCGCTAAGACTTTCTCTAACAATGACTCAAAAAGCTGTAAACGTATACGTTTACCGCTCTTCCATAATTTCTAGGCTGACTTTCACATTATCTCGACTTGCTACGGAAACCAATAAAGTACGGATAGCCTTAATAGTGCGTCCTTCTTTACCGATAATTTTACCGATATCTCCCTTAGCAACAGTCAATTCGTAGATAATCGTATTGGTTCCCTGCACCTCTTTCAGATGCACTTCCTCTGGCTTATCAACAAGATTTTTTACAATGTACGCTAAAAACTCTTTCATGCGAAGCAAATCCTACACAAGCTTTTTTCTGAAGGTGTGAAAGAAAAATAAAAATAGTATCTATAATCTAATTTTATACTTCTTACTTAAAAAACAAAACTACCTAGTGATTTTAAACCAATCACACGAACCATCCAGTATAGAGACACCTTCTCTAAATTCCTTTTCTATTAAGGAAGTCATATCGTCTGGAAGCTTTGTCACTAGCTTCACTCGCTCCGCACTCTCCGGATGAGCAAAAACCAAGCTATAGGCATGCAATTGTTGTTTGTCAAGACCATAACGAAAATTTATAGAGGGGATCCCGTAAACGGGATCTCCGAGAATCGGTGTGCCCAGGTGCTTCATATGTACACGAAGCTGGTGGGTTCTGCCTGTTTCTGGGTATAGAGCAACCACACTTAATCGTCCATTCGTAGCTAGAACATGACAATGGGTAATGGCTTCCTTACCGCCTTCAGCATGTGTAGAAAGCACAGTCATTTCTTTCCGTTTTAGAGGATGACGCGCTATCCGAGTATGAATAAGTTCCTGAGACGGAGCATTAATGCAAATGGCTACGTAAAGCTTTTTTACCTGTTTGGTAGCAAAGAGCTCACTATAGAGAGCCTTAGCTCGCCGAGTTTTTACTGTAATCAACAAACCAGAAGTATCTTTATCTAAGCGATGTACAATCCCTGGGCGCCATGGCTCCTCGGGGAACTCTTGTTTCAGACGCTCCCCGATTTCATGCAGCAAAGCATGCACCACCGTACCTTGCGTATGCCCGGGAGCAGGATGGACAACCATATCTCTTGGTTTATTAATGACCAAAATCATATCGTCTTCATATACCTTATCCAGGGGAATATCTTCCGGGATTAAAGAAGAGGGTTCTTCCTCTTCTATCAATTCCACTTCTACCACATCCCCTAGGGATAACGGATGGGAAACACGCGTATACACCCGCCCATTAACACGGACACGCCCTAACTCAATTTGTTGCTGATAAAAAGCTCGTGAATACGCTCCATTATATGAGACCAGCCCCTTATCAAGGCGTCCTGTTAATTGTTCATCAATTACAAATGAAAAAACAGCCGTTGGAGCAGGGATTTCCAGAATCAAGCCTCCTTAAAACAGGGCTTCGTCTTTTGAAACCCTTCTATGATACGGTTCGGAAAAGATTTTATTCAACCTTCCGAACCGTTAAGAAATGTTAACAAAACTATCTAAACTTTCGAGAAGAACCACCTGCCGGGCTTCACAAGCTAGTAAAATCGGGGCATGATCTGTGAGAATCCCGAACTGCTGTTTCAATAAACTTATCACATGTTGCACATGCAACTCCCAAACCTCCAGAGCCATAGGAAATCTGCTTAAAGGTTTGGCTAAATAAATAGTTTGTTTGTAACAAATCGGAATCAAATATTTCTCGGCATCAAACAAGAAGTTCTTCCTGTTATTAGCAAGCCTGCACACCTCTTCTTCGAGAAGAGGTCGTGCTAAGAAGTAGCGAATCTCCATCAATCTCTGTATACCGAACGCATTTTCTTTGACGCGCGTTGTGCTCGATCCATTTCTTTATGAACCGTTGTGAATGTGGAAATCAGTAAAGACTGTATGAAACGGTCGTACATCTCCTGCCCTTTCTGTTCTCCCATTTTTGCGATAAGAGCTTGCCGCAACTGGTCTAAAGAACGAACTGGGCCCTCAAAAGTCATATTTGATGGGGACGTCAACTCTTCTTTTACTTTGCCTGAAACAGAAGTAACTTCTTGGTTTCGAACAGACCGACTCGCTATGAATTGCGTGTCCATACAAGAGACTCCCCCAATACAAAGACTTTTCTGTATTTTACTTGAATCAAAAGTATTTTTCACGAGAGAAAGGAGATAAAATCTGAAAAGAAAGAAGCATTTGTCTCGGACCGAGCAGGATTCGAACCTGCGACCATCCGCTTAGAAGGCGGATGCTCTATCCACTGAGCTATCGGTCCACAGCAAGGAAACACTTCCATAGTGCTGGAAGATACTATACCTTAGACTTCGATTTTCTGGAAGCACTCTTCCTTCTTCTATTCCTTGAGATGCTTGTTCAAACTGCTAATCCGCCGAATCCTTGCCCATAACCCATTCCTTGGATTCACTATTTCCTCTTTAAAAAAGCCTTCTTCCTAGGATTTTACAAGGTTTCTCGTACCAATCAAACGCAAATGGTGTATAGTCAAATTTCTGTCAGCTGAGAAGATCGTTAAGAACTCTGACTAAAGGCGCAATTCCACTCTAAAAAAGGATACCCTTTTATGTTTCCGGAAAACAAAATGCTCTTGATAGCAGGCCCTTGTGTAATTGAAGACAACTCTGTTTTCGAAACAGCGCGACGATTAAAAGAAATTGTTGCTCCGTATGCTTCTTCTGTTCATTGGATTTTTAAAAGCAGTTACGATAAAGCCAATCGTTCATCCGTACACAATTATCGAGGCCCCGGACTCAAACTCGGGTTGCAAACACTGGCGAAAATTAAAGAAGAGCTAGATGTTGAAATCTTAACAGACGTGCATTCTCCGGATGAAGCACGGGAAGCTGCTAAAGTATGTGATATTATTCAAGTCCCAGCTTTTTTATGTCGTCAAACAGATCTTCTAGTGACCGCTGGAGAAACGCAAGCGATCGTTAATATCAAAAAAGGCCAATTCCTTTCTCCTTGGGAAATGCAAGGCCCTATTGACAAAGTGCTGTCCACAGGAAATAACAAAATCATCTTAACGGAGCGCGGTTGTTCTTTTGGGTACAACAATCTCGTTTCTGATATGCGTTCTATCGAAGTTCTTCGTCGCTTTGGGTTCCCTGTTGTCTTCGACGGAACTCATTCCGTACAGCTACCGGGAGCACTACATAGCCAAAGTGGTGGCCAGACAGAATTTATCCCTGTCCTAACTCGTTCTGCTATAGCCGCTGGCGTACAAGGATTATTCATAGAAACCCATCCGAACCCATCATCCGCTTTAAGTGATGCTGCTTCTATGCTTTCCTTGAAAGATTTAGAACGATTGCTTCCTGCTTGGGTACAGCTTTTCACCTACATTCAAGAAATGGATGCTGTTTCTGTATGACGAAGTTTCTTTTTCATGGCATCTGGTGTGTGGTAGTTTTAATATTATGTGCTTGCGTAACTGCATTAGCGGTTGTCAAAATGGGAGATTTTACCAATCCCACGCTTGTACACCAAGACTCCGTAACACCAGCTCCGCCATTTTTGAAAATCAAAAAACTTGGAGTCCGCAAGCGAATCATCTCTCCAGAAAAGCAATTATTTTATTGCACCATAGATAAGTCCTGTATGGAGTTACATTTCTCCAATACGAGTTTACACTGTCGAGAACTCTTATCGCACCTAACAGGATGTCTACAAACTGAAACCGCGGAACGCGCTATGTTTTTTAGAGGTACTGGAGGACTTCTTAATTACAAAGATTATTCTTTGAGCGTGTATAATTGTTGTTTCTCCATTAACACTCCAGATGCCGAACTAGAAATGGGTAAAGGGATGGCTGAAGGCGGAATGAAAGTCCTCTCTCTCTCTTTGCTTAAAAACTAATCCTTTTTATGTCAGTACTATCCGTTTGCAACCTAATCAAAAAATACAATAAGAAACCTGTGACCAATGATGTGTCCTTTCAAGTCAATGCAGGAGAAATCGTGGGATTGTTAGGCCCTAACGGAGCGGGGAAAACCACAGCTTTTTATCAAACCGTAGGGTTGATTCGTCCTGACTCTGGAAAAATTCTGTTTAAAAACACAGATATCACAAAAAAACCTATGGACTATCGAGCGCGCCTTGGCATCGGGTACCTAGCACAAGAGCCTACTATTTTTAAAGAGCTGACTGTTAAAGAAAACCTAATTTGCGTTCTGGAAATTATCTATAAAACACGAAAAGAACAAACGCACCTATTAAATGCTCTCATTGATGATCTTCAATTGACTACTAGTCTACATAAGAAAGCCGGCTCGCTATCGGGTGGAGAACGTCGCCGATTGGAAATCGCGTGTGTTCTTGCTCTGAATCCTAGCGTTCTTTTACTAGACGAGCCTTTTGCTAACGTGGATCCTCTGGTCATTCAAAATGTCAAATACCTAATCAAAATTCTGGCAAGTCGCGGTATTGGTATCTTAATTACCGACCATAACGCAAAAGAACTCTTATCTATCGCAGATCGTTGTTACCTTATCATTGACGGGAAAATCTTCTTTGAAGGATCGTCTGCTCAGATGATCGCAAATCCTATGGTACGTCAACACTATCTAGGAGACTCTTTCTCCTAATTCTTAATGCCGTCCCGTTTTTCACAAGACCTGGGCACAACGCCCAGGTCTTAATAATAGAAACCGAAAAAAAGATACTGCGGGATATGTTAAAGCCCAGTTAACCTTGGGAATCTTCTTCGGAAAGCACTTCGTTAGCTATCGCGGCTATCGTCTTTAACCCTTCAGGAAAGCCTATCGCACACAATAAATCATGGATGTACGCTCTTTCCGACTGCAGTTGATCATTGATAAATTCTAAACGAGCTAGCTCTTGATGTATCTGTGATAACTGGTCCATAACGTCCGCTCCTTCTTTCTGGAATCATTCATCTTTACTAGGAGCAAAAAGTGTGCCAGCTCTAATTAATAACGCCCTCTTTTCAAAATGATCGCCTCTAAAGCTTCTCGATCAGCCCAAATCTCAACGTGTTGTTTGGTTCTTGTAATTGCAGTATAGAGAATTGCCGAATCAAAGACTTCACTGCCTTTAGGAAGAATGACAATCACACGATCATATTCACTACCCTGACTTTTGTGCACAGACATGACATAGTTGTAAGAATAATAGGGAAAATCTGCTTGATGCAGAATCTCCCCATTCGTGAAACGCAATTGTTGCGTTACAGGATCTAAAACTCCTGTATCCCCATTCGTTAATCCCCACGTTTCATATCTTTCTGTCACGATGATAGGAATAGGCGCCTGCGGATGTTTCTCCTGCATCTCATTAAACAACAACCGATTCAACTGCAAAAACCCCCAAAGTCCTTGGCGCATCGGAGTCAAAGCACATAACGACACCCCTTCTTTTGCTGCTTGTGTAAAAGCAAAAGACAATCGCCGAATAGCTTCTTGTCGGGAAGGCAAAGGTTGAAAAGGAATCAGCTCCTTGCGCAGAACAGCGCTCGCTAATTCCTGTAATTCCTTATGTTTAGCTCGGTGGCTGGTAGATAAAAAGCATGCCTGTTTAGAAAACTCAGACACTACTTCATGAAAAGGATTTCCCACTCCAATACCTATTGGAGGAAGCTGATTCGCATCCCCAAAAATCACCATTCTATCTGCATAGATCGTTTCCCCTCGAGCTTCTCCTCGTATGGTTTTGATTAGTCCATGTAACAGATTTATGGTCACCATCGATCCTTCATCAACCAATAGTAGATCTACAGGGGAGCACCCTCTACGCATATCTTTTAAAAATTTATGAATCGTAACGACTTCTACAGAATCTCCAACGATCCCCTGAGATGTTAATACGCTATGCAGATGAGCGGAAGCTTTCCCCGTTGGGGAAGCTACTACAATCTGCGCTGAAGGAATTTGCGCAAGTATCAACCGAATCATCTGAACTGCTAAAAATGTTTTTCCTGTTCCTGGTCCTCCACAAACGAGAGAGAAGCAGGAGTTTAATACAGTTTTAAGTACCTGGTTCTGCTCTTCCGAGAGCTGTGCAATCTCTTCAAAAATCAAGGGCGTGCGTGGTACAGCTCCTGCCAACCTATGCAACTTATGAAACACTTTCTCCCGTAAAAGAAATAATGAGCGTAGGTAGATTTTATGATTAACGACTTCAAACAGTTCTTCTTTTATACGAGAAGATAACACTTGGAACCATTCGAAGAGTTGTTTACTTGAAATCCCTGGGAGCGTGGGATGAATCGTCTTATCACAGATAGAAAAATAAGGATATCCACAACGCAATAATGCAGAGGCTGTAGCTAAGAAAGCCTCTGCTTCCTGACTAACCTCCTCCTGGGATATATGCTTTTGAGCAAAGGCTATATCAAAAGGGAGAAGAATATGTTGTGCTAACAAAGATTGTACAATATCTTGAACGTGCTGATTTACATTCACGGGAAAGATTTTTCTTTTTGCTGTCGTGCTATGTATTTATAGCACAAAAGCGAAGCTTTGTGTACTTGGGAATTCCAAGTATCCTCCCCTAAAGGAAGTCTTTGAAAGACTTCCAAAGCTTCCGTGTATTCTTTTTGCTCTACCAAGCTTAACCCAAGTAGTTGCAAGGCTTCTGTTGAAGGAGCCACACGCGCCAGCCAAGAACTATACACAATACAAAGACGATAATCGCCTTTAGCAAAAAGATATTGCGCATCTGCTAAACAATTCGCAATTTCGGCATCGCTAGCTAGAGTCTTGGGCAATCCGACCTCATCTAAAAAATTCTCTATCCACACTAAATGCGTGAAATTCCGCATAGCTAAAGCCTGGGTGTAGAAATGCTTAACCAGACGAAGCGTGCGATTAAGACAGGTCTTCTCATTCTGAGAAAATACTAGGATTTCCTTTAAGAGGCGCAGGCAGGCTTCCTCCTGACCTCCTCTCCATAAATGTTTGGCACTGAAGAATAGATAATGCATTAACTGTTGCCGATCCACATCAGCGATATCTTGCTCCTCCCATAACAGTAGATAGTCTTTTAATCGCGAGTATTGTGCATCATCCTCGCAAACCATATTCACAATCTCCTTCTCGGAAAGTAACAATTTATGCCCCCAAGAAGAGCGAGGATCTAGCATTTTCAACAGAGCTAAATATTGGTCAGCGCACACTGTGTTTCCTTGAGAAACACAAAAAACGAGTTCATCACTGAATAGCTCTATCAGTTTTTCTTTTAATTTTTTGATTTTTGAATCGGCAATTGCCTGACAGATTTTTTGCGTACGTATACCATCTTGTAAAACAGCTGGTTTCATCCTTTCTAAGACTAAAGAATAGTCCGGATGCACATAGCTATTTTCCCACATTAACAACGCATCTATGAACAAAGGGAGCTGCGTTTCTGGTATGACAAAAATATGTTGCATGATTGTAGGAACCAGCATGCTTTCTGGGAAAAAGGTTTTGTATGCTACCGCATCAAAACCTTTCATTTGCTTCTGATAAAAAAGAATCGTTTCATAATACTCTGGCAGTAAATCGCTACGCACCCCTTCTTGTAATTCTAGAAGATAGCTCTGCCCCAGCATTAATACCAACCGGTTATACATGTCTACAGACCAGGCATATTCTCTAGCAAAGATTTTGTTGAAAACACTGTTAATAACGATGCGCCCTTCTGCATACCTTCTGGCACCTATCAGGCTCTCAGCTGCCATCTCTTCTAAAACATACGGAGAAAATAGCTCATAAACATTCGTATCTAAACAAAAAGGCTTCGTCTGATCTACATGCCCAAACCACCGAGATAGCACATCCACCGCAAGGTGATATTGTTTTGTTCGATGTGCATGTAGCGCTTTAAAAAATAAAAGATGCGCCTCTACCCCAGATACCTTTTCTAATTCCGTAATACATTCTGCCATTAACGAAAGGTTATTTAAAAAATAGGCATTGAGAATCCGCCCCTCTAACAACTCACGCTGCAAAACAAAAGGTGCAGAAGTTTTTCTTTTATGAATACGAGAAAAAATTTCTTCTGATTCTTGAAATTTTCTTTGCATTTGTAACGAGAACCCCTGACAACACAGTGAATACATCTGCTCTTGTTCCATGGAAAGACCTTCTGCCAAGGTGCTTCCCTCTCTTAATCTTGCAACAGTTCGATGTGTATGATCATAATGCGACGGAGAATCGTCTCTCGAAGAAAAAAATACATATAATCTTCCGCCTGCAGAGAAACAAGAAAGGAGAAAAACCACTAACAAGAAAACGCGAACCACAAAGCCTTCTCGCTCGTTAAAACACTTGATCTCTAGGTGCCTTACTCTTTAAGGTCTTTTTTATCTAACCTCAACACTATAAAGAAGTCGCGCACCAAAGATCCGTGGAGTTTACACCAAAAAATTTTAACCTTTCAAAGAAAAATTATGAATTTGGCTCTACAGCTTTTAGGAATTACCTAACCCGTGTAGAGAACCCTAACAAAGACTGGGGAGAAGAAAAACCATCAAGGAAAAGAAGAAAAACTTCTTTTCCTTGATTAGATCTATAAAGAATACGCCCTACTATTTCGCAGCCTCTGCTACCTGGCGAGACTCTGCATCCACGCAAGCTGCCGCTGGGACTTGTGAAGCCTGTACAGACTCATAAATACAGCGTTCCAACTCGTGGAACAACTCTTTGTTCCTTTTCAACTCCTCTCGAACCGCTTCTCGACCTTGGCCTAACTTACGATCCTGGTAGTTGAACCATGATCCTTTCTTATCGATAATGTTTTTTTCGACAGCGAGATCGATAATACATCCTGCAGAAGAAATCCCTTCATTAAATAAGATATCAAATTCTGCCGTTCGGAATGGAGGAGCTAATTTATTTTTCGCTACTTTCACCTTGATACGATTCCCTATATCGAAATTTTCTCCTCCCTTTATAGAGCCAATACGACGAATATCGATACGAATCGAAGAATAAAACTTCAACGCACGTCCTCCAGTCGTAGTCTCTGGATTACCAAAACTCACACCTATTTTCTCCCGAATCTGGTTAATGAAAATGGCACAAGTATTTGTTCGTGCTAAGGTTGCAGTCAATTTGCGTAAAGCCTGCGACATCATGCGAGCCTGCAACCCAACATGGACATCTCCAATTTCCCCTTCTAACTCGCTCTTTGGAACCAATGCTGCTACCGAGTCAATCACAATCACATCGACAGCTCCAGAACGTGCTAAGAGCTCTGCAATACTCAAAGCATCCTCTCCGCAGTCAGGCTGAGAAATCATTAAATCATTAATATTTGCTCCAATAAGCGCAGCATAATTAGGATCCAAAGCGTGCTCGGCATCGATATAAGCTGCTACCCCGCCCATCTTTTGAGCATTGGCCACTATATGCGTCGCTAGAGTTGTTTTCCCTGAAGACTCTGGCCCAAAAATCTCTACAATTCTTCCTTTAGGAACCCCGCCTATTCCTAAGGCTAAATCCAACGACAATGCACCTGTTTTAATAGTTGATATCTCATGAGCTGAAGAATGCTTTCCTAAACTCATGATAGATCCTGCGCCAAATTGCTTTTCGATATAAGCAATGGCCGCTTCCAAAGCCCTTTTTCGGTCGGGAACGCTCATGTATACTCCCTTGTTGCGCTGTCTAGAAGACTCTACTTTAAGAGGTTGCCATCTGCGACCTCTTATATTTCGTGGCGTCAGTTTGCAATATTTCAAAGACAACAGTCAAGTGCTAGAATTTCAAAAAAACCACACTCTTTTTTTTATCTAGAATGGAGGTTTCTCTCTATTCTTGAGTACAAGAAAGAGACCTCTTTTTTCAAAAAAAAGAATGCAGATGCAGAAAAGAGGAGGGAGCTTTTTATACGTAAAACAGCTCTTTAAGTGAGATATAACTGATCTAAGGGAACATCATACTCTTCCCTTGGAAGATACGCCAACAGCTGCTCTTTAAATCCCACGCCTATTGTCCAAATATACGGATACTTAGACAAAAAACGATCATAGTAGCCTCCGCCATATCCTAAACGAAACTTGTTCTGATCAAAGACTATCGCAGGAATCAAGGCCGCTGCAATCTGTTGTGCCTCGATCTCTTCTCCTTCTATCTGATTCAAATCTTTAGGAGAATACAGACTCTCTATCTTGGTAAAAGGAAGAGCTATCGGAACGATATCCATCCCTTGCATTTTAGGTAGGAGGAGTCGGTTCTCTTGCGCTAACCATGCATTGATCCCTCGAACATCCAACTCTGAGCGAAAAGGAATATAGGATAACACAAAGCCTTGCGGAATTGTCTGCATAACAAAATGCATCAGCTCACGAGCTGCTTCATCTCTGCGCTGGACAGAAAGCTGCTCGCGCTTCGCTAACCCTTCTCGTCGCAAACAACGTTTCTGCTCTACAATGTTTTTCATGTCTAATGAATAACAGGCTTCCCATCTTCATAGAGGACTTTCTTTAACAGTCCTCCTGTAGCACTGAAAAAGACCGCTGTCCCACAACCTTTTTCCACTTTAGCATATGGATATCGGTCGTTCGGCCGGAAATATTCTCCTTTTATGAGAAGATCGTCTACATATTCCTCGGTAGCCATCACTTGTCCTTCGGGATAGTATAGCATGAGAATCCCAGTCTTTTTATTTTGAACAAGTTCTTTGCTACTTTCCAAAGCGCCATTTGGGTACCAAGTTTTCACAGCTCCTTGTAGAATACCTTGGGACCATGTTAATAACATTTTTCTACCTTCTCCGCCTGGATAGAAAAATACTTCTTCTCCCTCTTTCTGCCCATTGATTAGAGAATATGCTTGCAACAGAGATTTACCATGTTCATCAAATAACAAGACTTCCCCGTGAGGAACGCCATGTACAATCTGTCGGGTCTCTATAATCGCATATTTCCCATAAATTACTTGTTTACCTTTGCCATTCACTACGCACGCGATTTCTTCCTTAGTAAGAGGATCGTAATATTTACCACTGCGCAGTTTCCCTTGTTTATATTCTTCTTCTGACAACAATGACTGTGAACCTGGCTCGTAGCGTAATACACATCCAGACAACTGCCCTTTACAAAAAGTTTGTTTCTTTAACAAACTTCCTTCTTCGGTGAAGACCAAAAAGTCTCCATGAGCAACACCTTTATGGTAAGGACATTCCTTCCATACATTCCCATTCGCGTGGTAATACAGCGAAATCCCTTCCAGCAAGCCTTTTTCATAATGAATAACAGCTTCTAACCGCCCTTCGCTATCATGTGCATACGTTGTTCCATCGAACAACCATCCGGCTTCTGCGGAAGGATGCAAATCTGCTATCCCTCCAATAACTTCTGCCTGGATATGAATTTTGCCATTACTATGCCACTCACGATAACGTCCAAAAGCACGATTATTTAAACACTCGAGATATTGTCGGATTTGGCCATTCGGATAGTACGTCGTTAAACAAGCAACCGACTCGCCTGCTGCGTTTTTGTATGTACGCATGACTTTTTGGTAAGGCTGAGGAGAGAGAAAATCGATTTTCGTATACTTTTGTAATTTTTCTTTAGAACAGATCGTCTCAGAAAGACCATTCCTATCGATAATGTTAATGCCTGTCAGTCGGAGCTTATCATAAACCCCAGCGTCCACCCATCCGCACAGCAAAAGAAAACATAAACACCATCTTAAGCTTCTACTTACACACATCGTCCCCAAGCCTCCGCGTGAACGACCCACACCTCATTTCCTAATGATGACACCTGCTTCGTCATTTCCCAGTAAGAAAGAAAAACAATGGGTATTTGGGTATACTTAGGATCAAACAATCCTAATAATACAGGAATGTCCTCGTCATCTATTTGGAGCTCTTTTTGGAAAGAAAACAGCGTGCTTTTCTCTCCTAAAGTCTGCTCCTGCCATGACAAGCGGTTATCTTCTAAGAAAGCCTTCCGATCCTTGACTGCACGACTTCTCACCACCCAGGCTGTTGCAGGAAGTTTAGCTAGAGCATCTCGCTCCTTATTCAAGAAAACGAGATTCTCTCCTTGGGCAATCCAATTGGGGAAACTCGCTTGTTTATGCGCTGCTTTCAGCCGCGCATTCTTGATTGCTACCTGAGAAGATCGCTCTCGTTTAGACTGAAAATCTCTCATATCGATGAGTAAATTTTCCCAAGCCTCTGCTGTACGCTGACGCCAACACCATGCTCCTATTGCAGGAAGAGAAGCAGCCCCACTCGCTAATAGTAACAGCACCCATACTCCTAAGCGTCGCATTATCCCCTCCCTTGCAGAGCGATTCGTACATCAAATTGGCGATCTGCCAGCTTTTTAGAAAGAACACGCGCACCGATCCAAGCTGATAACTGATCTATAAAAGATGCAAAGTCTTCATCGTTAGCTGCACCTTGTAAGGAAATATAAGCCCGATATCCCCCTAAAGGACGCTCCTCGGAAGGAATATCTTCTAATTTATACAAATAATGGGAGAATGAAACGGAAGGGAGATTCGCAGTCATTCGTCCAAGCACTTCCATCACTTCTTGATTCGTGGGTACCGTAGGGAGGTATTCATATTCCTGACTGTGGTCCGAATCACAGACTTCTTTCACTACCTGCTGTGCCGACCGCAAGACACGGGTTATTTCCTTTTCAGGAGCGATCTCTCTAAATATCTGTTGTGCTTTATGGACTAAAAGTAATGACTCTACTCCCCCGCCTATGAATATAGCCAGCATGCTGGCAAAAGCGAGTTTAGAAAGGCTCCACAACCTTTTTTTAATCCAATAGCTACATGCCTTCCGAGAGAAATCTCCCCAACTGTAAGAGAAACAAGTATGGCAGCTACGCACTCCCTGGAAAGCGGCAGCCACCGCATCACGATACACTTCTTGGTCTGGAGAGAGCTCGGAAAATAAAAGACTGATGATCACAGGAACGCCAGCCCGACGGCTCAGCAAAGTACGTAACGAACTAGATAGATAAGCGCCGTGGATCTCTGATAAAGAGGCAGTGTATACTTCTTGAACGTATGCAAAAGAAGCTAATAAATCGTCTAATAAGCTTTCAGAGTCATTTTTAAAGGAACGAGACAATAATACGGAGCCTTCTTGCACAAATAAACAGACTGTCTCATCAAGACCTTCGTATACGAAAAAATAAGTCGCTAGATTGCGAAGAAGAGACTGTTGCAATGCAGAAAACAGATCTTTGGCTCGACAAGAAATGTGCGTAGCAAATCCCCCCTTCTCCTCTAAGAGAGCTGTTGCTAACGCAACAGATTGTCTTTGTAACATCCATAGTGTTACTACGCGCTCCTGAGCCGAGTTCCACTCTCCCAAATCATGCGCAATCACTAAATCTTTCAATGGAAATGCTGCGGTTGCTTCTTGCTCCGCATACACCATTTTTAAAAAATTCTTTTTGCTCTTTAAAGAAGAGCTCACACTTTTTACTAAAGTCTCCCGTCCTTGTAAGGATAAAACTACCTTTGAAGAAAGAAATCGTTTTGGCCAAGACAACGCGCCTGTTTCGGTAAGCTTTTCGCAACGACACAGAGACCACCCTTTACAGGTTTTCTGTAAAATTGCTATCCTGGTAACGTTTTCTGCACTTTGGGTTACCCCTATGCAGTAAATAGGCAGCTTAAAATCCATTTAGCGTTTTTCTTTATCTTTTTAAAATGAAGAGCGCTGATTTTAAAAAATAAAAACATCTTTTTCAAGAAAAACATTAATTATAAACAGAGTTTTTTAAATGCTTTCTTATTTACTTAGAACTGCGGTTAATATTTATAGTTTTTTAATTTTGGTTTACGTTCTTTGTTCCTGGCTGCCAGAATGCCACAATACACAGTGGTATCGCATCATTCGTCGCTGGGTATCTCCCTATCTCCGTATCTTCCATAAATTCGTTCCTCGTATAGGGTTTATTGACATCAGCCCTATGATCGCTCTCCTCTGCCTCGGAGTTTTGCCCTTCATGATTCTAAAAATTTTACGTTTCATTGTTCTGAATATTTTTCAATCACCATGGCTCCTTCAATATTTATAAAAAACCTTCCTCTTAAGTCTCCCGTAGTCTACGCCCCCTTAGCGGGATTTTCTGATTTCCCTTACCGTCGTATGTCGGCTGAATATCGGCCCGCATTGATGTTCTGTGAAATGGTGAAAATGGAAGGCCTTCATTATTGTCCCCAACGCACGTTACGCTTACTCGATTTCGCTGAATCTATGCGTCCCATCGGCGGACAACTCTGTGGCAGCCGTCCCGACCTTGCCGGAGAGTCTGCAAAAATTTTAGAAGGCTTAGGATTTGATCTTATAGATCTTAACTGTGGATGCCCAACAGATCGCATTACTAAAGATGGGAGCGGTTCAGGCATGCTTAAAACCTCTGAATTAATCGGGAAGGTGGTTGAGAAGATGGTAGAAGTGGTTTCCGTTCCGGTAACCGTCAAAATTCGATCTGGATGGGATTTCGACCACATCAATGTGGAAGAGACTGTCCGCATCATTAAAGAAAGCGGAGCCAGTGCTGTCTTTGTACATGGAAGAACACGCTCCCAAGGATATCAAGGCCCAAGCAACTTGGAATTCATTTCTCGAGCAAAACAAGCCGCTGGTAATGATTTCCCAGTATTTGGGAATGGCGATGTTTTCTCCCCTGAAGCCGCAAAAACGATGCTAGAGACTACGCATTGTGATGGTGTCCTCGTTGCTCGAGGTACTATGGGAGCTCCTTGGATCGGAAAACAAATAGAAGATTACCTAACTACAGGGACCTACTCCTCTCCATCTTTTTCTACAAGAAAACAGGCGTTCGTACAGCATCTACAATGGATAGAAGAGTATTATCAAAGTGAAGAGAAGCTACTAACAGATACTCGTAAACTGTGTGGGCATTACCTCATTCTTTCTCCTAAAGTACGTTCTCTACGAGCCAACTTAGCTAAAGCGTCTTCATCACAAGAGGTGTATCAACTGATTGACGGCTTTGAAGAACCCACAGAAGAAGAGGAGCTTCTCTCGGAATAATCCTCTTATTCCGAGTCATGACAAAGCCCCTACTCTTCCTTGATTAAGTGCGCGCTTAATTTTTTAGATAGCGCGAACATGTCGATTGGATCAGCTCCTATCACTCCCTGCAATTTACTATCAGGAATAATGATTTTTTTATTTTGAGGGGATTGCAATCCTTTTTCCTTAATATACTCCCATAGCTTCTTAGTGGCTTCGGGACGCCCTACAGGATCCGCACCAATCACCGCTGCTAAAGCAGCAGAAGGTGTGTACGCTTTGGTAGCTCGTTTTTTTGTTGTTGCTGAGCTTTTTTTCACTGTTTTTGCAGCCTTTCCCTTGGTAGAGGCTATTGATTTTTTCGCTTTTGGTTTCTTCTCATAAGGAGTTTTAGGCGTTCCTGCATACTTTTCAATTACAGCATCTACAGAGTTACCAATCACGCTACATGCAGGATATTCGGAGCAAGAATAAAACATTTTATTAAATCGTGAGCGTCTTTTCACAAGGTGTCCTGTACATCCTTCTGCAGGACAATGCACTGTCGCTTCAGGCTCAGCCCCAGCTTCTCCCTTTTTGAAAAGATTAACAATGTAGTGACACTTCGGATAGTTCTCGCAGCCAAGGAAACTTCCAAATTTCCCATGCCGGACTTTCATTTCTCCTCCGCACAGAGCACAGGGTGCGTCCCAAGGAGTGTCTTCAGCATACTCGTTTTTGTCGAACGTCAGCTCCTCTTCCGAAGTTTTATAGTCGCAAGTAGGATATTCGGAGCAACCAAAGAAATAGCGATTTTTAGCCCAAATTTTTACTAATTTCCCTTTATGACATTTTGGACAGTCTATTTCTGTCACAATACGAGGGATAAAGGCTTCTTTTTCTGCCGTGACTACAAAAGGAAGAAAGAGTTCACAAAATTCTTGTAATAGCTGCTTCCAAGGTTTTTTATTATCAGCAATCAGTTCTAACTCATCTTCCATGCCAGCGGTAAAACCAATATCCATAATACGAGGAAAATTCGTTTCTAAAAACTGACAAACTACTTTTCCTAATTCAGTAGGACGTAGCCTTTGCCCTTCTTTCAACGTATATTCCCGACTCTGGATTTTATTCATGATAGTGGCATAGGTAGAAGGTCTCCCTATTCCTGACTTCTCGAGTTCTTTCACTAAAGAAGCTTCTGTAAATCGCGGCAAAGGCTTGGTATGCGATTGTTCTGCTTCTAACTCTTCCTTTGTTAGAACATCTCGCTCATTAAGCTTCGGAAGATGAATGTTTTCCTCTTCATCCCCTTCTTCATCTCTTTTCTCTTCGTAAACAGCTAAGAACCCTTTAAATTTCAAACAAGAGCCTGTAGCACGCAGATCGATACCTTTATTCGTCGTAATACGAATCGCGAGTGTATCGTAAATTGCGGATATCATTTGTGATGCAACAAAACGCTTCCATATCAAAGAATACAGCTTGTACTGATCTTCCGTTAACTTACTGCGTATCGATTCCGGAGTGATTGTAACATCTGTAGGACGTATAGCTTCGTGTGCATCCTGTGCCATTTTTTTCGTGGCATACACGTTCGGAGAAGAAGGAACGAATTCCTTACCAAAATGACCTTCGATATATTTGCGCACCTGTTTTACAGCTTCAGGATCCGTACGTACGGAATCGGTTCGCATGTATGTGATCAATCCCACAGCACCTTGACTATCTAAATCTACCCCTTCATATAAAGTCTGCGCTATGTTCATCGTTCTGGAAGAGGAAAAGCGGTAATGACGACTAGCTTCTTGCTGCAACGTAGAAGTAATAAACGGAGGATAGGCGTGACGTTTTTTCTCTTTAGACTCTACACGATCTACAACATATGTAGCTGATTCTAATAGAGCGACAATCTCATCTGCCTTCTCTTTAGAATCAATTAAAATCACTTCATCAGAAGTCTTCCCTTCAGGAATTTCTTTTTCCCATTTCTTCCCATTCACGGAATGCAAATGAGCCCAGAATGTCTTTTGGGTTTGAGGATCTTTAAGATGCACTCGGATATTCCAAAATTCGACGGGAACAAATCGTTCTATAGCATATTCCCGATCTACTACTAATTTAAGAGCTACAGACTGCACTCTTCCTGCAGAAACCCCAGACCAACGTTGCAGCTTGCGACCTAGGATCGGAGAGATCTTGTATCCCACAATGCGATCTAGAAAGCGTCGTGCCTGCTGTGCATTGACCAACGCCATATCAATTTCCCTAGGATGCTTCAAAGCTTCGGTAACAGCTCCTTTAGTAATGGCATTGAATGAAATACGTTGAATTTTAGTATCCTTAGGCAGCTGATTCGCGATATGCCATGCTATAGCCTCTCCTTCTCGGTCTGGATCGGGAGCGAGATAAACTACATCACATTTTTTCGCTTCGGCGCAAATTTTCCGAATAACCTCTTTCTTCCCTTCTAAAATTTGGTAGTCCGGAACAAATCCATTTTCAATATCAATACCAAACCCTTTTGCAGGAAGATCAACAATATGCCCCAAGGAAGAGTCAAAAATAAACCCTTCTCCTAACAACTTACGCAAAGTTTTAATCTTGGCTGGGGATTCAACGATGATTAAGGATTTTTTCATACACAATGCCAATAAGCGGGATCTTAGTCTCTCGCACAAAAGCTTTTTTTTAAAAAAAAAACCTTTTTCTTATACGATTATATTAGTCCCTCTTCATTTAACTTTTATGATTTTTATTCCCTTCCAGAGGACGCTTTTTCTCTAATGACTCTTTTTTAAAAAATTACGGTTCTTCACACCCACTTTTTGTTTAATGAAACAGCAGCAAACATTGAGAAGAATGTTGTTTCTTTCCCTATGAGCCGTTTTCTTTGAGGACTTCCTGAACGAAGCAGAAGTATCCTATAATTCGTAAGCAAAAAGAGTTCTCAATACTTCAAGACATACTATCCGAAGCAGAGCCCAGGTGCTATTCGCATTGATGAGCTAGGCCGCTCTTCTCTTCCGAAGAGCGGAAGAAGCGCGCTTGTGGAATAGCAACATAAGAAAACTCAGCTTCTTCCCAAAACTTTAATTACACGATCCTATATCGTAAAGCCTTAACGAGAAGCCTTGTCAGGGACTTTAAACGGGGTGTTAACCTATCCGCCGATAAAAATTGACAGAAGAACTGCGAGAAAACCTCTTCAAGCTTTCCAAGAAAGCTCTCAAAAGAGCTTATATGTGAAAGACTTTGTGTCATACAAAACCTGCCTGCTAAAGCAAGAATTTGCAGGACGATGAGTTTTCCCGGGACCCAATGATATTGGGTCTGAGGAAAATGTCAAGGACATTTGCTCTATTTATCCCACAAATTACGTAAACTCTTCGTGTTATCCAAGATCTTTCCCTCATCAACCTATTGGCACACCGCTATTCTTTGGCAAAAAACCTGTACTTACGTATGGTGAAGTCTCGAAACTCATCTCTTCAAAGACAGATCCGGAGCCTTTCTCCTATTGTAGACCAACATTTTTGAGAGCAGCCTTGAATACACTTGAATTTCTTTCTTCTCCCCCCTCTTCGGATCCTTACGATGATTTATTACAATTAAACAAAGAAGGATTCCTTGCTGGCCCTGAAGAAGAAAAACAAGCTTTTTTTCTTCGGGTAGAAAGGACATTAGCAGAAGCTCCTGTACATCCCACCCCTTTTCCCATAGAATTACAGAAACTCTTCGATGTGAACCCTTCTTTTTTAGAGGTTGTGTACTCTAATGAAAGTTTAGATGCCTGGGAAGCAGGATGTACATGGATCACCGATAACAGAGTATCGATTCAACTACGCAAACGTTTTCAAAAAGCTTCTTTCTGGTTTGGTTTTTTTTCCAAAGAAGAAGTGCTGTCTCACGAAGCTGTTCATGCTGTGCGTATGAAATTTTATGAACCGATCTTTGAAGAGGTCTTGGCATACAGCACTTCTAAACACTTTTGGAGACGCTTTTTTGGTCCCCTGTTCCGATCAGCAGAAGAAACGCATTTCTTTCTGTTTTTCGTTTTATTTGGAGCGTTTTTATTCCCTTGGTTTCCTTGGATAAGCCTTTCTTGTATTCTTGCTCCTAATATGTTCTTTTTTTTTCGCTTATTCCGAACACAAATCCTATTTCGTAAAGCAAAGAAAAAAATTCGAAAACTTTTAGGTATAGAACCTCTCTGGGTCTTACTACGCTTAACAGATAGAGAAATTCGCCTATTTGCTACACAGCCCTTAGCTGTGATAGAAGACTTCGCTAGGAAAGAAAAGCTGAAAAGTGTGCGCTGGAGGCAAATCTATCAAAGTTACTTCACCTAATCACCGCACCACACTCTTTCTAGTTCGCTAAATGCAAGGAATATTTCAGTTCAGAATCTTGAACTAACGTCCCCGATTGCACAGCCAATCCTGAGGCTTGCAACTGAGAAAAGAAGAACTGACTCTGCGCTTGATTCCCAAGACATACAACGCCTAAAGAGGGTTGTCTCTTCAACAACGCCTTAACCTCTACCACCTGCCGATCGATCCATTGCGCAAAAGCCTGCCCTTCCACGCCATAAGAGAAAATAGTAGGCACACAATGCGGTATTAAATAAGAAGTCCATCCTGGTTGCAGAGCTTTATCTAAAATAAACACACAGCTTCTTACGGTCTTAGGGAATAATGCTAAAATACGTCGCGTCTCTTTATAGGAGGTTGCGGGCACAAAAAAGCACCGGACTTCTTCTGCCTTGGGAGAAGAGAAACTGGTCCCTAGTTGTCTCTTTAAAACACGAGTAAGCAGAAGACGATACACATGCTCTTTTAACATCCACAGCGAAAGTATAGCAAAACAAACAACTAAGGAGCCCATATATAAAAAGCTTTGATCGGGCGTTAATCGCAAACCAGAACCTAATAATCTAACAAATCCGGCAGCTAATAAAACTCCTGAAAAATCTAAGAAATTATTGAGAGCTAATACCTGGCCTCTTTTATGTTCTGGGCTGACGAATTGAATATAGGCATGTAAAGGAACCTGATAAATTCCTCCAAAAAGGCCTAAACAAAAGAGTAAAATAAGCACAGCTGTGATCGAAAAAGACAGCAAGCAAAGGACCATCATAGAAAGGCCTACACCAATAGCTGCTAATGGAGAAAACCCTAATTTGATATCCTTTCCAGAAATCCATCCTGCCATGTAAGAGCCGACACCCATACCTACTGCTACAATAGGAAATAGATACGCTCCATAATGTTTGGAGTATCCTAAAGTAAATTCTACAAAAGGAATGATTTGTAATTGGACGTAGGCCCCAACAAAAAGAAAGAAGGCAACAAGGAATACGGAAATCATCAGATAAGCAATATTACGCGTCTCTTGAAAGACCTTCCAAAGATTTCTAAAGCTTACATAAGCAATTTTCTGTCCTTTATTTTTTACATTACTTGCACGAATGCCTAACGCAATAAATAAACTTAAAACAGAAGAGACTACACAGAAACAGGCCGATAACTCGTAACTATTTGTGACAAAATCTTTCGTTAAATCCACCATAAGAGGAGCTAGACAAGACCCTAAAATACTGCTAGAATAGGTAGCTGCTGTCATTGCTCCATTTGCTTTGGATAGCTCCTCAATAGGCAGCATCTCTGGTAATATTCCCATTTTTGCAGGGCCGAAAATAGCAGAATGGCAAGCCATCAATACTAAGACAAAATACCCTCCTACAACGGAATGGATGTGGAAGAAATATACTCCTAGAATAGCACAAAAGATTTCGATGACCCGAGTGAATAAAATAATATTTCTCTTTTGAAACCTATCTGCCAAACTACCTGAAAAGGGAGCCAACAAAATGTACGGGAGAGCAAAAAAGAAACTAACTAAAGACAGAATTTTAGCATTTTCTTCTAAGGTTTTTCCCTCTAACAAGGAAAAAACTAAAAGAAACTTATAGAGATTGTCATTTATAATTGTAAGAAAATGTGTAACGACCAATGCACGGAAAGATCGTTTCCTCGCAATAATACCCATGAATGTAAACCGATGAATGAACTATCTCACAGCCAAGCAACGTTTAGCAACTATCCCGAAGTCTTGCTGGCTAAACTTGCTCAAGATCTGTTCTCTATCAACCAAACTCCCATGACAAAACGATGGATTCTGGTGCCGAGCTCAGACACAGATCACTGGCTACGAAGAGAATTGGTAAAGGCTTCATCCAATCACATCTTCATGGGGACACATATTTTTGCCTCTTTTGACGCTTTTGTCAAATACTTATTTACGGGGACGCGTCTCGTCGACCTCTCTACCCCCGATCACATTACCCTCCCTCTAACCATTTATAACCTGTTAAAAGAATCTTCTTTCAACTCTTCTTCCGAGGTTTCTTATTCCCATCTACAAAAACTTTCTTCTATTTTCAAAAAGTTTTACACGTTTTCTCAGGAGCCTTCGACCAACAATCCTTACTACAAAAATTTATTTGCACAACTTAAAGACTCCTATACTCCATTAGAAACCATTTTTTCTTCGATTCTGGATCATCCTCTGGAATATCCTTGTTCTCTGCATATTTTTGGGTATCCACAACTTCCCCAACATGTAGCCTCCTTCTTTGTTGCTTTAGGAAAATATTTCCCTGTGCACTTTTACTGTTTTTCTCCTAGTGCAGCCTATTTCGGGGATCTTTTGTCTGATAAAGCGATGGCAGCACTTTCCCCGAGAATCCCAGAACCGCAGCAAGAAACCTGGGAGAAATATGTATTAACGGATCGGTTAGCATTACTTGCTAACCTTGCTCACAAATCGCAATCACTACAAAACTTTTTTTTAGATTGTAGCGTTCCCTATGAAGAACTGTTTCAACCCTACGAAAAACTTTCTTCTTTACACATTGTAAAAGACAGTTTTTTCCATTTACAACCTATAGACCAAAAGCTGTTCTCTAATTCACCACAAACTATTTTTGTACGACAAGCTCCTTCCGCATCCCGAGAAGTCCATCAATTATTTTCGCTTGTTTCTCAGCTTCTCCATTCTGGAGTTCCTGCTCAGGAAATCTTTATTCTCTCTTCTAATCTTTCTAAATACGAAACCTTGTTAAGAGGGATCTTTGAACCTCATCTTCCTTTATATTTAACAAAAACTGAGAAGACACAAACCCGCACACTAAAAAACAAGCTCTTGTTAGTAGTGACCTTTCTATTCTCTAAAGGCTCTCTGAACGACCTACTTCGTATCCTTTCTCATCCTGATCTTCTCTCCCCCTTAGAGACTACAAAAATGGGCTTCCTTACCCATAAACTTACGCACTATTGGAAATCCTTATCACAAAAAGACTCTCCTCTTACTCAACTCATCCATCGTATTTTGGATGAATATCCGTTTATTGATGATACTGGTAGCGTTAATGAAGCTGAGACATGGGAAGTTGTCGTTCCTCTTCTTCACACACTACAACAAGTCACAGCCAGTTACATAGAATCTAAAGATAAAACCTACGAAGAGCACTCTCGTCTTATCTTTTCTACTTTAGAAAATATTTTCTTCCTCTCTACAGAAGAGCATGCTTTGTTGGTTTCTTTATCAAAAACACTACAACCCTTTGTACGCTCTTCTTGCTCTTTAACCATTTTCATTGAGTTTTGCTTAGACTTCCTCTCACACATTCCTGGTCATAGCCAACTATACAATCAACCTGGGCCCTTTATAGGGTCCTTAAATAGTCTCAGTTTAATTCCTAAAGGGTATACTTTTATTCTTGGAGCAAACAAAAAAGATCACTCACTCGATACCAGTTTTCTTATTGATCCTTCTCTCATTCAGGAAGATTTTCTATTTTCCTCCACTGAAGATGAGGATAACTTACATTTTCTACAGACTATCGTTTCTACAAAACACCAGCTCCATATTAGTTATCTCTCTTCATCCAAGAATCCAGCATTACCGAGCTCCGCTTTGAAACATTTGTTGGATGCTGTGCCTATTCAAGAAGAACATCTTTCTGGGAAACTCTATGCTAAAAAAAACTTTTCTTCTGAACCGTTGCATCAGTCTTACCAGGTTTACTACCGGATGGCTCAAGTCTCCCCGCTACAAAACAAGGCCCCATCCCTGTTTAAGTCTGATACAACTAAGACGTTACCTTCACATCTATCCCTACAACATCTAATCAAAGCTTTCAAAGATCCTTTAAACTTTTTCCTAAGCACGCAACATGGCTTTTCCTTTCATCCCAAGGCACTATTTTCTAAATCAGAAAAAGTCTTTCCTAGTCCTCACGATGCTAAAGCTTTTTGGAACCACCTTCTCTCTTCTAAAACTCCTCTACCCACTACTAATTATCTTTCAGCCTTTACAGAATCTCTATACACCGATGTACAAGACTCCGTAAGTAAACGCTTAGAAACTTTGCAGAAAGATCCTGCTACAACTCCCTTTTCTGTTGTATTTTCCGATCAACTTTTTCACGACCCACTCCATCCTAATGATCAACAAGTCTCTCCCCTACTCCTATCTCTCCCCCTAAAAAATATTCATCTTCAAGGGACGATTCATGGCGTATGTTCAAAAGGGGTATATCTATTTTCTATGCATCCGGGAGAAGCCTTTAAGAAAACTCAGAAAACTCATGGATTCCCTAAAGATGCCTTTGAACTAGAATCTTATTTAGAATCCTACCTATCCTTAGCGTTACTACAAGCCTCTCATCTACTTCCTAAAGAAGCTACCATCCTCCGCGTTACACCTCATGACATTGAGCCTATCCTTCCTCCTTTTTCCTCCCCAGAATCCTACTTGATCCGCGCGATCCACCTGTATGAGCTCTTACAAAATCAAGCAATTCCTCTTCCTTCTGCTCAAGCCTGGGAATACATTAAAAAAACTGATTCAGCGTCACAGTGTATAAAAAAACTTTTAGATAGCGAAGAAGACCCCCTAACAAGTAGTTTTTGGTGGTTCCATAATCGTGATACAGAAGAAATCTGCTCAAGACTCTCTAATGACGTGCTCTCGCAGCTTCTTTCTCTCTTTATAAATCAAGATAGTCAACAAAACTGATATGAGCTCTTTTGATATTTTTTCACCAACAGCTTCTGTTTCTGGGAAATTTTTCTTAGAAGCTTCTGCAGGAACTGGGAAAACATTCACTATAGAACAAGTGGTTCTTCGCTCGTTATTAGAAGGATCGATCGAACAGACAAAGAACATTCTGGTAGTTACATTCACCAACGCAGCTACCAATGAATTAAAACTGCGTATTCAAGCAAGCCTCAAACAAGCATTGAGTCTTTTCTCCCAAGCACTCTCTCATCCCGGGACTCCCTTACCTCCATATATCTCTTCCTCAGAAACAAAAGTAAAACAGCTTTACATGAAGATCCGTAATAGCCTGGCCACTTTAGATGAAATGAACATCTTTACTATTCATGGATTTTGTCGTTTTACACTGGAGCAACACTTCCCTTGGATACAGCCTATTCAGCCGTCTTCTATTTTCTCAGAGCCTCAAACCATACAACAGCATATCCTAGACTACTTACGTAAAAATCTTTGGGACACGGTTCTCTCTCCCAAACAATACGCCTTCTTATCTTATCATCACCGCGCTACTACCCAACAAACACGCCACCTAATAGAGAGACTACTTCAAGATTACACTTCCACACCAAATTTAGCGCTCTCGCCTCTATCGATAACCCTGCAAAAACTAAAAGCTTGGGTCTCCCGCTACCAACACTTAGCTCCTCTCTCTCTCGAGGAAATGCAAGCTTTCTCTCTTCGTTTTAAACAAAGCGATCTCTCTATCGAGCGGGAACTCCCCGCTTTTGTGCAACAATTCGAAACCAATCCTTATTCTTTGGATATGCTGTTTTTCCCAGGAATGGTACAGAAGTTTCAGGAGGAAAACCGCAATAAGAAAAAATTAAGTGCTCCAGCTTCTCCTTTAGATCCTTTTTTCCAAGATTGGATACAGTTAGCTCATCCTTTTTGCCAAAAAGAACCTATTTTCCATACGCTACTTAAAAGCGTGCAACAACATCTGAAAACTCACTGCGCACAATCCTATTCCCATGATGAAAGCATAGCCACTTTAGAATCTCTTCTAGCTCACAACGATACTGTCGTCTCACAACTACGTAAACAATTTCAGCTAGTCTTGATCGATGAATTCCAAGACACTGACAAACGTCAGTGGCAGATCTTTTCTAAACTCTTTGCTTCTCCAGACTATTCAGGATCCCTTTTTCTTATCGGAGACCCTAAACAGTCTATTTATGAATGGAGAAATGCAGACCTCCCCACATACTTGCAAGCAAAACACTCCTTCCCAAAAGAAGCTCAGCTTATTTTAGATACAAATTACCGATCCACCCCAGAGCTTATGCAAGCTCTCAACCATTTGTTTTCTCTTCCCACACCGTTTCTAGAGACTCCACAAAACATTCTGTATCACCCTTTACATTCTAAAGGGAGCGCGGAGATCTCCTACTCAGAGTTCAGTCCTATTCATTTCTTCTCCTCAGAAGACATTCAAGAAGAAACGTTATGGATTTCTAAAACCGCTTCTTATCTTCGATCAGCGTATTCCATTCCATTTGGAAATATGGCTGTTCTAGTACAAGACTATCCACAGGCTCTGAAGCTAATCACTCACAGCACCATCCCCATGGCCTACTGCAAAGAAAAACGTATTTTTGATCGCACAGAATCCCCCTACCTTCTGATTCTACTATTGGAAGCCCTTCTGTACCCAGAGAATCAACAAAAGATTCAAGCCATTTTGATGAGCCGGCTATTTCAGCTTTCCTCTACGGAGATTCACCAGCATCTTAAAACGTTTTCTTCTTTGTTTTTCACTCTGAATCGACATCTCTACCACTATTCTCTATTAGCTACCTTCTATAAGCTGCTGGGAGAAAACGTTTTATCTCAAACCATAGGAGAAACATTATTGCAAACCCCTCTTGGAGATATCATTTTCCAAGAATTAGAAGCGCTATGCTTGTATCTTGATAAAACTACAGAGAATCCCCATCACAAACTCTTACATCTCATCAATATTCTGATTACAGGGAAGTATGATGAAGAGCTTTCTTTCTCGTCGCAATCTAATGACGAGAATATGATAAAGATTACGACCGTTCACTCTTCAAAAGGGCTCGAATACGATGTAGTATTTTGCTCTTGCCTTAACAAAGCAAAAGAGAAAACTCCTTCTGTTCATATGCGAGAAATGTATGTCGCATGCACAAGAGCCAAAAAATTCTTATTTATTCCGTTTTCTCCTATAGAGAAACGCTCACTAAGCACAAAAAAACTTTCTGCTCTTGCTAACTATGCTAATGTTACAAAACATCATAGCGTTCCTCATTTAGTAGAAACCTTGACTTCCTCATCTCCGGAACTATTTTCATCCAGCTTCCAACCTCCTGAAAGCTCTCTAACTCCGGATAGAGAACGTCTTCCTCAACAAACATACTTTTCTCTTCCACATCTCCCTTCTCGAACTATTCACTCTTTCTCTTCTACGGTAGAGAATCTTCACTTTTCGGAACCTATTCAAGAACTGTCACCCTCTCTTTTATTTCCTGGAGGCTCTCTAACAGGAACGTTGATTCATAAACTTTTAGAATCATTAGCAGGGAATTTTGCTGCTTGTTTTGAAGAAATTTTCAATAAAGCTCAGACATTATTGAAAAACACTCCTTTAGAAGGATACGAGTCTATTATTGCAGAAAAAATCTGTACGGTCTTTTCAACGACTCTTCCTTTTTCTTCCGGATCCTTTGCTCTCAGGAATGTACATCCTCATAACATACGTGCAGAGGAAACTTTCTTACTACAAGAAGAAGGAGAGCTATGGCAAGGAATCGTCGACTTGTTTTTTGAACATAAGGATCGATTTTTTATCATCGACTGGAAAACTTCTTTCTTAGGAGATGAAACCTCTTGCTATTCCCCAGATCAACTCCATCTCTATATTCAACGTCAAGGGTTAGATAGACAGGAGAGATTGTACAGAAAAGCAGCGAAAAGGTTCCTACACCAATTTAATTCATTATTGCAAGTAGAAATGGCCTTCGTATTTATCCGAGGCTTGGATGACAAGGGCAATGGATTTTTGCAACCAGGACGTTAACTAAACCCCTTCTAACTACTCCCAAATCAAACCAAAAATATCAGGACGATCATTAGGATTAAAATCCATTGGTGGTAACACCAAAAAATCCACCGTAGAACAATCTGGAGCTAAGGATTGTGCTTTTATCTTCAAAGAACAAGATCCTTCACTTTTAGGAAGAACTTCATTGACTGTAGCAACGAGAAGTCCTGGAGGGAAAACACCATCCAATCCTGTGGTCACAAGAACATCTCCAACTTCGATAGTTTTCCCATCTACAAAACCAAAATCGCTACCGCTAAGTATAGAAGCCTCCGGTTTCCAAATAGGATCCCCACGACCACAAACAATTCCACGAAGAGCAAAATCATTTTGTTCTGATAGAGATAAAGAATCCTCTAGAGCCTGCAAGAGATGTAAAGCTTCCTGTTTATCACTATCTGCAAAAGCAGATGCCGGAAGATTAGCGACGTTCCTAGCTAATGTACGTAGCTGATCTTTCACAACCCAAGTTTGAATTTCACCACGAACCGCCATAACAGAAGGTTTGATACCCACATCGGTGATGAATCGTACACGAGACTGCGCTTCACCAACAAAATCCACCAACCCCACAACAACCTTACCGCAAACAACAGGAGAATTCTTTTTAACGCCCTGTCGCTTTCCTATATTAATCCAACAAGAACTACCCCAGTGTGCTGGATCTCGAAAGATAACTCTTCCCATAATGGGAGATTGAAAATACGAGGATAGAATTTCTGAAAACAAAGGCGGAGACTGTTTTGCCTCTTCCATAGAAAGAATACGCTCTTCCAATAAACGAATTTTTTCTTTCAATAAAAAGCATTGAGTTTCTTCAACAAGGGCCAGAGAATCAGACCCTTGCCGAAATGGAAGAAATTTGGAACACACCCGAACGAATGTATCCTGGATAGACTCGTAAGCACTTCGAGGAAGATTCCAACTCACAATAATCCCGAAGGCAACAAAAAGATACGTAATGAACCGAACGCGTTTATGATACGGACCGAGGGTATTCATAAGCCTGAGCAAAACCGTGAGTAACACGATTTATATTTTTATCCGTAATGCCATTTAAATTGAATCTCCCGCCTGCGGTTGTGTAAATACCAAGCTCTTCTCTAAGGAACAGCGCTTGTTCCTTTGAAAAACCTGGATACCCAAAAAATCCTTTCTGAGAAGCTATGAAATCGAAAGAGTGCCCCGCTACATTTCGCATGGCAATCACAAAACTCGAACGAATCTCTTCCAAAGACTGCCGAATGCCATTCAATTCAAGCTCCCATTCTTGCCGTAAGTAAGGATTGCTTAATATAGAAGTCACGATAGCAACTCCTTCTCTAGCCGGAGATGAGTACTCCCCACGAATCTGTTCTTCTAAAAAGGATAGAATACGGTTTAAATCCAGTTTATCTTGATGGATAGCTCCAAAAAATCCTACACGAGAACCATATAACGAAAAAATTTTACTAGCGCCTCCTGCTACAAAAGTAGTAACCCCAGCTTCTATACACAGTCGCACAGGACGACGATCTTCTTCTATCCCACTAGCAAAACCTAAATAAGCCATATCAAAGAAAGGAATAAGATCCCGCTCCTTAATAATCGTAATGATTTCTGGCCACTCGGAAAGAGGAATATCTTTCCCTGTAGGATTATGACAGCAACAATGCAACAGAACTAATGAAGTCTCAGGAGCAGATCGCAAAATAGCTTTCAATCCCTGTAAATCCAGTTCTTTGGTCTCCTGATCATAGTAAGGATAATACTCTAAAGCTAACCCTTGATGAGCAAAAATCCTAGAATGGTTCCCCCATGTTTGAGAAGGAATATACACCTTACCCGCTAAAGATGCGTTGGCATATACAGAAGCCCCTAAATGTAAGGCTCCTGTACCTCCAATTGCCTGCACACCAACCCATCGACTAGCATCCACTTCTCCAAAACAAAGAGCTGCCATTTCTTCTAAAAAGGTAGACGATCCTTTGATGGGTAGATAATTTTTATCTTTCTCATCGTCAAAAAAAACAGACTGAGCCTTTCTAACGCTCGAGAAACCACCATAACGTTTCTTTTCCCGTTCGTAAGTACCTAGTAATAAATTAATCTTATCCTCACGAGGATCCTCTTGGAAAGCCTGCGCTAAACCAAGAATAGAATCCGGAGAAAAGGAAGGTAACTGTTCAAAAAGACTCACAATAAAACCTCTCTATAGCGCACTGCTGCTTACTGTCTTTTTTTCCAGTAAGATGACAGCTTGTTGTCCTAAATCGTGTAAACATGATAACCTAGTTTCTTCCCTCGGGGTATTAGCTCAGTTGGTAGAGCGCAACAATGGCATTGTTGAGGTCAGCGGTTCGATCCCGCTATGCTCCAATTTCTGTTTAATCCCATATAGAAGAAATTTCCTTGATCTTGTGCTTCTTGCCTTGAAACAGTACAGTTTCTCCAACAGCTTTTCCAACCATTTCTTGGGCCAGTTTAGATTTTAGTGATAAAATCTTTTCATCCGGATTAGCATCCCATGGACCCAATATAGTGTAGCAAACCTTGTCTCCTTGGTCACTTTCAAGAACAACCTTACAACCCACTCCAACAGAATCTGTGAAAACAGCATCTTTAGTTAAAATTTTTGCTCGATTGATTTCCTCAGACAAAACATGAATCTCTTCCTGTAGTCTAGCCCGTCTCTCTAAAGCAATTTTGTATTCAGAGTTTTCTCTTAAATCTCCTAAGGCTCTAGCATCTTCTATTTCCTTAGCATTCTCTACCATCTCTTTCCCTACCAGAGATTGTAGTTTGTTTTTCATACGAGTAAAACTATCTGAAGTAGTCCAAAGAATATTTTCTTCCTCTTCTGGAGTCCCTCTCTTAAGAGCTGGCTGCACAACTTCTGCCAAACTTCTTAAAACTCCCAGATCCCCTTGAGTAAATTGTGGGCACTTAGAAGATAATAAAACAAACTCTTTAAGATACTCTATAGAAGCTTGATCTATGATTTGACGAACAACTAAAAACCGTTGTCCAACTAAAAATGAATAGAGTTTTTTCCCTAAATCTTTTTGAGACGTTGTAGCGACTTTGTGCATAAGCTCCAATGCGCTAGCAAGCATTTGCCGCTCGATTTCCTTCTTATCAGACTCTGCAAATAAACCGTCTTCTCCATCAACCACACGAGCAAATAACCAAACAAAAAGCTCTGGACAAAGCAAAGGCTGCTCAATCATAGCAAAAACTTTTTTTAAAATATTCTCGCGAGCTTCTTTATCTGCATTCAAGACCTTAAAGACCTGTTCACGAAGCATAGACGTGCTTGTTGTGAGAAAGAGTTTGGTATACACAGGAACCCAAACAGGAGAACATGAATGGATTAAAGCCAGAAAACTCTTCTGTAAAGAGAGAATCTCTATGTTATTCACAATATCGAATAACTGATCTTCAGAGAGTTTTGCAATATTTTCACACTCTAACTCTGGAGCTTTTTCTCCAAGAAACTCTGATAACAACATCGCTCTTTGGATCAACAAAGCGGAATCAGCTGGCAAATCTAAAGCTTTTAACTCTTTGATGACCAATTGTCGATTAGATTCATCTTTCAGCTCACTTCCTAAATCTCTTACAAAAGCATAACAAGAAGTGATCTTCTTATTCGCATCATTGCTTCCAGATAAAGAGGCTTGTAATTGAGAAACAAAAGAAAATCCTTTCGGATCGAATACATAAGGATCTTTAGAAGACGCAGGAGCTAAAATTCGCGCATCTTTTTTCATTTTAATCTTAGCAGATTGCCACCAACGACTCCAATCTTCTTCAGGAATCACAAGCTCCACCAGCTCGTTTCGGATCTCTTTAGCATTCTTGGGTCCTAAATCTTTTAACAGACACTCTATGGCTGCTACAGGCTCTTTGCGAGCAAACGCTTCAAAAGCATCTGGATCACCAAACCTTCTTGCTAAAAAGTGATCTTTTCTTAAAGGAACTAACATACGGAAAGCTGTTTCAAAAGAGATATCTTTCGCCGTAAGAACCCCCTCAAACTCAACAAGAACTTTCTGTTGAAGGAAAGAGACTCCCATGATTTCTCCAACTCCCCAACCACCTTGATGAAAAACAAAGTTTCCTTCACTTAGGTGCATAAGCAAAGCAAAACGTCCGAGACAATGAGAAAAGGTGATCCCGTCTCGCAAACCAACTATTCGTAAAGCTTCCTTGTAATTGGCTGAGTCTTCGTATTTTTTTACCTGTTGAAGAGCTATTTCTAGCAGATTCTTACTGTTTGTTGTTTGGACATCAAAAACCAGAGAGAGTACTTTATCTTTCTCTTCTCCTTCAGGAAGTTGTTCCCATAAAGGAATTACACTTTCAGCAATCTTCCCAAATGCTGGGGCTATAGTTGAGCCCTTGATTTTTTCCAGTAAGACAACTAGCTCGTCCCCCTTAACGACATCATTAAAACAGTACTCTTCCCACAAACTAAAAAAATCCGAAGGATGATTTTCCATTAAGGACTGCAGCTTTTCTAGATAATCCACGATGGCTCCCCTTTTTAGTCCGGAAATATACGCCGAATAACAAAAAAGAGCAATATTACATCACAAAAAACAAGAAAAATTTTATTATTAAATAAAAGATCGAGATTTTTGTTATGAAAAATAATTCCGCTCAAAAAATTATAGATTCTATAAAACAAATTCTCTCTATTTATAAAATAGACTTCGAACCCTCCTTTGGAGCAACTCTTACTGACGACAACGATCTGGACTACCAAATGCTGATTGAAAAAACACAGGAAAAAATCCAAGAATTAGACAAAAGATCGCAGGAAATTCTCCAACAGACGGGAATGACTCGCGAACAAATGGAAGTCTTTGCTAATAATCCAGATAACTTTTCTCCTGAAGAGTGGCGAGCTCTAGAAAACATTCGTTCCTCTTGCAATGAATACAAAAAAGAAACTGAAGAGCTTATCAAAGAAGTAACCAATGATATTGGTCACTCATCCCACAAATCTCCAACGCCAAAAAAGACAAAATCCTCCTCTCAGAAAAAAAGTAAGAAAAAAAATTGGATTCCCTTATAAAAACTTCTATAATCCCGAGATATGAAAATAGTTGTTTCTCGCGGATTAGATCTGTCTTTAAAGGGAGCTCCGAAGGAATCGGGTTTTTGCGGTAAGGTGGACCCCACCTATGTTTCCGTGGATTTGAGGCCTTTCGCTCCCCTTCCTTTAGGGGTAAAGGTTACTCCAGAAGACCAAGTTACTGCTGGTTCTCCCCTGGCTGAGTACAAGCTTTTTTCAGGAGTGTTTATTACCTCTCCTGTTGATGGAGAGGTTGTAGAGATCCGTAGAGGAAATAAACGTGCTCTTTTAGAGATCGTCATCAAGAAGAAGCCTGGTATTTCTCAAACTAAGTTTTCTTATGATCTTCAATCTTTGACTCAAAAAGATCTTTTAGAAGTTTTTAAAAAGGAAGGTCTTTTCGCTCTTTTCAAACAAAGACCTTTTGATATCCCAGCTCTTCCAACACAATCTCCTCGAGATGTTTTTATTAACTTAGCGGATAATCGCCCTTTCACCCCTTCTGTGGAAAAACATCTCAGTCTTTTTTCTTCAAAAGAAGATGGTTATTACATTTTTGTTGTGGGAGTTCAGGCAATAGCAAAACTATTTGGACTGAAGCCTCATATCATTTCTACAGACAGACTAACTCTCCCAACCCAGGATCTCGTATCCATAGCCCACTTACACACAATAGATGGCCCCTTCCCATCAGGATCTCCTTCAACGCACATTCATCACATCGCTCGTATTCGAAACGAAAGAGATGTTGTGTTTACTATTAGCTTCCAAGAGGTGTTATCTATAGGGCATCTATTTTTAAAAGGCTTTGTTTTAGGACAACAAATCGTTGCCTTAGCAGGATCAGCTCTTCCTCCTTCTCAAAGAAAATATCTCATTACTGCGAAAGGCGCTAGTTTCTCTGATCTTCTTCCTAAAGACATTTTCTCTTCCGATGAGATTACCCTTATTTCTGGAGATCCTCTTACAGGAAGATTATGTAAAAAAGAAGAAAATCCTTGTTTAGGTATGAGAGACCATACCATAACACTTCTTCCTAATCCTAAAACTCGTGAATCTTTCAGTTTCTTGCGCTTAGGTTGGAATAAACTTACAGTCACACGAACCTATCTATCTGGTTTTTTCAAGAGAAAACGGGTCTTCATGGATATGGATACTAACATGCATGGAGAAAAACGGCCCATTATTGATGCTGAAATCTATGAGCGTGTTTCAGCAATCCCGGTTCCTGTAGCTCTTATTATTAAAGCTTTGGAAACACAAAACTTTGAAGAAGCGTGTCGCCTAGGGCTCTTAGAAGTTGCTCCAGAAGATTTTGCTCTCCCCACATTCATAGATCCTTCTAAGACCGAGATGTTCTCTATCGTCAAAGAATCTCTTTTACGCTACGCAAAAGAGAATGTGGTAACCTCCTCGTAAACATCTCGGTGCTGCACAAAGTTCTTCAAAGAACACTTCTCTCAAAGGGAAGAGCATCTTTAGCTAGCCATTCTAAAACCCATGGTGTTGCGTAACTAATTATAGCTGTTGCACCAGCTCTCTTAATCGCTAATAAAGATTCTTTTATTACACTTTCTTTGTTTAACCACCCATGAAGGCAAGCAGCCATAATCATAGAAAATTCCCCGCTGACTTGATAGGCTACCACCGGAAGATGGGTATTTTCTCTCGCTTTAACGATTACATCTAGATAAAAACCTGCGGGTTTTATCATCACCATATCAGCGCCTTCTTCTTCATCTAACTGACACTCTAGCAACGCTTCTTGAACATTGGCAGGATCCATTTGATATGTACGCTTATCTCCAGACTGAAGATGTGAAGAAAGAGCATCCCGAAATGGGCCATACAATGCAGATACATATTTTGCACTGTACGAGAGAATACCCGTGTTGACAAACCCCATCTGATCCATCTGCTCTCGAATATGCTTCACTCTCCCATCCATCATATCGCTAGGAGCAACAATATCTGCTCCCATTTCCGCATGCATGACAGCGATACCCCCATATACACGGACACTTTCATCATTGATAACGTAGTTATTATGAAAAATCCCATCGTGACCACTGGTTGTAAAAGGATCTAAAGCTATGTCACTGATGACACATAATTCTGGAAAAGATTTTTTTATCGCTTGAATCCCTTTACAAACAATGTTGTAAGGATGCGACGCATAGGATCCAAATTGTTCTTTTTTATTAGCATCAATTACAGGAAAGAGGATAACAGCTTTCAATCCTATCGTACAAAGTCTCTCTAACTCTTTAGAGACCATGTCTAAACTCCATCTGTATACTCCAGGCATACTCTTTATTTCTTCTCGAATTCCAGAGCCATCTTTAAGAAAGATGGGCCAGATCAAGTCACTAGAACAGAGTTGGGTTTCTTGAATTATAGATCGAACGGCTGCACTTTTTCGGTTTCTGCGAGGTCGTTTTAGTAATGGAAGCCTTGTCATAAAGTTGTACACTTATCGAAAGTTTCCACCCCCCTAGAAGAAGATTCGTAGAGATATTTATTAGTTTCTTCTTCTTTAAGGAGTGTGGAAATTGTTTATAACATTGTTATTTCGAGAGAAAAAGCTGTGAAAATAATGTTCATAACTTTGTTCACAGCTTGTTTAAATTGTTTAGAACAAAAAGTTATGCCTATTTGTAAACAGGTGGTCAACAAGTTTTTCAACAAGCTTTTTGCTGAAAAACTTTGAGTGTTTTGTTATGTGTGGTAGGCTAATCTGCTTTATAGGAGTTTTCTTATGTTGAGCAAAGAGGGTGGTTTTTCTGAGGAGCAAAGAGCGCGTTTATCGCATTTTGTGACGAATTTAGACTCGCCTATATTTGCTTTGAAAAACCTTCCAGAAGTGGTTAAAGGCGCTTTATTTTCAAAATATTCCAGATCGACTCTGGGGTTGCGAGCGCTTCTTTTGAAAGAATTTTTAGATGGGGAAGGCGGTAATTTTCTTGATGATGACCAACAAGATTGTGAGTTGGGGATCCAAAAAGCTGCGGACTTCTATCGTCGCGTTTTAGACAACTTTGGTGATGATTCTGTTGGAGAGTTGGGAGGAGCGCATCTTGCTCTGGAACAAGTATCCATGCTCGCAGCAAAAATTTTAGAAGATGCTCGGATTGGAGGGTCCCCCCTAGAAAAATCGTCTAGATACGTTTATTTCGATCAAAAAGTTAACGGGGAGTATTTATATTACCGAGACCCTATTTTGATGACCTCGGCCTTTAAAGACGTCTTTTTGGATACTTGTGATTTCCTATTCAACACATACTCCGATCTTATCCCTCAGGTTCGTTCCCATTTCGAGAAACTATACCCTAAAGATCCAGAAGTTTCTCAATCAGCGTATACAGTTTCTTTACGAGCTAAAGTATTAGACTGTTTACGAGGTTTGCTACCTGCAGCGACACTCACAAATTTAGGTTTTTTTGGTAATGGCCGGTTTTGGCAGAACTTGCTACACCGTTTGCAAGACAATAGTTTGGTTGAGGTACGCAATATTGGAGAGCAGTCCTTAACAGAATTAATGAAAATAATTCCCTCTTTTGTAAGCCGCGCAGAGTCTCATCATTATCATCACCAAGCTATGGTGGATTACCGTCGGGCTTTAAAAGAACAATTAAAAAGTTTTGCACATCGTTACGGGGAAGAGAGAGAAATTTCGAAAGAGGCTGGTGTAAAATTAGTATACGGAGATCCAGACGGGTTATACAAAATTGCTGCAGCCTACATGTTCCCCTACTCGGAACACACTTATGCAGAGCTGTTAGATATTTGTCGCAATATTCCTAATGAAGATCTCATGCGTATCTTAGAGTCGGGAGCTTCTTTCCGAGAGAATCGGCGGCACAAATCCCCTCGCGGATTGGAATGTGCTGAGTTTGCTTTTGATATTACAGCGGATTTTGGAGCCTATCGGGATTTACAAAGACATCGTATCCTAACTCAAGAAAGACAGCTTTTGACGACAAAATTGGGTTACACGATGCCTTCACAATTGATCGACACTCCTATGGAAGCTCCCTTCAGAGAAGCTATGGAAAAAGCTGATCAAGCGTATCGTCTAATAGCAGAAGAGTTCCCAGAAGAAGCACAATATGTGGTTCCTTTAGCTTACAATATTCGATGGCTTTTCCATATCAACGCTAGAGGTTTGCAGTGGCTTTGTGAGTTACGCTCTCAACCACAAGGGCATGAAAGCTATCGTAAAATTGCTATAGATATGGCTAGAGAGGTTATTCAGTTTCATCCAGCTTACGAGCTGTTCTTGAAGTTTGTCGACTACTCAGAGACTGACCTAGGAAGATTACAACAAGAATCGCGTAAAAAGTCTTAAAGAAAGTTCTGGATGAGAGGATTTGAACCTCCGCCCCCTTGCACCCCATGCAAGTGCGCTACCAGGCTGCGCTACATCCAGAAAATAGAAATAAGGGGTATTAACCGACCACAGTTTTACAGTAAAAACTTTCAAAGTCAAGCTATTTAAATACAACGAATATAAGTTTTTGGAAACCTGTTATAAACAAATAATTCCTTCAAACTGAAACTCGCATTTTTGAAATTCCCGAATACCAATAAGAGCACAGCGTTCTATAATGGTTTCTAAAGAATCTCCTGCAGAAACATCAGCTGCATCGATATCAACGGCTATAGAAGCTGTAAAGGAAGCCCCCCCTCTCTCTCCTTTAACTTGAAAATTAACGAAAATACCCTGTTTGGTTTTAGAAATATTTTTGAATCTGACGATGTTGTTATCAATTAACGTTTTCATTTTCTCTCAAATTTTTCGATCAAAAACTAGATAAAGCAGAGAATGAGCTGTTTATCACAGAACAAGTGTAGTCTAAACTTGAAAAAAAGTCTGAAGATATCGGTTTTTTTTCTGAGGCTCTTTGAAAAAACTATTTTTGTTGTATTAGGTAATCTAATAGTTCAATGGGTTTATTTATATGGCAGGGCCTAAACATGTGTTACTAGTAAGTGAAAATTGGGATTTATTTTTTCAAACAAAAGAATTGCTTAATCCTGAAGAGTATCGGTGCACTATTGGGCAGCAATATAAACAAGAACTGTCCGCAGACTTGGTTGTCTGCGAATATTCATTGCTTCCAAGAGAGGTTCGTTCTCCAAAATCTTTAGAAGGTAGTTTTGTTTTAGTTCTTTTAGATTTTTTTGATGAAGAAACTAGTGTTGATCTTTTGGATCGTGGTTTTTGGTATTTAATTCGGCCTATTACTCCTAGAATTTTAAAATCCGCAATCAGTTTGTTTCTTTCTCAGCATTCGCTACATTCTGTTCCGGAAAGTATTCGTTTTGGGCCTAATGTATTTCATGTATTGAAGCTCACAGTAGAAACTCCAGAAGGGAGTGTTCATTTAACACCATCGGAGTCTGGTATTTTGAAACGACTTCTTATTAACAAAGGACAACTTTGTTTACGAAAACATCTTCTTGAAGAAATTAAGAATCATGCCAAAGCGATTGTAGCAAGGAATGTAGACGTACACATAGCTTCTTTAAGGAAAAAGTTAGGAGCTTATGGAAGTAGAATTGTCACCTTACGAGGTGTTGGGTATCTATTTTCAGATGATGGAGATAAAAAATTCTCTCAACAAGATACAAAGCTTTCTTAAAACCCCAGAGGGTGTTTAAATACCTAGCTATGCTTGTATCAGGAGCTTAGTTATGGTTTTATCATCCTCCTTATTTTCACCAGAAGAGTTTCTTTATCCAGAGATCGTAAGCCAAGCTGAATTTGTTTGGTCTATTTTGACTTTGTTAGAAGAGAAACTAGCTTCTCATACTTTTTCAGGAATCCATGGGCATCTTGAAGAAGGGGTGTATCTAAAAAATAAAGAGACTATCGAAATCCAAGAAGGAGCTTACGTAGAATCTGGGGCTTATATTTGTGGTCCTTGTATTATCGGTCCCTATACGCAAGTGCGTCATGGTGCATATATTCGAGGCGGTGTAATAACTAGCTCACATTGCGTTATAGGACACTGTTCTGAGATTAAAAACAGCTATTTAGGGCATCACGCGAAAGCTGCTCACTTTGCTTATGTAGGAGATTCTGTTTTTGGTTCCAGAGTGAATCTAGGGGCAGGAGTTCGTTGTGCAAACTTTAGATTAGATGGCAAAACCATTTTCTTCCATCATTCTGGAGAGCGTTGTAATACAAAACGGAAAAAGTTAGGAGCTTTCCTAGGTAGAGGAGTAAGTGTTGGGTGTAATACCGTACTTAATCCAGGATGTTATGTAGCCAGTGCTACAAAGATTCTTCCTAATCAAACCATTTACTAAGAAACAACCTTTGTCAAACAAAGGTTGATGAGAAAAAGAAGGCAGTTGCTTAGATATGGATTATTTCAGCGTTTATCGATCGAAAGTAGAAAAAAAGCTTCGCGATTCTTTGGGAGATTTCGGTAACACTCAGGGTGGATTAAGAGACCCAATAGAGTATGCCCTTTTAGGAGGGGGGAAACGCGTTCGTCCCTTGCTTGTTGGTTTGTTTGCGGAAGGTGTCCATAAAGAGCGAGATGTCTTGGATACCGCCATTGCTATTGAGTATATCCATACATCTACGTTAATAGCCGATGACTTGCCGTGTATGGACGATGATGATATGCGTAGAGGCAAGCCTTCGGTTCACAAAGCTTTTGATGAAGCTTCGGCTCTCCTGGCTTCGTATGCTCTTATTCCAGCTGCTTATGCACGAATTCGTAAGAATGCAAAAGCGCTAAAAGCTGTAGTTTCTTGTGAACAAGATGTAGAAGAGGCTTACGAAGATATTTTGGAGCTGATTGAGTTGCGTTTTGGCATAGGAGGAATTTTAGGAGGCCAATATGAAGATATATTTTTTCATGATTTCTCCAAAGAGAACGTATTAGGGATTATTAAAAAGAAAACGGGAGCTCTTTTTGAAATTGCTTGCGTATCAGGATGGTTGTTTGGAGGAGGAGAACGGGAAAGCTCCACTTTAGTAGCTGAATTTGCTGAACATTTTGGGTTACTTTTCCAAATACGTGATGATCTTGCCGATCTTAGTCAAGATGATCAGGAAGAGAAACATATGAACTATGCGTTATTATTCGGAGAAGTGGCAGCAAAAGAGTTGCTAGACCATTCTTTTGAATCCTGTATTAAAAATCTCCACCTATTGCAGGAGAGGGGATTGGAGTGTTTGGAGCCGCTAGAGATGTTGTGCAAAAATGTGTTTTGTGGATGGAAATAAATACATTTTATGCTAGCCTGGCTGCAGAAGACTTTGGAAGAGGCGCCCACAGAACATGGGCGTCTCTTTTTTTATGCTGGTTGGTTTTCTTGTTCTTTTAGGCAACAGCTCTGTTCAATTGTTGGACAAAGGTGTTTTCTACGGAAAGGTTTGTTTCCTCTCTCTGCAGAGAAAGCTCGAATACGAGGAGCTTGAGAGCATTCTTCTGAACAACATCCTTTATGGGTAGCGATACAAGACTCACAGCAAATAAAGAGGTTGTTACAGTCTGTGTTTGCACAATTGTAGTAGGTATCTGAATCTGTGTTGCAAAGAGAGCAACGAGCAATAGGAGACACGTTAGGATCCGCTTCATCGATAGGCATAGCCATCCGGTCATCGAAAACAAAGAGTTTACCTCTCCATTTTCCTGTTCCCATTTTTAATCCATAGGCGATCACGCCTCCATCCAGTTGGTACACTTCTTTAAAGCCTTTCTCTAAAAGAAGAGCGGAGTAGAGTTCACAACGAATACCTCCAGTGCAATACATCATGACAGGAGTTTTTGCAGGATCATGCTCTTTGGCTAGACGATCAGCGTAATCGGGAAATTCTCGGAACGTTTCAATATCAGGGAGAACAGCATTTTCAAAATGACCGATTTTCCACTCGTAGTTATTTCGAACATCTAAGACTAAGCAACGATTCTCTTGGAGTTTTTCATGCCACTCTTCAGGGGAAATGTGTTTTCCTTGTTTTGTTGTATCGACAGAGCATCCTAAAGCAACGAGTTCTTTACGATACTTCACTGTAACTCTAGGGAAGATATTCTCTTCAATATGGTGGATTTTGAATTTAATCGAGGCAAAATCTGGGCGTTGTTTCAGCCAAGCCATATAGCGTTCTGCGTCTGGCTGATAGCCGCTAAACTGACCGTTAATCCCTTCTTCAGAGATGTAAATCCGGCAAGAAACATCCATAGTTTTGAATAATTGCTTGTGTAAAGCAATTTCTTCATGAGGGTTGCTTACAGGACCAAAGTAGTAATACGCTAAAGCATAATAATTCTTTTCCATGAAGACATCCTATATGCTGAAAACTTATCTTAAGATTAAAATCGAGAAGCTCGAAAAGTTTGTTTAAAAACTTTTTTAAACGGCTGAGAGGCAGTATACGAGATGGTAAGAATAGATCAAAGAGTTTTGATGAAGAAATAAAAAGAAACCTTTTTCAGTATCTTTCTAAACAAACAGCTAGTTAAATCGACTTTTTTGAGATTTTTTAAATAAGAAGAGTTTTTTTAGCACTGAGAATCTAGGAAATCCGTTGTAGAAAATTGGAAATAGAACTAGAATGCTCTTTTGTATTTTGTCAAGCGCGGGGAACTCGCGTTCAACAACGTCTCCCGATGAAAGTTAGCGAGGCGATGTTTTTTAAGGAATAAAATAAGGACTGAACATGGCGAGATATTGTGGCCCTAAAAACAGAATAGCGAGACGTTTTGGAGCTAACATCTTTGGGAGAGGTCGAAACCCTTTGCTGAGAAAGCCCAATCCTCCGGGTCAGCACGGCATGCAAAGAAAAAAGAAATCTGACTACGGCTTACAGTTAGAAGAAAAGCAAAAATTAAAAGCTTGCTACGGAATGATCTTAGAGAAGCAATTGGTTAAAGCTTACAAAGAGGTTGTAAATAAGCAAGGAAACGTTGCGCAAATGTTCCTAGAGAAATTTGAGTGCCGTTTGGACAATATCGTCTATAGACTAGGATTCGCAAAAACGATCTTTGCTGCTCAACAATTGGTTTCTCATGGGCACGTATTGGTGAACGGGAAAAAGGTAGATAGACGCTCGTTCTTCGTTCGTCCTGGAATGCAGATCTCTTTGAAAGAAAAATCAAAAAGATTAGCTATCGTTACAGAATCTTTAGAGAACAAAGATCAAAGCTCTCTTCCTGCCTATCTATCTTTGGATAAAGCAGCTTTTAAAGGAGAGTTGGTTGTTGCTCCAGAACTGGATCAAATCGCTTCTCAACTTCCTTTACCAGTAAACGTTTCTGTTATTTGTGAGTTTCTATCCCACAGAACATAATCGTTTGGTTCAAGGATTCATATGTTCTTTGAAGCCTCGCTTTTGCGAGGCTTTTTTTTTCATAAAGAGAGAGGAGAAAAACTCCTTCTGTTGACTTTAGCAAACTTTTTGTAGGTAACGGATTTCTTTAGTCCACAGATCTGGTCCTCCAGGAGTCTCTAGGTATTTAGGTAGCATGCGGGTACGCTCATCTTGCATAAGGAAGCAAAAACTGTCTGAGCCTATGCAACCTTCTCCAATAGGGGCATGACGATCTTTATTTTTTCCGAGAGCGAAGACAGAATCGTTTAAGTGAATGGCTCGTAAAAAAGATAATCCAATCACTGCGTCAAAATGTTTGAGTACTTGCTCCCATCCCGCGACCGATGAAATATCGTAACCAGCGGCAAAAATATGGCAGGTATCTAGACAAACACCTATGGGTATGTGGGCTTTAATCCCTTGAATTAGGTAAGCAAGTTCCTCAAAAGAACTTCCTATTAGGGAACCCTGGCCTGCGGTTGTTTCAAGAAGGACAACAAGTGGAGGATTGTTTTCAAAAAGGGGGGCCATTTGTGAAAAACTAGCAATGGTACGATCGAGGCAACTTTCTTTAGAATCAGAAAGAGCTGCTCCCGGATGAAAGTTAACAAAAGAGATACCGAGTGAGATGCAGTCTGCTATTTCTTGGTGCATACACACTCGAGTTTTTTCTAGAATCTCCGGATTAGGAGCACCAGGGTTATTTAAATAACCAGCATGACTCATGATGTAAGATAGAGAAGTTTCATTCAGTGCTATGCGGAACTGATCCACCATTTCTTGAGTTAATGTTCGTCGCTTCCACTGACGTTGATTTGCAGTGAATAGCTGAACGGTGGTTGCTCCGATATCGCGCCCTTCGTAAAGAGCATTATGAAGTCCTCCAGCAGCCGACGTGTGGGCTCCTAGTAAAGCCTCTTGAGGAGGAGGAAGTATAAACATAGCCCGTTCTCTATCTAGTCATTCATGATAGAAGATTGCCAGAGGTTCTTGATTAAAGAAACTATAAATAGCGAGAATAGTGGTAGTTATTGCATTATCAGAAAAATATCACTAGCCGTTATTCGGTATAAAGGGCCTAAAAAGGCTTAAAAGACACAAAAAGAGGAGAGTGATGAGGAAAGATGATGAAGGATCGCTAGTGCGCTCATTGTTTAATTTGCTGTCCGGAACGTTTTTTAGTCGTCTTACTGGGATGTTACGAGAAATTGTTATGGCTACATATTTCGGAGCCGATCCCTTAGTAGCATCTTTTTGGCTGGCTTTTCGGACGATCTTTTTTTTAAGAAAGCTTTTAGGTGGGCCTATTCTTGGACTCGCTTTTATTCCGCATTTCGAGTTTTTACGTGCGCAAAATATTTCTCGAGCAACGTTTTTCTTTAGAAGCTTTTCGAGATTCTTTTGTTACAGCGCTATATTATTTACTTTAATTATAGAATTAGGACTCTGTGTTTGGTGTTCTTGCGTTACAGGAAGCCTATTTGATACCCTACTTTTAACAATCATACTGCTACCTTCCGGGATCTTTCTGATGATGTATACAGTGAATTCCACGCTGTTGCATTGTGAGAAGAAGTTTTTCAGCGTAGGACTTGCTCCTTCTGTTGTTAATGTGTCGTGGATTGGAACGGTCTTTTTAGCACGGAATTATGATTCGAGGAATCGTATTTTTGGATTAGCTGTAGTCCTTGTTATAGGCTTCATTTTAGAATGGGCTGTTACGCTTCCTGGAGTCATGAAGTTTTTGGGACAAAGTAAAGAGGTTCCTCAGGAGCGGGATAGTATCCGTGCTCTGATTGCCCCACTGTCTCTAGGATTGTTATCCATGGGAATCTTTCAGTTGAACTTACTATGTGATATGTGGCTCGCGCGATATATCAATGAGGTAGGACCTCTGTATCTGATGTATTCCGTGCGAATACAACAGTTACCTGTCCATTTATTTGGTCTTGGAGTCTTCACAGTGTTGCTACCTGCGATTTCTCGTTGCGTTCAAGATCAAGAACATCAACAAGGATATGATCTCTTGCGGTTTTCGTTGAAGCTCACTGTTGCTGTTATGGTGGTTATGACGATGGGGCTATTGCTTTTTGCTTTGCCTGGGGTGCGAGTGTTATATGAGCACGGAGTGTTTCCTAAAACAGCTGTGCACGCTATTGTAGAAGTTCTAAGGGGATATAGTGGAAGTATTATTCCTATGGCTTTAGCTCCTCTCGTATCGGCTCTATTCTATGCAAGAAGGAATTACAAAGTTCCGATGCTGGTAGGGATCATTGCTGCCGTAGTGAATATGGTTCTTAATGTGATCGGATGTTTAGTTTGCAAACAGGTTGCTGTTTTAGCCTACGCTACTTCTTTAGTGTCGTGGGGTCAGTTAGCGATGCTATGGTATTGTGCTGGTAAGAGTCTTCCTACTTACAAAGGATTGATGTGGAGAACGTTTAAAGAGAGTGGGAAAACTGTCATTACAACCATTCTAGCAGCGGTTATTACGATTGGTGTGAACATAGTAACGCATACCACGTACGTAGTATTTATCGAGCCATTAACAGTCCCAACAAAACCTTTAGTATCTTTTTTAGATCAGTGTGGAGTCTTTTTTGCAGAATCGGCACTTTTCTTATCAGTATTGTTTGGATTAGCTAAATTACTAAAGACAGAAGATCTTATGAATCTTATTTCTTTCCAATACTGGAAAGGGCATCAGTCTATCCTAAGAAACTAGCTGTAAGCTAGTCTCTTAGGACATCTTTTTCTCTTAAGAATAGAACTGTATTTTTAGAAAAAATCCTTCCTGAGCTATAGTTTTTGGCTTGGTTACGATCATGCTTATGTAAGTAAGAGATTTGTAACCGTTTGCGAAAAAATCAAGCGTCCCAGGAAGAGAGATTTCCGTGAGCACTTCTCAATAATAAAATACAAACCATGGGTCGGTTGTATGAGATGTCAAACTTTGCTAAGGACATTATGAAAAAATACTTTTATAAAGGGTTTGTAGGCGCGCTTTTATTAGCTTGTGGGTCTACAAACTTGGCTTTTGCGCAGGCTAGTTCGATGGATAGCCAGCTATGGTCTGTTGAAGATTTAGATTCTTATTTGAGTTCCAAAGGTTTTGTCGAGACTCGTAAGCGCGATGGAGTTCTACGTTTAGCTGGAGATGTCCGCGCTCGATGGATTTATGCAAAAGAGGATCTTGAGACAACTCAGACTCCTGCTAAACCTATGTTACCTACCAATCGGTATCGTAGTGAATTCAATTTGTATGTGGATTACACCGCTGCTAATAGTTGGATGACTTCGAAAATGAATTGGGTAACGATTGCTGGCGGAGAATCTTCTGCAGCAGGGTTAGATATTAATCGTGCCTTCTTAGGATACCGATTCTACAAAAACCCAGAAACGCAAGCAGAAGTATTTGCAGAGATTGGTCGCTCTGGATTGGGAGATATTTTTGATTCCGACGTTCAGTTTAATAGTAATTTCGACGGAATTCATTTATACGCTGCGCGACGTATTAGTGAGAAACTTCCTTTCACCATGATTGTTCATGGTGGTCCTTTTGTCGTGAATATGGCAGAGAAAGAGTATGCTTGGGTCGTGGAAGCTATTTTGAATAAACTCCCAGGAAATTTCGTTGTGAAAACGAGTGTTGTTGACTGGAATACGTTAACAGCAAAAACGAATGATCCAGCAGACGCAAGCGCTGCACAACCAGCTAAACCTAATACCAAGTACGATTATTTAGTATGGCAATGGTTGGTTGGGAAGAGCACAGCTATGCCATGGTTTAATGGACAAACAAAAAATCTTTACACTTACGGAGCCTATCTCTTTAATCCATTAGCGGAAATACCAGAGAACTGGAAACAATCAACAACTCCTACAACCAAAATTACAAATGGTAAGGAAAACCATGCTTGGTTCATCGGCTGCTCTCTAGGCGGTGTTCGACGAGCTGGAGACTGGTCTGCAACAGTTCGTTATGAGTATGTTGAAGCTTTAGCGATTCCAGAAATTGATGTCGCGGGTATTGGTCGCGGAAACCAAATGAAATATTGGTTTGCTCAAGCTATCAAACAAGGATTGGATCCTAAAGAATCTAACGGCTTTACTAACTATAAAGGAGTTTCCTATCAGTTTGTTATGGGTCTGACAGATTCGGTTTCTTTCCGAGCTTATGCTGCTTATTCTAAGCCTGCTAACGATAACCTTGGTAGCGACTTCACCTATCGTAAGTATGACCTAGGTTTAATTTCTTCATTCTAATCCCTTAAGGGATAGTCTTTTAAGAGCCCACACCCAAAATAACGGATGTGGGCTTTTTTTATTGCCTTTTATAATTAAGTAAGGTTTTTTTATTTTTTTTATATTGTATGGAATCAGGACCAGAATCAGTTTCTTCTAATCAGAGCTCGATGAATCCAATTATTAATGGGCAAATCGCTTCTAATTCGGAGACCAAAGAGTCCACGAAGGAGTCAGAAGCGAGTCCTTCAGCATCGTCCTCTGTAAGCAGCTGGAGTTTTTTATCCTCAGCAAAGAATGCATTAATCTCTCTTCGTGATGCCATCTTGAATAAAAATTCCAGTCCAACAGACTCTCTCTCTCAATTAGAGGCCTCTACTTCTACCTCTACGGTTACACGTGTAGCGGCAAAAGATTATGATGAGGTTAAATCGAATTTTGATACGGCGAAAAGTGGATTAGAGAACGCTAAGACACTTGCTGAATACGAAACGAAAATGGCTGATTTGATGGCAGCTCTCCAAGATATGGAGCGTTTGGCTAGTACGGACGAAGAACAGAAGGCTGAAGTTACAAGAATTAAAGAAGCTCTTCAAGAGAAACAAGAGGTTATTGATAAGCTCAATCAGTTAGTTAAACTTGAAAAACAGAATCAGACTTTAAAGGAAGCTTTAACAACCACAGACTCTGCAGATCAGATTCCAGCGATTAATAGTCAGTTAGAGATCAACAAAAATTCTGCAGATCAAATTATCAAAGATCTGGAAGGACAAAACATAAGTTATGAAGCTGTTCTCACTAACGCAGGAGAGGTTATCAAAGCTTCTTCTGAAGCGGGAATTAAGTTAGGACAAGCTTTGCAGTCTATTGTGGATGCTGGGGACCAAAGTCAGGCTGCGGTTCTTCAAGCACAGCAAAATAATAGCCCAGATAATATTGCAGCTACTAAGGAATTAATTGATGCTGCGCAAGCTAAGATAACAGAGTTAAAGCAAGAACATCAAGAAATAGCGGACTCGCCTTTAGTGAAAAAAGCTGAGGAGCAGATTAGTCAAGCACAAAAAGATATTCAAGAGATCAAACCTAGTGGTTCGGATATTCCTATCGTTGGTCCGAGTGGGTCAGCTGCTTCCGCAGGAAGTGCGGCAGGAGCGTTGAAATCCTCTAACAATTCAGGAAGAATTTCCTTGTTGCTTGATGATGTAGACAATGAAATGGCAGCGATTGCAATGCAAGGTTTTCGATCTATGATCGAACAATTTAATGTAAACAATCCTGCAACAGCTAAAGAGCTACAAGCTATGGAGGCTCAGCTGACTGCGATGTCAGATCAACTGGTTGGTGCGGATGGCGAGCTCCCAGCCGAAATACAAGCAATCAAAGATGCTCTTGCGCAAGCTTTGAAACAACCATCAGCAGATGGTTTAGCTACAGCTATGGGACAAGTGGCTTTTGCAGCTGCCAAGGTTGGAGGAGGCTCCGCAGGAACAGCTAGCACTGTCCAGATGAATGTAAAACAGCTTTACAAGACAGCGTTTTCTTCGACTTCTTCCAGCTCTTATGCAGCAGCACTTTCCGATGGATATTCTGCTTACAAAACACTGAACTCTTTATATTCCGAAAGCAGAAGCGGCGTGCAGTCAGCTATTAGTCAAACTGCAAATCCCGCGCTTTCCAGAAGCGTTTCTCGTTCTGGCATAGAAAGTCAAGGACGCAGTGCAAATGCTAGCCAAAGAGCAGCAGAAACTATTGTCAGAGATAGCCAAACGTTAGGTGATGTATATAGCCGCTTACAGGTTCTGGATTCTTTGATGTCTACGATTGTGAGCAATCCGCAAGTAAATCAAGAAGAGATTATGCAGAAGCTCACGGCATCTATTAGCAAAGCTCCACAATTTGGGTATCCCGCTGTTCAGAATTCTGCGGATAGCTTGCAGAAGTTTGCTGCGCAATTGGAAAGAGAGTTTGTTGATGGGGAACGTAGTCTCGCAGAATCTCGAGAGAATGCGTTTAGAAAACAGCCCGCTTTCATTCAACAGGTGTTGGTAAACATTGCTTCTCTATTCTCTGGTTATCTTTCTTAACGTGTGATTGAAGTTTGTGAATTGAGGGGGAGCCAAAAAAGAATTTCTTTTTTGGCTCTTTTTTCTTTTCAAAGGAATCTCGTGTCTACAGAAGTCTTTTCAATAATAAGTTCTTAGTTCCAAAAGAAGAAAATATGCTTTTTTATTCTTCTGGGAGAAAGTTGTAAAAAAAATATTATTGAGATAGGTTCGCGACAAGTACAACTGTAGAGTTGAGAGAGTTGGCAATGAACCGTATTCATCGTACACAAGGATCTTTAACGGATTATAATAGCACTCTTGAGGCTATTGCAAAGAAGATTGCCAAACCAGATTCTGCAACAATAGTATCTCAGGTTGCTCAATATGAGCAGTTCAAAATGGAACAAGAAGCTTTAAAAGCACTTCTTGTTTCCTTCGATCAAAAAGCAGACCAGCGATATCGAAATTTGATTCAACGACTGGAACAGTTGGATGTAGATAGACAAACAGGACGCTCTACAGAGAGCCAACACATCCAAGAAAAACCGATGGCTTCTCTGCAATCTGAAAACCAGGTTGTTGCACAAGCTGTAGTTCAGTCTGATTCTAGCATGCCCATTTTTACAGGTATTAAACAAAGTTGGGCAGTACGATTAGTACAGGGTATACGTGAAATTTTGGATCAAGTCTTAGTGGACACATCCTTGTTTACGGAAGAAGAACGGGGAGATTTACTTGCTATCCGTATGGATGCCGCTTCCCTACAGGACAAGCAAGAGCGTTTGTCTGCGGAAGATATTCGTTCTCTTCTTTCTCTTTCGAATGATGTTATGCGAGTTTTGCAGAAAGCTTCTGTATCTAGCACGCGGCAGCTAGAATTGATCCAATCTTTGATAGATATTTTTGGTACGGAAGAGAATTTAGAGCAGTCCTTCGCCCAGGTACGATTGGAGAACTTCCAAGCGATTTTATCTGTGATTAAAGAGCGTTTGACAGAAGAAGAGTTTCTGGTATTCCAAGAAGTCTCGGAAGAAATTTCCTCTATCCAACGCACGAGTGAATCTCATCTCAGTCCAGAACATATAGAGGCGATTGCTCGAGTCGGTGGGCATCTTTCTGCTAAGATCGTGGAGTCTGAGCTGAAGGCAAGTCAGAAGGTGGATCTCTGTCAACGAATAGCAGCTATGTACCAAGAACAAGTGGATGCGGTACAAGCGTATCATAGTCTCGAACAAGATGCTCTATTTGTGAATTCTAGGCAACATAGTCACTTCGTGCAGGTGATTTCTTTAGTATCCTCTCTTATGCACTTATTGTCTCCTACTAGTGAAGAGGAGCGTATTTTACTGAACCCTGCCATGATGGTAAGTGTTCTTCCCACTGTGCGTGCAATAGGTTTACGTTTTGACTTTTTAACAGCTGAGCAGCAGCAAATGGTGAATGCTGCGGTATCATCGTTGCAACAACAGCAGTTAGACGAATTTTTAGGAGTTCTCTGTGCGCATTTGGTTGTTGTTAATTGCCAGAATAAAGAAACAGGTCTCTTAGAAGGTTTAGAAGAAAGCTTTTCAGAAACGTTAAGTGGTTTGAGTAATAACTTTGTTTTGACGGCCAAAATGCAAGACATTTTGCAGGTTTGTTCTTTACAAGGCTTTGTCACATTAGCAAACGGGGATCGATACGAGTTATTTTCCTATAATGATTCAGGAGAAGCGGTATGTGATGAGATCGCTCTAGGCGATGGATTTCATAAAGTGCTAGGAACGATGTTAGCAGTAGCGCTTTCTCAAGCAGAGGTATTTAAGCAAGAGTGCGATCGATTCATTCTGCAAGCTGATTCAGAGAAGAATATGATTCACAAACGTATGGTTCAAGGGGAACAGAAGAGTCTATTCTTGACCAAGATGCAGACAGAGTTGAATGCTGGGAAAACTATTGCACAAACTAAGGAAGTAGAGGCTTCTCCGCTCCCTTCTGCCGTTGCTTCTGTATTGATTGACCACTACATGCCAAAGGAAGTGGAGTTTTTAGAAAAGATCTCGTCTCGTCTGTATTACGGAAATAAAGGTTCGGATATAGGCAACACCATTTTAGATGCGATTAGTTTGTATGTAAACTCCGCAACCTACTTTGGTTTTGCTAACTATATTGGGCAACCTCCTGTTGTAGGTAAAACAAGGGAGAATATTTTTGCAGGGTCTGCAGATAATGCTAAAGCCAAGTTAGACGAAGAAAAGAAACAAGTAGATGTGTTTCTAGAAATTACGGAAGCAGCTAAGACTACCGTCACTAATCAACAAAGTGCGGTTACTAATGATGACAAGTTATCTACAGAGCAGAAAGCAAAAATTAAGGCAGAGTTGACACAGTATACCGATATGCTTAACGCAATCAGCAATTCTTTAACATCATTGAAAACTCAATTGGCCCCTTTATCAGTGAGTACTGTTGAAGGTGTGGATGGTGTTTTTGAGGTTAAAAATGGTATACCAGGAGAAAACGGAAAGAACTGGAGATTAGTTTTACAGACTTTAGAGGATACTATGGTATCCGGAGAAGTCGGTAGCCCAACTAATATTGGAATGTTCCAAATGCAAGCTCTGGTACACTTGAATCAGCAGGCCTATGCTGATATGGGACAGAATTTTCAGTTAGAGTTGCAAATGCATCTCACTTCTATGCAACAGGAGTGGATGGTGGTAGCAACATCTCTTCAGCTATTAAATCAAATTTATTTGGGATTAGCGCGTAATCTCTTAAGATAGCTTCAGTAATAATCGTGAGGGAAAGCAGCTTAAAAATTTTTGTTTTTAAGCTGCTTTATTTGTCTAACCAGCCAGTTTTCTTGTTAAACCAAGATAGATTTGGTTAAGAATTTGTAAAGATGTGGCTACTACCGTCCATTCTTGCTGCATGGCCGTCATATGCATTTGCATTTCCAGTTGGTAGTTCTGCCCCATATCTGCATAGGCTTGTTGGTCAGATTGCACACTTGCTTGTACGGGGAACAGTCCTCCGCTGATGATATTAGAAGGAAGTCCTGAGACAAGAGCATCTTCTAGAATTTCTAAACGTGCTTGCCACTGATCTTGTCCTCCGAACACGTGGAAAGTTCCTTTAGGGTCTGTTCCTGTATCGTTGCCTCCCTGGTTGCCATCACGAACTCCCACGCTGAGAGGATTCAGGTATACCTGTAATAAGACTAAAGAACCGCTAATGGCGTTGAGGTTGTCTGCGTATCCTTTTAAAGCATCTGTGATGCGTAATCTCTGTTCGTTAGTGATAACCTTATCGTTTTGGACTCGTTCCATCTGTTCTTGGACTACCTTTAGAGCTTGAGTAGCGTATTGCAGGTAGAGTTTAGCTTGTTGTTTTTCTAAAGCGAGTTTTGTTTCAGCTGTCTCTTTAGAGCCAGGGAAGGTATCCTGAGCCATAGCTGTCATAGGTTGTTGTCCAGCAAAGCTCGCAAAATTGAAGTAGGTAGCTCCATTCACGAATTGAGCAATAGCTTCAATCATAGCATTTCCAACACTAGAGCCGAAGTTACTGTAATACAGATCCGATTTCATCTGTGTTAAGTAATCAATCTCTTGAGGCATGTAGCGATCTATAAGGACCGAAGCAACTGCAGAAGGAAGGGGAAGAGAGCGAATTTCATAGGATTGTGCAAGGAGTTGGTAGGAAAAAAGGTCTGTTCGTAATTGATTTATCTTCTGTAAGAAGTTCTCACTTCCTTGTAAGGTTCCATCTAGTTTTGTACTTTCTACCTGTGCTAGAGCTCTAAATTTAAAAAAGGCTCTAGCGGAAGTCTCTGCATGGTTATTCGCTGCCAAAGTAATGTTGGGCAAGAATCCTATAGATCCAAAGTTAAGAAGGATTAGGTTAAGAGTGGCTTTGTTAGAACTTGTATCGTTTTCAGGCGGGCCGAAAATAGTATATTGTCTCTCTATACCATCAACCGTAGCTTTAAATTTCCCGTTTTCTTGTACAATTTTATTAATCGTAGATTTTAACGTTTGGGCTAAGGAAAAATCCGAGACGATAGTATTAGCTTGCGAGGTTAACGCTTGTTTGACTTCATCTGTCGTCACAGAGTCTTTAGAGGAGATGACTGTTGCAGACGTAAAGTAAGCCCAAACGGCACCGATGTAGTTACCTCCTGAGAAGTCATCAAGTTTCTTGACCGTTTCATTGACGAGATTTTTCTGTTTAGGAGTTAGTTCATGGAAACGAGTGTCAATGGCGCGCACTGCTTGCAGGGCTCCAGCAATTGATGCGTTCGTTACCTCTATAGTAGTCTCATTTAGTCCGATAGGAGCGAAACTCCCCATGATGAATTCAACGAGACTGCAAATGTTTGAGAACAGAGAGCTGTTGCGAGCGTTTATATAAATGGTCTCATTCAATACATTATCTAAGTTTTTGATAGATAACACTTGGTCTCTGTAAAGATCGGCAATATTACGGCAGAGTTCTATCTTATCGTTGCTGGAGAGAGAAGAATTGATGATAGCAGAAGATAGATCTTTACTCGTCTGTAAAATGGTATCAAATCCTTCGTCATTGAACGGTTCAACATACTCACGGAGAGTATCTATGATCATCTGTAATTCTTTAAAGGATTCGAATTCTGTAGCAGACAGTTTTGATTGGACCATGTTCAGGGTATCTTGAAGTCCTTCAATTCGTATGTCTGCAAATATCTGTTCTACAGAGCTATCTTCTCCGAAAGAATCCAATAATTGATTGGAAAAGAGTACTTTTTGATTTCCTTCAAATGGGAAAGTTTGAATAGCAGAAAAGATCTGGTCAGGAAGGAGATAAAATGTCTCTAAGTCTTCGTTAGATAGTTCTCTGTGATTAGCCTTATCTACTAGAGTAGTTAACGAATCAAATAAATCTGTCAGAGGCTTAAGGTCTGTTTGTGGAGGATTTTGTTGCCCAGCGATTTCCGTAGCTTTTGTTTTAGCTTCGTTTACGACAGAGAGAAAGCCAACCAATACATTGTGTACCCAGGCTTGTTTCGAAGCGTTATACAGAGGATTAGAAGAGGGTGGATCGTATGTGATTACAGCTGATTCATCTGAAGGCTGAGACGTGGTCGTTGGAGCGCTAGAAGATAGGGAAGCAACTAACTGTTCGTATTTCCCTTTCACATCATTATCTAAATCTAAAAGAGATAGAACATTCTGAATAGCGCTACGCTCTATTTCTGTTTTTTGAAACTGCATTACTTGATTCATGCAGAAAGTTTTATTCTTATGCGTAGGAAGAAATAATTCTTCTATTTTTGTGTAATCTTTTGAAACAGAGTTAATTTTATTAAATATGTTCATAGAACACATCTCAACTAATGTCTTTTATAAAAGATTACCATAAAAATTTTTATAAAAACAAACATAGAAAAAAACTTTTTTAAATAAGAAAATAAAAACATAAAAGTTTTTAGTTTTGTTTTTATGTCTTCTTACTATTTAAATTTTAGGCCAACTACTGTATCTGGAGAGGGTTTATTTAAGATTAAACTCGCCAATCCTGGCTCAGATTTTAAAAACCAAGCACGGCCAGCCATTGATATGGAGGAGTTAAACTCAGGACTTTATGTACTAAGACGTTTAGCTGTAGCTTTGGAAGCTGGATATTTGGGAGTTGGTTCTGTGGTCAATCCCTCTAACAGAATATTTCCTGGAGGAGACTGGGGGGTAAGAAGAGCCGCAGGAGGCAGAACTCCGGCAGCAGGTATTATTTCTGGTAGTACTATTGCAGATATTAAGCAAAGTACCGCTAAAGTATTAGTGACTACCATTACAGATAGTTTGAATGCTCTGATAGAAGACGTGCCAGAGTTACCTATGACTCAAGTAGCTGGTATATCGTCGACTTTAGTTTTAATGGCTACCTACCAGCAAAAACCCTCGCTTGATGAAACAGATCAGAAAGCTATTTTTGGTAGTGCATACATTCCTGCTGATACGTCCATTAAGGATGTCATTAAGAAAGAACAAGAAAAAGAGCTTCAAGAAGGTAAAGCTCGTATTACAGCTCAGTTAACAGCTCAAGGTGCTTCTAATCAGGTCATAGAGAAGTCTTTGGCTGATTATGAGAAGTATTATGTTAATGAGTACTTTGATACGCATGTGAAGGAAGCTTTGTGGAAGCATCGAGCAAGCATAGGAGAAAATATCCAGGAGATGCTGGACCAGTGTTTGGTTTTAGGCCTAGATGTTCCAGATTCTTTGACGAAAGAGAATATAAACGATGCTAACGCAAAGTTAGTGCTTCAAGCTTGGATGGAAGCTTTCAATAATGCTATGGAGGTTGAACCCGCTTTAGGTGGATCTAAAGAAGTCATTGATTCTGTGTTGAAAATGATTCCTTTTGCGAAGCCGGATGCTAATTTAAGCGCGGAGGATATTAGTAGTATTTACACACAAGCTGCCTTACCTTCTCCAGAGGTGATGGATTACTATCTGACTAGACAAGATGCAGGAGTTTGTAAGGGAGAGGTGGTTAAAGCCTTTCAGCAAGCAACGCAGAATCTCCAATCTGTACGTTCTAATGTAGAAGAGCAAATTAAAGAGTTAGAAGTTAAAAAGACATCCTTCTTACAAGCACAAGCGTCGTTAGAGAGTATGCTGGAAGGGGTAAAGCGTCTTAGCGACAATAAAGATTTTACTTCAGTGCGCTTAACCTCTGTTATGGAGTGTTATGCAGGACTCATGGCACTCTCGCAAATAGCTGGAGTTTTGGAGGACGAGGGACTCACTCTTATAACCAAATATGTGAATCAATTTTTACAACTCAATAACGCTAACACAGATCAAACGTTAGCACACGTTATATCCTACATGGTGGCCTATTGCGAGGTAGCTGAGAGCACAATGGCTAGTACGATTTCTGATGAGAATACAGTGATTCAAAAAGTTAGAAATAAATGGACAGAACTAACAAAACAAAAATTTTTTTCATCTTTTAATTCGACTATGCCTTCAGAAGAAGAATTGAAAAAAAATTATATTACAAATAAAAACAGTGTTTATCAAGCAAACTTTGGTAATTTTGTAGATAATGTAATTACGAGAAATTTAAATCTTTCGGATGCTGTTACTAAAGCACAGTCAATGTTGACAGAATTTCAAGGGAAAGCTACAGAATACCTGAGCAAATTCCAACAAGAGATAAATGAACTCAATCGGACTTACGACACATTAGATCCAGCTAAGGCTTCTTTTAATACTTCTACAGGGAGTACACCTTCTTTACGTGCACAGGCTGTAGATAGCTGGATCGACTCTACGAGTTTAGGTTCTGCTTTTATCCATCTCATTTTAAATACACAAATTCCTAAGCAGGAGAATTTCCTAAATCCTTTGATTCAAGAAGTGAACTTCAACAATGTCGCTGCTAACGCTGTTAACGACCTCCTATCCATTACTAATAACTTCTCTACCTCATCCGTTTACTACAATCTTTCTTCCTATCTTGTAGAAAGTAAGGAGGGAGAAAACTTATTTTGTGGGGATTTCTTTGAGTTCATGGGGGCTTTAGCTAAGGAACACGAATATATCGTTAGGGATATTAATAGCTGTTATCGCGCCGAGGCTTTTGGAGAAGCTTTACTAGCTAGAGTGGAAGCTTTAGCGCAAGGGCATAAAGTAACGGATGCACAAGCGAACAGCATGCGCACGCAAGCCAATCTGTATTTATCTTTTATTCGTATTATCGTGGAGCAGTTAGCAGTTTTAGACTCTCTGTTAAGAAGTCTTAATTATGAGGTTGAGAAGAAAGATAACAATTATGACAAGGATAAATATAAGATAACTGGACCTACAGATTGGATTTCGACATTGGCAAGTTTAGAAGGGTATGCAGCAAACGGATTTGATAATGCCAGTCCTTCAGGAGGATTGGGGCCCATGCATACGCTAGTACAAACGGATCAGCACGATTATCTAACACAGAGCCAAACGCAACAATTAAACTTGCAAAACCAAATGACGAACATTCAACAGGAATGGACGTTAGTTTCTACCTCTATGCAAGTTCTCAATGGGATTTTGTCTCATTTAGCAGCGGAAATTTACTCTAATTAAAAAAAAGCTCGCAGATATATACCTGCGAGCTTCAAGGATGTAGTGTTTGCAAACCTTAAAAAGCGAAAGAAAGAATAACATTTCCCAAAGCAGATAGGAAGCAGAAGATACCCACAATAAAAGCGGTATGCACGCCCATAAATGCTGTAGAAACTGCATCGCTGATAAAACAGAAAGCCTGAGCCAGCAAGTCAAAGATGCTGCAAAGCAAGTTGAACATACTTGCACGAGCTCTTTTAAGACGTGCCATGAAGCCGTTTTCTTTAGATGTTCCTTCTGTAGGTTTGTTCTGTTTGAGGTTCCCGAGAACTTCTCTTGAGTTTTCTGCGACATCGAAGGCGGAGCTGACAGTTCCAAATGCAGAAGCAGATAAGCCAATACCTGTTGCGTGTGCACCCAACTGGTAAACAGGGAAAGCTTGGGAGCCCATGAATTTCACGGTTCCAAGAACTTTGCTAGCTAAACGAGTTACTTTGCTGAGAAGTGATAGTGGAGATAGGAGCGTTCTTTGTTGCGAAACAGGATCTAGTTGGAAAGATCCATCAGGATTGGTTTTGAAGAATAACCCACCGGTTAGTAATTGTACAATTCCACACCCTGCTTGAACAGCATTACTTGCACTTCGAGCCGAGTCCAATGTGGTCTCTATAGTGGACAGCTGCTGTTGTTGCGTCTCAGAGACAGTGGTCCCTGGTGCTACTCTTGCTAAGGTGCAGGAAGAGGATATGAGGTCAAAAAGATCATCAACAGAGTTGAGCTTTGAGCGAAGGGATGTTGCGTTGCCTCGCAAAGTAGTTGCGGTTGCGGAAGATAGTAGTCTGCCCACTGGGCTTGCTATGGGTACCGTTGCTGCCATTGTGGAAACCTCCAAAAAAATTAAGGGCCTTTTGCGTCAAAAATCTTGTGAAACCAAAGGTTTATGACTCAAAAGGAGGCATATCGGGAAAGCATTGTAAAAAGAAATCGCTTTTAAATCGATGCAAATAAAATCTTTATCGACAAGAAACGATCCAAAAAGCCTCAGAAAGTGAGCGTGTTCATCAGCTTTTTGGACCTAAGATGATTAATTAGGAAAGAATAGAAAAAATTAAGCTGCGGGGCAAGCGCGTTCAGAAGTGCGGGATTTAACTCGATCAGCTTTACCTTTCTTAAAGATGCCTCGTTTTACAGCTTTATCTGCGATGCTGTAAACGGAACGCAACCCTGCCGAAATGGATTCCACATCACCCGATTGCACTGCCAATTCAAATTTTTTCAATATAGTTCTTACTTTTGATTTGAAGCTTTGATTACGCAATTGCTTTTTCTTAGAAGTGATAACTCTCTTCTCTGCAGAAGGGCGTTTTTGAGGTCCGACTTTCTTGCTCGGTTTTCTTGGTGCCATAATCTCTCCCAATTAGGCTATTTTTAACTGTTATCTTTAACGCAAAGAACAAACGCGACACCTCACAGCAATCTGCTGTGACTTTCGGCATGACATGAGAGTAGGATAGATGTTGTATCCGAAACTTTACGTCATCTCTGGAAGTGTCACTCCAGAGACCGACACAAAAACAGAAGTGTCGGCAGTAACGATGTCATCCGCTCAGACCTTACAGGTAACCCGGGACGGAACACGTGGAGATTTTAGGTGAAAAGACAATAAAATAGAAAGAAAAATAGGATAGATAAAATAAAGGAGGGGGGAAAGAGACCTATTTTAAAGGAAGTTTCAGTAGTTGCCAATATCATAGTAGATTCTAAAACAGTTGATATTCCAAAATTCAAAAAAACAATGATCAATCCCAAAATTCGCGATTTGTAGGGATATAGTTTGGGGATGCACTGCAGGCATGCAGTATGTGATGGGAAGGACCAATAGTATGACAAGGGGTTTTTTGAATAAGCGAAGAGTTCTAGAGAAATGTAGGACTGCCAAACAAAAAATACACTATTGTATTTCGCGATACTTTCATTACCTCCCACCCGTTTTGGCGATTCTCCTGCCTATAGGGAGTTGGCCTTTTTTGTCCGAGCAGCAATGGTGGTATGGTTCCTTTCTCTTCCCTGTTGTTTCTTCTTTAGGGTGGTTGTTCGCGATTGGGAGGCGAGAGCGGCAGTTGCGTGCCGCCGCTGGGCAGCTCCTTGAAGCAAAGATTCGTAAGCTTACAGAGCAAGACGAAGGATTAAAAAATATACGAGAGACTATTGAAAAGCGTCAAAAAGAAACGGATCGTTTAAAATTGCACAATGATAAGTTGGTGGAGCAATTGGGACAAGCTCGAGAAGTCTTTATTCAAGCCAAAGGGCGTTACGACCATATGGAGGAGTTGTCCCGAAGATTGAAAGAGGAAAACCAGCAATTACAAATACAGTTGGAAGCTGCCGTTCGTGAATGTAATGAGAAAATTTTAGAAAATCAAGAATTGCTTCAGGAGCTCAAAGAAACGCTTGCTTATCAGCAAGAGCTGCATGATGAATATCAAGCAACCTTTGTGGAGCAGCATAGCATGCTGGATAAGAGACAGGCTTATATTGGTAATTTGGAAGCAAAAGTACAAGACCTCATGTGCGAACTACGTAATCTATTGCAATTGGAAATGGGGGCTAAGACGAATTTACCAGGAAAGCCAGTAGCTTCTCGAGATGTAGTGGCTCAGCTGGTATTAGAGTTTCGTAAAATTGTTTTTCGTGTAGAGACAACGGAAGCGGCGGATTCTTTGACAGCTTTGCGGTATACAAGAACAGATCCGTCTGCCCATAACTACTCCTTAGCTTGTCGGCAATTATTCGATGGGTTGAGAGAAGAAAATCTAGGGATGCTATTTATTTATGCTCCCTTTGCGCAAAGAGTCCTTTTTGCCAATGCTTTGTTTAACGATTGGACGGGATACGGATTAGAAGATTTTTTAAACAGAGAGAGCGATGTTGTTCTTGAGGGATTCGCGCAATGGGAGCGGGATCTTTTAACAGAATCTAGAGTAGAACGTTCTGGTAAAATTGTTATTAAAACAAAAGCTTTTGGGGCGACTCCCTTCTATTATTGTGTAGTCACGTTAGATAAGGGTCCTTTTGCTCAACATATACTAGGGGTTTTGTACCCTGCAAAAGCCAGTTTTTTTACAAATCTTTCCTATATTTAGGGATAAGTAGAAAAGACGGGAGGGGTTTTTCTAGGCCTAAATCTGATCAACAGGCTTTTTTTTATCTAAAAATCCCTAGATTTCTTGTTTTTCTTAAGATAAACTGTCACTTTCTAGGCCGATTTTTCCTTAGTTTTAATTTGTCAGCATGCGCATGGATACGCTAGATAGTCAAGCTGCCGAGGCAGCTCAAGAAGAAGAAATCCAAAGAAAGTTAGAAGAGTTAGTCACTCTTGCTAAGGATCAAGGGTTCATCACGTATGAAGAAATCAATGAAATTCTTCCTCCTTCTTTCGATACGCCAGAACAGATCGATCAAGTTTTAATTTTTCTGGCGGGAATGGATGTTCAAGTCCTGAACCAAGCAGATGTAGAGCGACAGAAAGAAAGAAAAAAGGAAGCAAAAGAGCTAGAAGGGTTAGCTAAGCGTTCTGAAGGAACGCCAGATGATCCTGTTCGTATGTATTTGAAAGAAATGGGAACCGTTCCTCTACTTACTAGAGAGGAAGAGGTGGAAATTTCTAAGAGAATAGAAAAAGCTCAAGTTCAAATAGAAAGAATTATTTTGCGCTTCCGCTATTCTACAAAGGAAGCTGTGTCGATCGCGCAGTATCTCATCAATGGTAAAGAACGATTTGATAAGATCGTTTCTGAAAAGGAAGTAGAAGATAAGACACACTTCCTTAATCTTCTGCCCAAACTCATCTCTTTATTGAAAGAAGAAGATGCATATTTGGAAGAGCGGCTTCTTGCTTTAAAAGATCCGGCGTTGTCCAAGCCAGATCAGGCAAGGTTGAATGACGAGCTGGAGAAATGCCGTATCCGTACACAAGCGTATTTGCGGTGTTTCCATTGTCGTCATAATGTGACGGAAGATTTCGGAGAGGTGGTTTTTAAGGCTTATGATTCATTCTTGCAGTTAGAACAGCAAATCAATGATTTGAAAGCGCGAGCTGAAAGAAATAAGTTTGCCGCAGCGAAACTTGCTGCAGCGCGGCGAAAGCTTCACAAGCGTGAGGTAGCGGCTGGACGCACTCTTGAAGAGTTTAAAAAAGATGTGCGGATGTTACAGCGTTGGATGGACAAGAGCCAGGAAGCCAAAAAAGAGATGGTGGAGTCCAACTTACGGTTGGTAATTTCTATCGCGAAAAAATATACCAACAGAGGGCTGTCTTTCTTGGATCTGATTCAAGAAGGTAATATGGGCTTGATGAAGGCTGTTGAGAAGTTTGAGTATCGTAGAGGATACAAGTTTTCAACTTATGCCACGTGGTGGATTCGTCAGGCTGTTACACGGGCTATTGCGGATCAAGCACGAACGATCCGCATTCCTGTTCACATGATAGAAACCATCAATAAAGTGCTTCGTGGAGCTAAAAAATTAATGATGGAAACAGGGAAAGAGCCTACTCCGGAAGAGCTCGGAGAGGAATTGGGCTTTACTCCAGATCGTGTTCGAGAAATCTATAAAATAGCTCAACACCCGATTTCTTTGCAAGCAGAGGTCGGAGATGGTGGGGAGAGCTCTTTTGGAGATTTCTTGGAAGATACTGCTGTTGAATCTCCAGCGGAGGCAACAGGGTATTCCATGTTAAAAGATAAAATGAAAGAAGTTTTGAAAACGCTTACGGACCGTGAGCGTTTTGTTTTGATTCATCGGTTTGGTCTTCTTGATGGTCGTCCCAAGACTTTGGAAGAGGTGGGTTCTGCATTCAATGTAACACGAGAGCGGATTCGCCAAATTGAAGCTAAAGCTTTACGAAAGATGCGTCATCCTATCCGTTCCAAACAGTTGCGAGCGTTCCTAGATCTATTGGAAGAAGAAAAAATTGGTTCGGGTAAGATTAAAAGTTATAAAAATTAGTCTTGCTGCCTACAAGGAGTGTTGTTGTATCGTTTAGATATAGCGGATTTTCGCGTTTGGGTATCTATAGGAGTCTCAGAACAAGAACGGCATTATCCGCAGCCCGTTCTTGTTTCTTTATCTCTTTTTTTTAAAGAAGAGCCAAAGGCTTGTTCCACGGACAAAGTCTCTGATAGCGTGTGTTATGCAGAGCTTGTTTCTCTTATTGAAGAAGTTGCAACGAATAATCCTTGTGCTTTAATTGAACGTTTAGCTAAGGTTTTGCTGGAAAAAATAGAAAAGGCTTTGGCTGGACAAGTTTCTAGGATTGACTTGCGAGTAAGTAAAGAGCGTCCTCCGATCCCAGATCTACTCAGTCCTGTAAGTTTCAGCATAAGTAGAGAGGTGCCATGACTAGTTGGAATTTTGTTTGTTTAAGTTTGGGTTCCAATTTAGGTAACC